>JBCCOV010000145.1:0-13308 GCA_039039985.1 Pseudomonadota bacterium | reverse complement strand
TATCATCATCGTGCGCGATGCGGACCAGTTAGCCGCGTTGAAAACCCTTGTTGCCGATCAGGCTTGGACGCAGCAGATACCGGCATTGCTCGTTTTTTGCGGCAACAATCGCCGCCAGCGGCAGATCCACGACGTCCACGAGCGCACATTCGCGAACGACCACCTGGATGCCTTCTTCAACGCAGCGGTCGACGGCGGTATTGCGCTGCAGGCGTTCATCACGGCCGCCGAGACGATCGGGCTCGGCTGTTGCCCGATTAGTGCCATTCGGAATCAGCCGGACGCAGCGTCCGAAATACTCAATCTGCCGGACTACACGTTTCCCATCGCCGGTCTCGCTGTCGGTTGGCCGTCAACGGACGGGTATCTCAGCCTGCGCCTACCGCTTGAGACAACGGTTCATGTCGATCGGTTCGATGACTCCAACGTGATGAGCGAGATTGCCGCCTATGATCGCCGCCGCGCTGAGCTTCAACCCTTCCGCACGCAGCGCGCACCGGAGCGCTTCGGAACCGCACCGGGCGACACCTACACATGGTCCGATGACAAAACCCGCCAATATGCTCTGCCGGAGCGGTCAGACTTCGGCGCCTACATTGTTAAGAGGCGCTTTATTCTAAATTGACTTGTTCCACAAACTACATTGAATCCGAGGGCTCCTATTGACCATGTAGCAGGCAAGATCGGACTAGAGCATGTTAAGTTGAGCTGGGAACATCTCACACCTGCTCTTTCGGTCTTCCTGGCCGAGCACCCAACGGCACGATTTCATGGGTGG
Organism: Pseudomonadota bacterium; assembly: GCA_039039985.1. Classification (GTDB taxonomy): domain Bacteria; phylum Pseudomonadota; class Alphaproteobacteria; order Rhizobiales; family Hyphomicrobiaceae; genus JBCBWG01. The sequence goes on along the minus strand of JBCCOV010000145.1, from coordinate 12,530 downwards.
CCGGCCAGAATGAGCGGAACAGGTGTGGGCCGACGAAACGCTTCCGCGTCAAGCGGGCAGAGTCTAGCGTCGCACCGTTGACGGCAACGATTGCGCAAGCAGGGCACGAAGCAAGCAGGAGACTGAATATGTCATCCGGGCTCGTTTACATGCGCCCAACGCCCGTGTTTTTCGTCCGATGCCAGGAAGACGAGGGCGTGGACGGTCGTTTGGGGTGCTGGCATACGCTGTTCCAGTGGCTTGAAAACCAATCCGCTAACGATGAAAACGTGCTGCGCTTGTTCGGATTGCACTGGCCGCAAGGGCCAAAGGGCTCAACCAAAGCGATACCGGCCTTCGACGCATGCGCGGAACTGGCCACGCTTCCTGAGCCCGATTCTCAAATGTCTGTGAGGAAGCAGACGTTGCCTGGCGGCGGCTTCTTGCGAGAGCGTTTCCGATCAGATGCTGAGGATCATGCGATCGACGCCCTAGCCGAACTGGCGTGTCGCGGCCCTCAGAAGCACGGTGTGCGGCAGGACCGAACGCGTCCCCTGATTGAATTGCACCTGCAATGGACCAATGCACCGCTCAACTTCTCGAAGACTGAGCTGCTTGTTCCCGTATCGCCATAACAAGGAACAATGTCCTGAGGCAGCACATCTAGGCGACCGGAGGATAATCGTCGTACCCATCTGTCATAGCGGAAGCATCAGCACCGAACGCGACACCATCTCTGGTCGTGTCGAATTCAAGCTTGGCGGCATCACGATCGCCCATCTCGATCGCGGTTTTGGCGACGGTCACTTGGTTGCGACCACTGGCCTTAGAGGCATAGAGCGCATCATCTGCGCACTTCATGAGGTCTTGTGGCATCACGCCATGATCGGGATACACGGCAATTCCAAGCGAGGCGGTAATGCGCGGGAGTGCCTTTTCACCGTAGCGCACAGTGATGCGTTCGATGCTCCGGCGTATGATCTCTGCCTGATCCTGCGCCCGATCAATTGTGGTCTCTGGCAGCAGGATCATGAACTCCTCTCCCCCGATCCGGCAGGGAAGCTCATTCGCATCGCAAGACCGCTCCAGCGAGTCTCCCACAGCTCTTAAGACCATGTCGCCAGCATCGTGACCGTGAATGTCATTGAAGCGCTTGAAGTGGTCGACATCGACCGAGATCAGGCAAAACGTTTGCTCTGTACGTCTGCAAGCCTCGATTTGACTGCGCAGCAGCTCGATGAAGTGACGACGATTAAACAACCCAGTCAGCGGATCGCGAATCGACTGCTGATGGAGCTGATCGCGCATTCTGCTGTTCGCTATGGCAAGGCTGATCTGCTCCGACACCAACTGAGCCAGACGGGAATACGAGAAAAACACATCTTCCGTCACGCCCTCTAGCGGGCTGAAATGCAACAAACCGACGGTCTCGCCGTGCGCTACGATTGGAAGACAGCTGTAGGGTTTGCCGTCGTGCGGCTTGGTGTGTCCGCACGCAAATTGGATCTCGCCAGTTCTGAAAGAATAGCTCTGCCCGCGCCTTAAGGCCCAGCAATCGTCAGGGCGTATCTGCGCATGAAGTTCGTCACCATTCCAGGCGCATGCGCCATTAAGCACATCCCTGGAATTCGAGTAAACATAGATGCTGCCACGACACTCCGGAAACAACCGCTCCATAAAGGTACTGATCATGTCAAACAGCTCTTCAATCGACGTGGTCGACTGGACCCATTCGTTCAGATCTGAAAGCAGTTTCATCTCGCTGGCAGTTTCACGCTCTCTCTTGACGTGCTGTATCTCCAACTTCCGAGACGCCTGGAGTTTTTTGTTGAACTCGTTGAACGTCCTCGCAAGTTCACCAATTTCGTCTCCACGTCGAATATCGATCAGATCCAATTGTGCGTCTTCCCGTGTTCCGGCGCGCAAATTCGCAACCATACTGGAAAGCGGCGGTACGATCGACCGGTAAACAAATAGCGATATGGCCACCATCGCGCCGACCAGAGCCAGCAGAACAAAAAGCAAAGTCAAGAACGACGTCAGCGCGCCGCTGCGGAGTTGGATGGACTGCAACTTGAGAGTTTCGGCGACGCGATCTTCGACATCCTTCATCGCCTCGATCCGAGCGGTGCTTGTCGCGAACCACTCGGGTCCTGACACAGCCGACGTATCGCCGCCGAAAGGTAAGCTATAGGCGCGTTGGCGCAACGCGCGGACCCGCGACTCCGTGGGACCGGACAGCTTTTCTGTGAAGATGACGACATCGCCTGCAGCCGCATGGCGGCGGAAGACCGCAAGAAACGCGTCTTGTTCCGCACCAAGGCGAACGAACTGCCTGTAAACGTCGCCCTTGAATGTCTCGGAACCAAAGCCGACGGTTCCCATAGTTCGCTCGAGGCCGGCACGTTCCTTTGCCTGAAGCAACGCCGTATAGGCCATCAGTTCGCGCAACGACCGCCCGTCTTCGATCGCCACATTGGTGCTTTCGATTGCCCGCAGCAAATCAGCAATAATACCTGTATAGTATTGCGCCATTTGTGAAACGGTCAGATCAAAGCGGTCGACCTTCTTGCGCATTTCAGCCAAGTTCGACAACCTGCGCACGGCGCGCTCAAAAGGTTGTCGATAATCCTGCATATCCAGAGGCCCAAACGAGCCTCCGTTTTCCGCACGGAACACAGCAAGCTTGGCATCGGTTTCACCACGGCGGGATTTCAATGCTGCCAAGAATTCAGCGCCCTTGGAGCTAAGATATCCGGCGGACGTTCCGCGCTCTTTTTGGAGCTCATGCACGAGATTGGAAATAGTCGGCGCGACACTCAAAACACGCGCGACGTTATCTGCCTCCGAATACTCTTGATATGCGTTAATCAACCTGCTCGCGCACAGCACGAAAACGACGGCCACTGGCAGCCAACAAAGGACCGCGAGTTTCACCGCGATAGACCGGTTCCCAAGCAACGTCGCCAACGCCTCTCTCCTCGCATTCGACAGGAGTCGTACTCAGATACACAAGATATGAGGTGAATTCGAAAACCTCGCGGGGGTTTGGTGAATGCCGCGGGTCATCTAACGACGCCAGTGCCGTGCAAGCTTGATAATGAACTGAAACAGCACCAGCCGGTGGTAGACCTGTTAGTCTTGGTAAAGATTGCAAGGCCTGCGGCCCGGGCACAGGCGTGGCGGAGCGGTTCCTGAGACGTGCGTATGGTCAGAGGGGCGCGTCGCAGTCGACCAAGCTGGCGTTTCCTGCGACACTCAAAACCAAGAACATCCGGGGCCAGATGCGGCACGGTTCTAACGCCAATTGTAAAAGATCTAGAGAACTCAGGAGCGCAACGATGGCCAAACTTGACGACAGTCGGCCCTTTATCCCGGTGCGGATTGCGGTCCTCACGGTTTCCGACACAAGAGACCTTGCTGACGACAAATCCGGCGACACGCTGGCGGACCTGATCGGAACCGGTGGGCATGAGCTGGCAGATCGGGCCATCGCCCGCGACGACGTGGCCCAAATCCGATCCATCGTTTCGCGTTGGACCGCGGACCCGAACATTGACGTCGTTATCACAACCGGTGGCACCGGCTTCACCGGGCGAGACGTAACGCCAGAGGCGCTTCAACCGCTGTTTGAGAAGGAGATCGATGGCTTCTCGATCGTCTTTCACATGCAGTCCTATCAGAACATCGCGACCTCGACGATTCAGAGCCGTGCATGCGCCGGGGTTGCGTCCGGCACCTACATCTTCTGTCTTCCCGGATCGCCGGGCGCTTGCCGCGACGCCTGGACCGGCATCCTCGTGCACCAACTCGACAACCGGCACCGGCCCTGCAACTTCGTGGAAATCATGCCGCGTCTCGAAGAACACCGCCGCTCAAGATCATGAAGACGAGCGGCGGCGGTGCCAGAACTGACGGTCAGGTCAGCTAGGGAACCGGACGATAATCAGCGCAAGTCCGGCAGACACACCGAGCACCTGCGGTATCCCCCAATGGCGCACCAGCAATAGCCACCCACTCAGTGCGGACAGGATAACCACGCGCCAGTCGAGCGATGAAACGACGGGCGCCCACGTATGGAATGGCCAGACATCGATGCGGGTCACGTCTCGGAACAGAACATGGAGCGCAAACCAAAGTGACAGATTGAGCACCACGCCCACCACCGCAGCCGTGACGGCCGCAAGCGCACGCTTCAAACGCGGTTGCGCGTCGATCCATTCGATGTACGGCGCACCGACGAAGATCCAGAGAAAGCACGGCACAAAGGTTGCCCAGAGCGCAACACCCGCACCGAGCATCCCCATGATCCAGGCCGGCTCACCACCGTGGCGATGCGCCGCCAGATATCCGACAAACTCGGTGACAAGAATCAGCGGCCCCGGCGTGGTTTCCGCAAGACCGAGACCATCGATCATTTCTCCGGCCGTCAGCCAGCCGTTCGCTGTCACCACGTCCTGGGCCATATAGGCAAGGACGGCGTAGGCGCCACCGAACGTGACGACAGCCAGCTTGGAAAAGAATAGTCCAAGCGCCGTGAACACTGAGGTTGTGCCGGTTAAAGCCGCCAGGATCGTGAGCGGTACGATCCAAATCATCAACCAGACTGCGCCCGTTCGCACCGCGTACCACCACGGCGGCAGCTTCGCATCCGATTGCAACGCCACCGGCTGCTGCGACCCGCCGGACGCGAAACCGTAGGCAGCTGCAGCGACAACAATCAGCGGATACGGCAACGAAAAGACAAAGATCGCGGCAAACGCGATAGCCGCGATGAGGAGATAGGGCCAGCCATTGAGCGCCCGCTTTGCAATGCGCATGAGCGCTTCCACAACGATCACCAGGACCGCCGCTTTGACGCCGAAGAACACGGCTTCCACGACAGGCACAGTTCCGAATGCGGCATAAACCGCTGCGAGCGCCAATACGACCAGCGCGCCCGGCAAAACGAACATAAGCCCTGCAATCAGCCCGCCGAACACGCCGTGCATCCGCCAACCGGCATAGGTTGCGAGCTGCATCGCCTCCGGTCCCGGCAGCAGCATGCAGAAGCTCAACGCAGCCAGGTACTGGCGCTCACTTAGCCACCTCTTTTCGTCGACAAGGACGCGATGCATCAGCGCGATCTGCGCCGTCGGGCCGCCAAATGACAAGCACCCGATCCGCACCCACGTTGGCAGTGCCTGCCCGAGACTGACCGGTGCCGGCCTTGCGGCCGGACCGGTCTCTTCAACAGAGATGTCGGTCATGGCTTAGGCTCGCGTCGTCATGGCCGGCCAGTCATGGCCTTCCTCATGCGCGTCACGCGCCCATCGATAAAAGGCGTCGTAAAGCACCATGCCGGCTTCAAGCTGTTCCAGATCGTCGCGAAACATGCGCGAAAGCCCAACGGAGGCCGCCAACAATCCGGCTGCCTGTGGCGCAAGGTCATGACGATTGGTATCGGCACCGCGAACGATCGTCGCCAGGCGACACAACGCGTCAGTCTCAAGCGCAAACTCCAGCAGCATCGTATCAAACGTGCAGCGATCCCCGCGATGGCTCCAGAAAACGTCTTCGATATCGAAGGGCGTTGCACCGAAGCGATCGGCAACGGCTTCCACCTCCGACGGTGCAACGAACAAAAACCGCGCATTGGGATCGACAAAGCGCCGGATCAGCCACGGACAGGCAATCCTGTCGATCTTCGGCCGGTGTCGCGTAACCCATAGGGCGGCCTGATCCATCTTCGGCGCCGGGATTTTCGCAACCGGGATCATCGGTTCGCCGGCAGCCCGCCAGGCAACGCGGCCGCCTTCAAGCGCCTCGGCCACAACGCCGTAGGTCCGCAGCAACGCAACGGCACCCTGGCTGAGCTTCAAACCTCTTTGGCAAACAACAACAACTTTCCGGCCCAAGAGCGACGGTGCAAGGTCGGCAATGTCGCCATGCGGATATCGCGTGGCGGTCGGCACAATACGCGGATCGGCATCAAAGTCATCGTCAACGCACACATCGACAATAACGGGCGCGGCTGGCGTTCCAATCAGACGAGAAAGCTGCGATACAGTAATTGTGGATGGTGACGGCATAGGGCGTCCTCCTTGCAAACAAGGTTGGCTGGACGCGATGCTTAGGCTGCCGCCTCACGGGGCGCTCGCAAGCCCCTTGCCGTTGTCGTTAGCCAGACTTTGAAACTTGGTCAAGTCAGAGCGCATTGGACAGCAAACCGCGAATGCCATCTCCATGCCACCAGGGTTCGGCCCCGGAAGCAACCTCGGTCGGCAGGACGCGCCGCCCGAACCACGACTTTGCTTTTGCATAACTCGCCAAGTCATCAACGTCTTCAAGGGTGCGCAGTTGGGTGATGGCGCAGCGTTCGCGCTGCAGATTGGCAAGCGTATCTGCCAATGCGTACTGGGTCGACCAACGCACATGTCCAAATGCGCACGGTACACGCGGGACGCGCTTGTAGCCGACCAGCCAGTAACCGCCGTCCGGGGCGGGGCCGAAGACCGCATCTCGCCGTCCGAGCTGACGGAATGCCGATGCAATGTCATCTGGCTGAATTGCCGGGATATCGGTTCCAATGATGACGACCGGGCCGGGGGCCATCGTCGTCATGACACGCTGCATGCGACCACCGAGATCGCCCGTCCCTTGCGGGTGTCTTGCAGCAAGATGCGGAAGCGCGCCGCTTAGGCTCTGGGCATCCGGCGAAACTGCGAGAACGGTTTGCCATCGCGCATCTGCCCCGAGGCGGCGAACGAGAGCGTGAACAGCGGCACGATAAAACCGCGCCGCGGCTACACCGCCAATGTCCCGGCCCAACCGGGTTTTCACCCGACCGAGCACGGGCACTTTTGCCATGATGACCAACGTCGGCCTGACGCGACGAACCATGCAACGTGACCTTTGCTGCATCGTGACCTTTGCTGCCCGGGCACGCGCGCCCTCACACGCACGCCGAGCTCCGCGCGATCTGTCACGCCGTATCACACTCGCCCGAGCGCTATGCCGCCGGGACGAATGCGAAGCCCTTGCCGTCTTTCTCGATGCGGCCGGCACCCGGAAGGCCGAAGTGATAACCGGCAACAATGGCCTTCTCGGCGATGGCCTGATCGAACAGCTTGCGCCGCGTCTCGATCGCCATCGGGCCATCTGCGTCGAACGCAACTTGCCATTCCGGATTGCTGACAAACAGCGCCGGCACGTTCGCCGTATCTGCCAGGACCATCGCCTGCGATGACCCACTGGCAATCGAGAACACCGTATGACCTGGCGTATGTCCATAGGCGGCAACCGATGTGATACCTGGGACCACTTCGACACCGGGCTCAATGCGGCGAACATTCTTCCAGTTCGGAAGCGTAGCAGCGACACGTTTCGCAAGGCCTTGCCGCCCCTTCGGCATCTTCGCCACTTCAGCCGGGTCGGTCCAATACTTGAGCTCCGCCGCGGGAACCAGAATCTCCGCGTTCGGGTAGACCTGCTTGTTCGTGCCTTTCTCCATCAAACCGAAGATATGGTCGGGATGGAAGTGCGTGACGATGATGATGTCGACTTTTGCCGGGTTAACGCCTGCGCCCTTCATGTTCTCTGAGAGCTCACCGGCCGTGGGCGCCATCTGCCCGCCCGTGCCCGAGTCGAACATGATCGTCTTGCCACCGATCTTCACGACCGGAATCGTAAATGTAATGGGCACGACGTCGGTCCGCTGCCCACCGGCTTTCAACGCAGCTTTCGTCTGCTCGACCGTGACACCTTTGATGAAGTTATCTGCATGCGGCTTCTGGAAGATGCCGTCGTAGAGCGTGATAAGCTCAGCGTCACCGACCTTTAACTTCGAGAACCGCTGACCTTTGGCCGGCAGCTCTTGCGCCTCGGCCGCGCCGATGAACGCCATCGGACCCTGGATACCAAGAACCGCAGAGACGGCTCCTGCAGAAACGACAACATCGCGTCTGGAAAACTCTGGCATGATCGATGCTCCCCAATTCGCACTACTCACAGCGAACGCGCACACCACGAACGTGGCGGCGCCGTGTCCATTTTGTGGCGCGTACGCACCCTAACGAATCCGTAATGAGCAGGCGGCACGGCCCAACTGCAGGGCTGATCGCTTGCGCGGCCTGTAACACGTCATAGCATCAGGAAAGGCAACACCAATGCAAACATCGGAAGTCACGTTTCTGCGATGCATTGGCGGCTAAACGGTTGATTATGACTCAGCGCAGGCCGTAAAACCGCGCGATGTAACTGTTGGGTAAGCGAAAGTAATACATGAGCAGGCAGATCCAGTTCCGGGCGACGCGCTTCATATAGCCATCGCGCCGGTAGCGGATGGCACTCGTGATCGCTCGGCTGCGCAGAATGATGGTTCGCGCGCGCCCCAAACGCCGGATCAGATCAACATCTTCCATAAGATCCAGCGGCTTGTAGCCGCCGACGCTTCCGTACAATCGGCGGGGAATAAGCAGGCCCTGATCACCATATGGCATACGGAAAAGCGTGCATCGCATGGAGACGCCGGCCTCGATAACACGCGGCAAGAAGCCAAGATCATCGAGTGCGAAACGAAACGCGGCCGCTGCTTCCGGGCGCACACCACAATCGATGCGGTCCATGAACGCCCCGACCTCTTGATCCCAACCGGTTTCCAGCACAGTATCGGCGTGCAGAAAAAGCAGCCAGCTGCCGCGCGCGACCTCAGCTCCTTCGCTTAACTGCAGCCCCCGCCCTGGCTCGGACATATGTATTGTCGCACCGGCAGCGTCCGCAACGGCGAGCGTTTTGTCCGTTGAGCCCCCGTCGACAATGATCACGTCGCGAATGACACCGGATACGACACCCGGCACCAGCGCGGACAATGTCGCCGGCAACTCGCTTTGCGCGTTCAAAGTTGGAATGATGACGGAGATCATAGACTAGGCACTTCCACCACGTTTTGGCCGCACACTAGCCCGTTTTGTGGCGCGCCGAAAGCCGATATATTCTTGATTTGTTCTCGTAAATCTGCATCATGATCATGAAACGTTCTTGTATCTGTATCGTCAGGACGCTTGGAAACCATGACGCACCCGCAAGACAATCTCGCCACCGATGGCTTTGACAACGCCGACATCCCCGAGCAGCGCCGTCGCGGGCGCGGTGCCCGCACCAACCACAGCGGCCGCTTTGAGCACCAAGCGCGCGTCGGTTTCGATGATGGCTGGGAGACGTTGGCAGACATGGACGTGTTTCGGACCACGGTTCATCCGGAACGCGCCAAGTCGATCATCGCATCGAACAACAGCCCCGATTTGTCGTTTGATCGCTCACTCAACCCCTATCGCGGATGCGAACACGGCTGCAGTTACTGCTACGCCCGTCCAACCCACGCCTTCCTCGGGCATTCGCCGGGCCTCGACTTTGAAACCCAACTCTATGCCAAGACGAACGCCGCAGAGCGGCTCGAAGAGGCGTTTGCGGCCCGCGGTTACAAGCCGCAGACACTGGCGCTCGGTGCGGTCACGGACCCGTATCAGCCAATCGAGAAAACGTGGGGCATTACGCGTCAGCTGCTTGAGGTTCTGGACCGCGCGAACCATCCCGTCGCCATTGTGACCAAGTCGGCGCTGGTTGTGCGCGACCTTGATATCCTGAAACGCATGGCCAGCCGGCAGCTCGCCAAAGTCGCCATTTCGGTCACGTCATTGGACCGTGCGGTCGCGCGAAAGATGGAACCAAGGGCGCCAACCCCAAGCAAGCGGTTGGCCGCCCTTAAGGAACTGAGCGATGCCGGCGTTCCGACAACGGTCATGGTTGCACCGATCGTTCCGGGTCTGACGGACCATGAAACCGAAGCCATTCTTACCGCGGCTGCCAGTTACGGCGTTTGGGGCGCAGGCTATGTCGTTCTACGCATGCCGCTAGAGATCAAAGACCTGTTCCGCGAATGGCTGGCAACCGAGTTTCCCGACAAGGCCAAGCGCGTCATCCATCTCTTGCAGTCCATGCACGGTGGTCAGGACTACAAAGCGGACTTTGGTGTGCGGCAGGTTGGTACCGGACCATATGCCAACCTGATCGCGCAAAGGTTTCGCACTGCGACCCGAAAACTCGGGCTGAACACGAAAGACATGCGGCTGAGAACCGATCTCTTCCGTGCCCCCACCGATGCCGCTGGCCAGCTATCACTGCTCTGAGATGGGGACTGGCCGAACAAGCCCTTTGACGTCTGCGTCGACTGTCCGGACAATATGCGCACTGCGCAACTGATTCGGACATCATGGACGCAACCTACGAGCTTGAATCGACCGAGCGTCGCATACTTGGCGGTCCTGTCTGCGGCGTTGATGAAGCCGGGCGCGGGCCGTGGGCGGGTCCCGTCGTGGCCGCTGCTGTCGTCCTCAATCCGGACCAGCTTCCGGTTGGAATCGCGGATTCAAAAGCCCTGAGTGCAGCCGCGCGAGAGGACGCATTCACGCGCATTATGGATACGGCAGATGTCGGGGTCGGCATTGCCGACGTGGCACGGATCGATCGCGACAACATCCTTCATGCAACACTGTGGGCCATGCAGCAGGCTGTGACTGCGCTGGCAGAACCGCCGGTTCTCGCGCTCATCGACGGCAATCGCGCACCGCGCTTGGCATGTGCATCGCGAACGATCGTCCGCGGGGATGCAACGTGTCTGTCCATTGCCGCCGCATCGATTATTGCGAAAGTCACGCGCGACCGCATGATGGTTGATCTGGCACAGGCGCTTCCCGACTATGGCTTCGACCGTCATAAGGGTTACGGCACCAAAGACCATCGCGAGGCGATCGCGCGACACGGCGTAACGCAACATCATCGCCGGTCGTTTCGCCCGGTCCAACTCGCACTCAACATCAGCTGACGGCAGCGCTGAGCCGCAAGCATCCCGACCATAAACTGGGTTGCTGAAACAACGACTGCCAGCGCTTTGACCCAATTCCGTGCAATGGTTCTGTTCCGTTAACGGTTTGGTAACGGTCTGGGCGCAACCGTGTCCGTCGCCGCCATTCCATCCCGTGAGTGTGGTGATCGAGCAGCGTCCGGCTCGCGCCACCACACCTGTGAATCGTCGCGTTTTTCAAGTTCCGTTGAGTTGCCAGTCATGCGTTCACGCCGCCCCTCGCCGCCGAGACTCGAAAACCGCATCGTCGTCGGCGACTGCCTCGAAGTCCTCGCCCAACTGCCGGACGAAATGGCCGATCTCGTCTTTGCGGATCCGCCCTATAATCTGCAGCTGCCAGGCAACCTATTACGACCGAACAATACGGTTGTTGACGGCGTCGACGACAACTGGGACCGGTTCGCGTCGTTCGCAGACTATGACGCCTTCTCGCGCGCCTGGTTGCAGGAGTGTCAGCGCATCCTCAAGCCTGACGGTGCGATTTGGGTGATCGGCTCGTACCACAATATCTTTCGCATGGGTGTCGCCCTTCAGGACCTCGGGTTCTGGATCCAGAATGACGTGATCTGGCTGAAAACCAACCCGATGCCGAATTTCCGTGGCCGTCGTTTCACCAATGCCCACGAGACACTGATCTGGGCCGGACGCGATCGGCAATCGCGCGTCACCTTCAACTACGAAGCCATGAAGACGCTGAATGACGATGTTCAAATGCGATCGGACTGGCTCTTTCCGATTTGCTCCGGGCCTGAGCGTCTGAAGGACGACAACGGCCGTAAAGCGCACCCGACGCAAAAGCCGGAGGCCTTGCTCAGCCGCGTTCTGCTCGCATCGACCCAGCCGGATGATCTTGTTGTCGACCCGTTCATGGGCACTGGCACGACGGCAGCCGTCGCAGCCCGCCTGGGCCGCCGCTGGTTCGGGATCGAGCGTGATCCGGATTACGCCAAGGCCGCAGAGCAACGGATCAAGGCGGTACGCCGGCTCAACGACGCGGAACTTGCGGTCACGCCGTCGAAGCGCAATGCGCCACGCGTTCCGTTCGGCGCGATCCTTGAACTGGGCATGCTCTCCCCCGGAGACGTTCTGTTTGATCAGAAGCGTCGCTTCAAGGCCAAGGTGCGCGCCGACGGCAGCCTTGCCGTATCCGGCAGCCAGGGATCAATCCATCGGATTGGCGCAGAAGTGCAGGGCAAATCTGCCTGTAACGGCTGGACGTTCTGGCATGTCGAGCGCGGCGGTCGCCTGGAACCGATCGACACCTTGCGTGCGGAAGCGCGGAAGCGCCTTGGCCTGGCACCGGCCCCTGTGCTGGAGGCCGCTGAATAGCCTTGGCTTCGTCGGCCCCTACTTTTTACATACTCTCAGTGTACGGCCTCTAAAGCTTGTCGCACCAAATCAGATTCACGTCTTTAATTGCGCTGTTCGCACGCGAGTCTTTCGTTGCGCTACCGCTCGCGACAAGCGCTCGCTACTTGAGCGCGGGCTATCCTGGCAAGACGATACCCAGGCCGCGACTGCGGCCCGGCGCGTTGCGCTGCCCCCGCGGAGGCCCGACCGCAGGGAGGAACAGCCGTGAGCGAGATAAACAATCACCGCGGGCCAAGCCGTCTAGCACCCCAGGCCGCGACTGCGGCCCGGCGCGTTGCGC
>JBCCOV010000144.1:0-13380 GCA_039039985.1 Pseudomonadota bacterium | reverse complement strand
GGTTTAAACACGGAGGTAACGACAGAGCTACGAGAGACGCAAAACAGGGAGCTTCATCGGAGCCACTTATCGACTTTTAAGCAAGTCTAAAGCAAATCAAATGGCCGAAGACTTTTTATACGAAACATAAGCTCAAATGGCTAAATGGCGCTTCCCCTGATATAGAAAGATCCGCTACTAAAACCGCCTTAGCCATGGGAACTGCCACGATTTTATTGATAAGGTTCCTAGCTTCAAAAAAAGGCCGCAAAGAAGTCGCCAGACCAGCTGAAATGTCGACAAAAGCTAAACTGAGCTGACCGTTTAGAGGTGATAGTCAAAGAAGAAGCCGAAGACAATCCGATTAGAGCCTTTCAAAATCAAAGTAAAAAACGCTATTGAAGATTGTTGTATCTTTTAACCTGTTCCTTCTATGAGCTGGCCCGACAGTGCTAGTGTCCCGACTGCACACCCTAGTATCAGTATTGGCGCACCTTGCGTGGCAGAGGCACATGCTGCCAAAGGCATTCGCCGAAGTGGCCTCGTCAGGACCGGATCACAAAGCTTGAAACACAGGCAAAGGACGTCAGATGAGTAGCCAGGCCAACCCAAAATGGAGCACCGGAAACGCCGTCCACAACGCAAGCGGCGCAAGGAAACAGACGCAATCCGGGTCACTTAAACCGCAATGACGCACACCGTCGCTTCAAGCGATGATGTCGGAAATGTATCGCTAAAACACTCCGCAAGATGTGTGCTGTCCGACAGCACATCTTGTCTCGCCGCGCTCCGCTTGCTCGGCAGGGGGCTTAGCCAGCCCCCGTGCACCCCCGGGCCAGGATGTTGAGTGCAAAGACCGAATGGCGGGAGAAACCAAGGTTTACGGGATTGTTCAGAGTGGGGATTGCTCTAGAAATCGCTTGGAGTTGCGTTCGCATTATGTTCTAATGCATCATGGCTCAGAATTCTGACATCGAGTGGACAAACGCGACTTGGAATCCAGTCGCCGGATGCACCATTGTCTCGGGTGGTTGCACAAACTGCTACGCGATGACTATGGCCCGCAGACTTGAAGCTATGGGTGTTGAGAAGTACGCGGGGCTTACTCGACTGAGCGGCAAACGCCCGGTCTGGACAGGTGTTGTTCGCGAAGATCGCAGCGCACTTCAGATTCCTTATAAGTGGAAGAAATCCAAGCAGATATTCGTGAACTCGATGAGCGACCTCTTTCACGAACAGGTCAGCGATACATTCATTGGTGATGTTTGGCGCGTGATGAGAGAGACGCCTCAGCACAACTATCAAATTCTTACTAAACGGCCCGAGCGGATGGCGCAATTCGTCAGAAATCATATAGGACAGGCCCTGCCCAATATCTGGCTTGGCACCAGCGTTGAAGATCAAGGCACCGTCGAACGTATTGACGAGCTTCGCAATGCTCTAGCCGCGATCCGTTTCATTTCCTTTGAGCCATTAATCGGTCCTATCCTTAATCCCGACTTGCGCGGCATTCACTGGGCAATTGTGGGAGGAGAAAGCGGCAGGAATGCAAGGCCCATCCGTGAGGAGTGGATCGATGGGATCCACGATGCCTGCCGTGTGTATAATACGGCATTCTTTTTTAAGCAGTGGGGCACTTGGGGTAAGGACAATAAGCGCCGCTCGAAAAAAGCCAATGGAAGAAGTTATCGCGGCAGAACTTGGGATGAAATGCCGATGACTGACAAGGCTGCTGTGCAGATTTAGGTTGAGGAGCTTATGGTTCAAAAGGCATACGAATGGGTAGACGGTGCAGAACTTGAAGAGCACTCCAAGCGCAAGCATAAAGTTCTGAGAGAATATTTCTTCCAGTACATCACCGTTCGCTGCAAAAACCCACAACAAGAGAAATTCCGGCTTGCTATCATGGATGGATTTGCAGGCGGCGGGCGATACAAGTGTGGCGCTCCAGGCTCACCGATCATTTTTATTGAGGAGCTAGAGAAGGCTGTCAGCAAAATTAATACGGAGCGAGCTGTTAATGGGCTGAAAACCCTTGAGGTTGAATGTCTACTAATCCTCAATGATGCAAATGCTGATGCTCATCAAGTTTTACAGGAGGCCGTTGCTCCGATCCTGGCTGCCGCTAGAGATAGAGAAAAACGACTTTATTTGGACGTTCAATATCTCAACCAGACATTCGAAGAGGCCTATCCTGTTGCCAAATCACTCATAGAGCAAGGGCGCTACCGAACTGTGCTCTTCAATCTTGATCAATGCGGCCATAGTCATGTTGAGCGTAGTACACTTGAAGACATCATGCGATCCTTTGCAGCGCCAGAGATTTTTTATACCTTTGCAATTCAGGCGCTTCTTGCATTTTTGGAGAAGAGTGAACCTTCCAGGCTTCAATCACAACTCCAATATATTGGTTTGGATGCTTCTAAGTGGCATGAGTTCGAGGCAGTAATGTCAAACGATCAGTGGCTAGGTGTTGCTGAGCGGCTTGTGTTTGATACCCTGAGCAGGTGCGCCCAATTCGTCAGCCCTTTCTCCATTCAGAACCCAAAAGGATGGCGGTATTGGATGATACATTTTTCAGGGAAAGCTCGCGCGCGCCAAGTCTACAATAATACACTTCATAATAACAGCACCGCCCAGGCCCACTTCGGTCGCGCAGGCTTGGAAATGCTTTCATATAACCCAAATGATGAGGGCCAAATTTACTTGTTTGACGAAAGCGGACGAGAAACAGCTCAAAAGCAATTGTTTGATGATATTCCACGCATGATCATGAGGAGCGGAGATGCTATAAACGTTAACGAATTTTATGAAGATATCTATAATGCAACACCAGCACATATGGACGACATCCATGCTGCAATCATTGATAATCCGGACCTAGAAGTCACCACACCGGCAGGTGGCGAACGGCGCAAACCAAATACCATAAATGCCGGTGACACCATCAGAATAAAAAACCAGCGAAGTTTTTCTTTTCCAACATTTCCTCGAAAGCTGTAGCGTCGCAATCGATTAGTAAATCTGATACTTTTAACGGTTGCCCTGGATCGATTTCCAGGTGTATCAATTTTTCTACTTTACGTGATGACCCCAGCAAACAATTATCCGCGATTTTCTCTGATGGATTGATCATCTCGGTTCCAGTTGGAGCCTTCAAGCGTCCCCTCCCGCTGGTCGGGCCGGGCTCTTGCTGAAGCCGAGCCTGCGCGTTGCTTGTCTCGGCCAGTCGGCTTCGATCCCTGACGCGGGCCGCGATGGACAGGAAGATTGATAGGCAGGATCAAGCAGTTCGGCAGCTCAGGGACCCACCAAGAACCACCTCTAATGCCTGTGGTCTTCGCCTGCCCATCCCTTTGCGCTGATGCTGATGCTGATGCCACCGGCGGGCTACTCCTCGTGTCAACCCGCTCCAGCTTCGCTTCCGGGGTATGACACCGCAGCCCATCCGGCGGCGGTCATTGCGCCTGCGACGGGCAGGCTCCGAGAACCACCGCCATCAACTTGTTCCCGGCCACGCGCAATTTGCCCCCAAGAAACCAGACTCTTGGGGATAAGTTTCAATTCATGCGCTTCAATCCAGATAAATACCTGCCGCACCTTCGCACGCTTGATCTCAGCGAGGCGGATAAACGGGCCTTCTTGGAGGCTCTGCATGCCATCCTGGCCAGCTTTGTTGATGAGGCCTGGGAGGCGGATCTATCCGCACGGGCCGCCAACGACAATGAAGCAAAAGATGAAAGTGATCGCCGATCTATGCTAGGCTAGATGCATCATGAGCACATCCAAGACTTTCCAAGCCGTCATCTATTGCCGCGTCTCCAGCGCAGCGCAGATGCGCAAAGGTGATGGCTTGGTCTCTCAAGAAACGCGATGCCGAGACTATGCGCGTGCAAAGGGCTATGAGGTGGCCGAAGTCTTCCGGGATGAAGGGGCCTCTGGTGGGATGATTGACCGGCCCGCCATGCAAGCCATGCTCGCGTTCCTCAAATCCCGCCGCAAGCACAAGACCCATATCGTGCTGATCGATGATATCAGCCGTCTGGCGCGGGGGGTTGAGGCGCACTTGCAATTGCGCACCGCCATCTCCGCAGCCGGCGGCAAACTAGAAAGCCCATCCATCGAATTTGGCGATGATTCCGACAGTATGCTGGTGGAGAACTTGCTGGCTTCGGTCTCCCAGCATCAACGTCAGAAGAATGCCGAGCAAACCCGCAACCGCATGGAAGCGCGTGTGCGCAACGGCTATTGGGCCTTCAGCCCGCCGCTCGGCTATCGCTACGGAAAGCTGGACGGGCATAGCGGGCGCGTTCTTATCCCAGAACAACCTCTTGCCGGGATCATTCAAGAAGCCTTGCAGAGTTATGCCGATGGGCGGCTGGACAGCCAGGCGGAGGTGCAGCGCTTCCTGCAAAGCCAACCGCTATTTCCGAAGAACAAGCACGGCGCAGTGCATCCGCAGCGTGTCCCAGTGCTTCTCAGCCAAGCGCTCTATGCCGGATATCTTACAGTCAAGGAATGGAGCATTCATCGCCAACCTGCGAAACATGAGCCGCTGATTAGCTTTGAGACATTCTTGCGCATCCAGGATCGGCTTGAAGGTAAGGCACTGGCCCCTGTGCGGACGGATACAAACACCGACTTCCCTTTACGCGGCTTCGTCACCTGCGCCTCATGCGGTCATCCGTTGACAGCCTATTGGGCCAAGGGACGAAGCAAGCACTATCCGTACTACAGCTGCTACCAGCGGGATTGCGTCGACAGCCGCAAGAGCACTGGCAAGGCCGAGCTTGAAGGCGCATTTAGTGACCTGCTGGACCGCATCACGCCTTCTGCGGAAACACTGGGCGTTGCCAAGATCATGTTCGAAGATTTGTGGGATGCACGCGCCGTTCATGCAAAGGAGCGAGCAAAGAAAGCCGAGAAAGACATCCAAAAGATCGAGCGTAAGATTGCGCAGCTGCTTACCCGGATTCTGGAGACGGACAACCCAACTTTGATCCGTACCTATGAAGGAGAGCTGCACAAGCTTGAAGAGCGCAAACATCTCCTGGCCGAGCAGGCTGCGCGGAAGGCATCACCAAATAAGCCCTTCGAGGAGTGTTTTCGAACCGCGCTTGCCTTCCTTGAAAACCCCCGAAAACTCTGGGATTCCGGCCAGATCAATGACCAGCGCAAGCTCATCAAGCTCACATTTGCTGGCAAGCTGGCCTACCACCGGGAGAAGGGGTTTCGAACCGCAAAAACCACCTTACCCTTCAAGGTCTTAGAGGAGATTTCCGCTGACGATTCAAATATGGCGCGCCCGAGAGGATTCGAACCTCTGACCCCCAGACTCGGAATCTGGTACTCTATCCAGCTGAGCTACGGGCGCACTTCTGTTTGTCATATGTGATCTGCGCGACAAGCGCAAATGAACTGATTGGCTGTCGACCGATCACCGTTGCGACGACTCTAGATGGGGCATCTTACTGTTTGACCCGCCAAATCCGCAAGGCGCCGGTCATCGTCCCTAAGTTCACCGCTGTCAACCCCGAAATGCCGCCCGTCTGACGCAGATGCTCGGCAAACGCGGCGCTCGGAAGGCTTGCCGGCCGAATCGTTTGTTGCGGCTGGTGCGCCGTATCGGTCGCTTGGCCAGTGTCGGTCCCACAAAGCACAACATAGTCGACCTTGAGCCGCTTGATCTCCGCGACGGCAGCAGTCGGCGGCATATGCGAAATCCGGTGCCATGTCTTAATCCCATGCGCCATCCGATGATACGGCGCCGACACGACACGATGGTTGGTATGGGCCGCGATGTGCGGGCCAAGATCGATGTCGCCAATCACGAGCCCAGCAGGCAAAGCAGCCAGCTTTTGAAGATCGTCACGCACCAGGCAGTTTTCCGCCTGCGCGACCACGGCTCTCGGTTGGTCCATTGCACCGATGGCAACCAGGACCGCAATGATACTGCCAACGAACGCCATCTGAATCGGATGTGACAACAGGCCGGCAGCCAGAATGCGAACGGTGCGCGCGGGTAGCTGGCCGGCGGACCCGAGACGCGCGACGGCACACGCGATGACCGGCAAGGAGAGCCACATTGCATAAGGCATGAGTTTGACAAAGATCGAACCATAGATCCCGGCGATCACCATGACCCCGAACGCGAACATCACGCCGGAGCCACGCATGGTCAGCCAGTGCTGCCAGAGCAGCCAGAGCGCAAGGCCAACTGTCGTCACGTATGCGATAACAAGCGGCAAGCGCGATGCCGTCAGGTCAAACAGGCTTTGGGCTTCCGTGATTTGATCAATCCAGATCGGCACGATCTCAGGATCGATTTGGGCCATCGGCCCGCCGAGACAAACCGGTGCGATCGCGCCAAAGCACCCGACAGCTATGGCCGCGCCGACGCCGGCCGTCGCCAGTCTGCCAACGAACGTTTGCCGTACCATCTCAGTGTTCATGACGACCGTCGTCGCGGCGCCAACCAAAGCGAAAGCGACAAGGTTCGCACCCAGGGCATCACAAGCCACCACGGCCCAATTAGCCGGCGTAACAGTCACGAGAAAGGCTACCGATACAATCAGGCTGCATGACACCGCTGCATCGCGCGCCACAGCTGTCTGTCGGGCGTCCCAAACCGCAACGAGAAGTGCCAGAACCAATATTGCAACGGCTAGCGGCAACGCCTCAGATCCAATGGCGACGGCCATGCCGAGCAAGGCACCGGCAAAGACGGCGTGACGACGCACGCCTTGCATGCCGTTGAAAAGCAATAGCGCGCCACTGCATACGCCGAGAATCTGAAGGTTGTGATGGTCGATCCGACCGGGAAAGAACTGAAACGTCGCGATTTGGCTGGTCGCGATCAAAACCATCGCAAGCAACCCACCCGCTACGCCGGATTGCCGCACGACAACACTTAGGACAACCCACATCAGGGCAAAAAGCGGCACAAATGGCCAAAACCAGCGAACCACCGAATCTGCGTGTCTTGGTGGCAAGGCCATTTCAGCCAGAGCAAGAAGAACCGCCAAGGGCGCATCGACAAGCCGAGACCAATGGGAGATGAGCGGCTCATTCATTCCGAATTGCATGATCGTCAGGTCAAACCAGTTCTGACCATTCAATAGTGCGCGGACTTGCAACAACCGAGTCGCATCGTCTGTGTCGCCAAGTGACGTCCAGACCCTAAAGGGATCAATCAGTGTCGCAATCACAGCGACGGCGATGATGCCGGCAACGCTCAACTTCATGGTTGCTGATGACGACGAAGACCACCTCCAGCCCCGCCACCAACTTGCCAACCAGGGTTTTAAAACCACAATAGCCATCAGCTGCGATCCCGTTTGACTCCGACGGGCAATGAAGCAGCCAGGCGTTACGATCGCCCTACTCATAACAGTACTATTGATAATATCTTATGCGCTGCTCCATTTTGGAACACAATGCCGGGCTTTTTCTCAGAGTTTTTGTAATTAATACTTCTATTGGGTTTTGATGTCAGCTTCGGACACGAGTTTTTAATGGCACTCCCCATGCAGTACCGAGTAGGAGTTCTGTGAATGTCCGTGACCGACGTTTGCGTAATCGGAGCCGGGCCAGCTGGCCTGACTGCGTCGTATCTGCTATCGAAGGAAGGGCGCTCGGTTACGGTGATCGAAGCTGACCCGGCCTATGTCGGCGGCATCAGCCGAACGGCCAGCTACAAGGGTTACCTGTTCGATATCGGTGGCCATCGGTTCTTTTCGAAGTCGAAAGACGTTGTCGATCTCTGGTATGAAATCCTGCCGCAGGATTTTATCGAGCGACCACGGATGTCGAGGATCTATTATAACGGCAAGTTCTTTTCCTACCCACTCAAGGCATTCGAGGCCTTCAATAATCTGGGCCCGGTCGAAAGCGCATTATGCGTACTCTCCTATATGTACAAACGCGCCTTCCCGAACGAAAAGCCGGTCACGTTTCATGAGTGGGTCGCCAATCAGTTTGGTGAACGCCTGTTTTCGATCTTCTTCAAGACATATACGGAGAAGGTCTGGGGCATGTCGTGCGACGAGATTTCCGCCGACTGGGCGGCACAGCGGATTAAGGGGCTCGACCTTTATGGCGCCATGGCGAATGCTCTGCGCCAATCCATCGCCCCGCAAAAGACAGCCCTCGGTGCAGACGGGCAAGTCATCAAGACACTGATCCAGAGCTTCCAATACCCGCGCAAGGGTCCGGGCATGATGTGGGACGCTGCCGCGGAGAAAACGCGTGCGCAAGGTGGCAACATCCATATGGGCCACACGTTATCCGGGCTTGCCTTTGACGCAGACGCAGGTGTCTGGACGATTACGGCCGAAACCACGGGCGGGACCGAAGCGACGTTCCAAGCCTGCCATGTCATATCGTCGGCACCGATTACAGAGCTAGTCGCCGCGCTCGATGTATCAGACGATTGTCGCGCAGCTGCCGATAACCTGCGTTATCGCGACTTCCTGACAGTCGCACTCGTTGTCGACAAGCCAGACCTGTTTCCGGATAACTGGATCTATATCCACGATCCAAAAGTTACAGTTGGTCGCATTCAGAATTTCCGGTCATGGTCGCCGGAAATGGTTCCGAACGCAGCACACTCCTGCCTTGGCCTCGAGTATTTCTGCTTTGAAGGCGACGGCTTGTGGACGGCAACCGATGACGAGCTTATCGCACTCGCAAAGCGCGAGCTTGGTCATATCGGGCTTGCAACGTCGGACGACGTTCTCGATGGCTGCGTGGTGCGGCAGAAGAAAGCGTACCCGGTCTATGACGAGGGCTACAAAGACAATGTTGAGACGATCCGATCGGAGCTGGCTGCTAAGTTCCCATCGCTCCATCTCGTCGGCCGGAACGGCATGCACAAGTACAACAACCAGGACCACGCGATGATGACGTCGATGCTAACGGTGAAGAACATCGTCGCTGGTGAGATGCTGTTCGACATCTGGAACGTCAACGAAGACGCCGAGTACCATGAGGCCGGAACTTCGGGGACATATGAGGCTCTGACGAGCGAACGCATGGTGCCGGAGCGCCTGAAAGATGTTGGCTGAGACGCGCGAGGAGGCGGTCGGCGACGGCTCGGGTGCAAAACCCGACGTCACGCTCGCGCCGCGGCGACTTTGGGACCTGGGCCGTAAGCTCATCTCACGCCAGAAAGACCTTGGCGTCCTGATACGCTATGCGATGGTCAGCGCAGCCGCCCTGGCATTTGATCTCGCGATCTTCTTTTCGCTTATGGCTGCCGACTTTGCACCTGCAGCTGTCAACGGCGTTATTGGGTATCTTGCGGGCGGCATCCTACACTACGTAATCGCCGTTCACATCGTTTTCGATTGCAGGACCACAGGTAAACGGCATCGCAGACTGATCACGGAATACGTTCTTGTCGGAACGGTTGGGGTCGGACTCACGGCGATCGTTCTCTTTGTCCTCGTCAACGTCCTCGGCGCACACCCGATGTTGGCCAAGGCCGTAGCTGTCGCGCTGAGTTTTAGCGCCGTCTATCTGCTCAGACGTTATGTCGTTTTTCGTCCACGGAACGAAATGGAACGCATGGGGTAACACGCAGCCGATCTTGGTACGGTCACCCCGACGCGCGCCCCATGGAGTTCAACACGCAAACTGATCAGGCGGTTTGGACGTTAGGCTTTGCTGCACCGATGTCACGGTATGCTGCAAGCCGCAGAACATGAAAAAGGGCAGTACAAAGTGTTCATCGCAAATTTTGCACTCAAGAGCTTGGTCCAGAAGGCTGCGATGATTGGACGGCTTCCGATCGCGTACGCTCAGGCCCACCCCCACTCCGGCCTGCAGGCACGCGCGCACAACGAGACGCTGGACTTCATCGAGTCCGACATGAGCGACGCCATCGCGTTCGATACCCCGCGTGAACTGATGAAACATGCGCTTGGCCGAGTGACCATTGACGGACTGGTTTGCGAGTTTGGCGTCAACTCCGGTGGCACGATCCGGTACATCGCAAGCAAACTGCCGAAATCCGCCGCCATTCACGGCTTTGACAGCTTTGAGGGCCTGCCGGAGGACTGGTCCGGCAACAAGATGGCTGCTGGGTATTTCAACAGGCGGGGCAAGCTTCCCCGGGTTCCGGCGAACGTGACACTCCACGCCGGTTGGTTCGATCAGTCACTGCCGCGTTTCGTCAACGCCACCCCAGGCCCTGCGGCATTCCTTCACGTCGATTGTGACTTATACTCGTCCACTGTCGCCGTGTTCGAGAACTTTGCGGACCGCATTGTACCGGGAACAGTCATTGTCTTTGACGAGTATTTCAACTATCCGAACTGGACGAAGCACGAACATAAAGCTTTTCGCGAGTTTGCGACAAAATCCAACCTGGACTTCCAGTATTTCGGCTATTCGATACAACAGGTAGCCGTTATCGCGACAGAGCGAGCAGACGCAGTGCAATAGGCTCGCACGACTGCGACACGATCCGAAGTCGTCGGCCGTGCGTTTCGGCGTTTGCACGTCGATTGCGTCTGCGTGCCCACCATACGAGCCCGCATGCCGTCCACGATCGCAAGCCTTTTTCGTCTCGCCCGCGCCGGCATCGTCATGGCGCAATACGGCGTGCAGTTTGTGCCGAAAGGCGTGCCGGTCCCGTTTGCGTTGCGGTTGGCGCGGATTGCGACGTGGCCGATACAAATCCTAAGCTGGCCATTCCGTGCTCGCATTGATCCATCGCGCCGGGTCTCTCATGCGCTAACCGCGCTCGGGCCGAGCTATATTAAGCTAGGGCAGTTTCTCGCAACGCGCGGAGACTTGATCGGCGCGAAGCTGGCCGGCGACCTGGCCAATCTCCGAGACCGCCTGCCGCCATTTTCGATGCGCCAGGCACGCAGCACAATCGAACAGAGCTTCGGCGGGAAGCTTGAGGACAATTTCGCAAAGTTCGGCGAGCCCGTTGCGGCTGCATCGATCGCGCAGGTACACCGTGCCGTCGTTGCCGATCCTCAGGATGGCTTGCGAGACGTCGCCGTTAAAATTCTCAGGCCAGGCATTGAACGGCAGTTTCGCAACGATCTTGACAGCTACTTCCTGGCCGCCAGTTGGATTGAGCGCCTTTATCCGCCGGCGCGTCGTCTCAGGCCGGTCGCGGTCATCGAGAATCTTGCGCAGACGACCGAAATTGAAATGGACTTGCGGCTGGAGGCTGCGGCCATCTCAGAAATGGCGGATAACATCCAGAAGGATAACGGCAAATCCGATGGGCATTTCCGCGTTCCCGATGTGGACTGGAAACGTACATCGAAGCGCGTTCTGTCTCTCGAATGGATCGACGGGATCAAACTGTCCGACCGGCAAGCGCTCATCGACGCAGGCCATGATGTCGAGCGCCTCGGCCTGACGGTGATGCGCTCATTCCTCAGGCATGCCATGCGAGACGGCTACTTTCATGCCGACATGCATCAAGGCAACCTGTTCGTTGAACCTGACGGCACACTGGTTGCGGTTGATTTCGGGATCATGGGGCGGCTTGGGCCAACGGAACGCCGGTTCCTGGCCGAGATTCTGAACGGTTTGATCACACGCGACTATCGCAGAGCTGCCGAAGTCCACTTCGAGGCAGGCTACGTGCCGCCGCATCACAGCATCGACGTGTTTGCACAGGCCATGAGAGCAATCGGTGAGCCGATCCATGGTCGTCGTGCCGACGAAATCTCGATGGCTGATCTGCTCGCGCAATTGTTCGCTTACACAGACGTGTTCGACATGGAAACCCGCCCGGAGCTGATCCTCCTGCAGAAGAGCATGGTCATCGTCGAAGGTGTTGCCCGAGAGCTCGATCCGCATCTGAACATGTGGGTTGCCGCCGAGCCCATCGCGAAGGAATGGCTTATGGAAAACTATGGCGTCTCCGGCCGCCTCAAGGACGTGAATCGCGGGGCGCAGACGCTTGGACGCGTCATCGCAGAAGCGCCGAGAGTGTTGGAAAAGGCGGAGCAGGCTACCATTGCATTTGCCGACATGGCCGAAGGCGGCTTGCGGATCGACGACGACAGCATTGAACGGATCGCCCGACGCCAGTCACGCGGCGCATGGTGGGCCCAAGCGGCCAGATGGATCATTGCAATCTCACTCGCGGTGATTGCCTGGTCCGTACTGTTCGAATAGGGCATTTCCGCCATTGGCAGACTCGCTTCGCCGGCTTACGCCCCGACTCCTGCCAAGCTGCATACGTCGTTGGCGGTGACGTCAGGCAACGCTACAGTCGCTCAAGACTCGCTCAGCTGGATCTCAGGTTAACTGGAGGTGTGTTTGGACGCGCGAAGGAACTTACATTTCACGCCAGACGAATTTGCAACCCGGCAGGCGGCCGCACGTCAGGAGCTCCGTGCTCGGGACCTCGACGCGTTATTGATCTTCCGCCAGGAGAGCATGTTCTATCTCACTGGCTATGACACCTTCGGGTACGTCTACTTTCAGTGCCTGGTGTTGACCGCGGACGGTCGCATGACGCTCCTTACGCGTGCGCCGGACTATCGCCAAGCGCACTTCACAAGCACAATCGATGACGTCCGTGTTTGGGTCGATCGGCCGGACGCAAATCCAGCGCACGATCTGCGCGAGATTCTCGGCGAGCTTGGCCTTTTCGGGTCGGCGCTCGGCGTCGAGTACAACGCCTACGGGCTGACCGCGGAGTTGGCGCAACATCTCCAGGCGGCGCTGCCTGGCTTTGCAAGGCTTGAGAATGCGTCGGATCTTGTGAGCCGTCTCCGGCTGATCAAAAGCCCATCAGAGCTGACCTACGTGCGAAAAGCTGCAGAACTCGGCGATGCGGCGTGGCAGGCGGCCTGTGACACGACAAGCGCCGGGGCCTTTGAAGGCGACATCCTTGCGGCGATGCACGGCGCGATCTACCGCGGCGGCGGGGACGATCCGGCAAACGAGTTCATCATCGGATCCGGACCAGGCGCCATGATGTGCCGCTACTTCACAGGGCGGCGGCATATTGGTGCGCAGGATCAGCTGACACTGGAGTTCGCCGGTGCGTATCGGCATTATCACGCCTGTCTGATGCGCACGATCGCAATCGGCACCCCTCCGGCCAGACAGCGCGAACTCTGGGATCATGCGCGCGACGCCCTGCTTGCGTGTGAGGCCGCGTTAAGACCAGGATCAACCGTCGGAGACGTGTTCGCTGCCCATGCCAAGACACTGGATGCCGCAGGACTGTCCCAATACCGGCTTAACGCCTGCGGCTATTCTGTCGGCACAACGTTTGCGCCCAACTGGATGGATTGGCCAATGGTCTTTGCTGACAATCCGACCGTTCTCGCGCCGGGCATGGTATTTTTCCTGCATATGATCATATTCGATGACGATAGCGGGTTGGCAGCAACCCTCGGACGGACCAGCCTGGTG
>JBCCOV010000143.1:0-13447 GCA_039039985.1 Pseudomonadota bacterium | reverse complement strand
GGCGCATGTGCGACCTTTCAACCTAATCCGGGTTCAAAAAAAATTGACGCCTGTTCAAAATTGGACGGCGTTTTCGCGGAACATGAGTTAAACTTTTTCCGAACCGTTGAAGCTCTGGGCGCTCTCATGACCTGGCATTATGCGGCTGACACTGTTGTAAGCGTAGCGAAAGCACTGGCAGACTTGAGCTTCTGCTCGATGTATACGGCGCGGATTCTGTGATGCAGGGCCGTAGTTCTGTAGAAGCAATTGTTGGGTCGATAATGCACGAGCGGGAGGTGATCTTTCGCACGGCGCTACTCAATCCGAAGTCAGACGAGTTTAAAGGCACGACGTTTTCAAATGCGGCCCAATTACCTCAGCAAGCTCAAGGCGCCTGGGAACAGGCATATCGCTCGCGTTGGCGCGCTTTATATTTGAGCATAACGGCTAAACTAGAGGCAATCGTGGTGAAGCTTGCCACATTTGAGGAAGAGTTGCTAGCTCACATTCAAATGTCCGACGGACGATCGGTCGCAAAGCACGTTACGCCCTACGTAACACCCAGCTGTGAGCGGTGGCCGGATACACCTGTTACTACCACCCCCAGACAATGCGTAAGGAGGTAATAAGCGTGCTTACTGTCGCCTTCTTGGGTGTGGGCGTTCTCACCCTTTTGGCAACTATCTTTCTCATAGGTGCACTTGCCTATGTGATGTCGTTTGATCAGCGCTAAGCAGATAACATGGACCTAATTGCTCACATGAAACGCCAGCGCGCATTCAGTAAAGCCACGTTCGGACCAGGTGAAAGAACGGATAGCATATGCGATCACATTAGGAAGGAGCTGGACGAGTTACAGTCCGCTCACTCGCGCATAACTCGTGCGGAAGAGTATGTCGACGTCGTCCTATTAGCGCTCGATGGACTTTGGCGCGCCGGGTTGCAACCAGAAGAAATCGCAGAAGCGATCGAGGCCAAGCAAACGCAACACGAAATGCGTAACTGGCCGGATTGGAGAACCGCGCCAACCGGTCAAGCGATTGGACACATCAAGACTGACAAGAGCAATGTTGTTCAACCGCTCCGAAAATCGGGGGAGAAGTAATATTGAATTAGCACAAGCTGTAGTTGTCGTCGGAAGCGGAAATTTCTTGATATACGCGGTCGCGGAACGCTCGCTATCGCCAGCATACGTAAGCGTTCTGCTTTTCGGTGTCTCCATAGCAAGTTGAGGTAACGTTATGAGGGCTGGAATCGGATTTAGATCTTGCAAAGCAGTGTTTGAATCAACCGAAATTCAAGTTGTTAGATACATAATTGAATCCGTTTTTCAGAATTGCAACCGCCGGTACTTTGATCAAGAATCAATCAGCATCATCAAACTGAGGTGTGACGAAAGAGTGATTGAGCTGGAGAAGCTTTGTAAGTCCGCGACTCTTGCGCGGCGTCACCCAGTGCGCATTTCTAGTTGGCAATTTGACATTATTCATAACCCGCATTCCCTCGCTGTCATGATGCGCTTCAAGCATCAAAGTCCACGACGGTCATCATCGCCAGACAACTGGATTGAAACCTGCTCGGCTGGACTTGTACACGTCTCCGCTGATGATATTCGGCTAGAAACAAGCGTTTATGTTCATTCAACATTCAGCGGTCAACCCACACAATAAGACCGAGCTAACAATCCAATCGAGAACTTATCACAATGAAAAGTCCGGAACAGATCATGACGAAAGCTATATCGCAAACCGTCATTTACCACCGCATGACCGCTATAATAGTTTGCAACGTATTTCATGACGGCGCGATTGAGTCCGGCGGCAATCTCGATCAGGCAAACAAGAAAACAACAGAGCAGCTTGAGAAAATGCTACAGGAATCGACTGATGAAGCGAAGGATATTCGTATTTATTTTAAAGATAAAACGCATTAGTAGCTCGGCTCGTCCAAAAATGGACAAAGCTCAATCGACGTGTGTGTTATTAGACACCTTCTCTTTCAACGTTGGGAAAGTAGTCCTATGGCGACGAGGATTTGCAAAGACTTGGGGGGGATCACGCGGCTGTTGAAGCCGGAGACTGCGGCTAGATTGGTGAGTGCCGGCAAAGTTGTCAAGCGAAATAGAGGCGACGTTATTTTTCATAAGGGCGCGCCAGGCGATAGCACGATGGTGATATTGAGCGGCACGGTTAAAATATGGAATATGACGTCGTGCGGACGGGAAGTTATTTTTGATTTTATGACGCCCGGAGAAATCATGGGCGAAGTATCCATAATCGATGGTGGTGAGAGAACAGCAAACGCCACGTGCATGTCAAATACGCAGCTGTTCACCATTCCACAGCCCGAAATATCGCAAATCATGATGGAGTATCCCGAGGTCCTCATGTTGTTGGCGAGAGCCACAACAAAAAAACTTCGCGAATGCACGGTAAAAATCGAGGATGACCGAAATTACGTTCCTACTCGGATAATGCTCTCGTTGTTACGGCTCTCAGAGTTAGTGGGGCAACCGAAAGAAGGCGGAATTGCAATCGCTATACCCGTCAACCAGTACGAACTTGCAAACTATGTTGGTGTCTCTAGATCCAATTTCAGCAAGATCGTATCGGACCTCCAACGCATCGGCGCCGTTGACAAGA
The DNA here is from genome assembly GCA_039039985.1 of Pseudomonadota bacterium. GTDB lineage: Bacteria > Pseudomonadota > Alphaproteobacteria > Rhizobiales > Hyphomicrobiaceae > JBCBWG01. Next base: position 10,823 of record JBCCOV010000143.1, on the reverse strand, counting down.
CCGGCGACGAAACGATGACGGTTAATGTGAAAGTTCTTCGGCGCCAGCTCACTTGCGTGGACTGTAGCGACTAAAGCGGCGCCCCGGTCACTACGTTTGGCAGGTTGCTAGCTTCCGGAGCGCCCAGCTTGACAATCTGAGGGCAGCCCGGATTGCCAAGATTGTTGGCGCCTCGGTGGTGTGGAGAAATTCCCCAGCCGAGGCGCCTGCGCAATGCCGTCGCGTGGAGACCACAGTCACGTCTCGACAAAGCGCAAACTGTAAATTTGATCTTGCGCGATCTGCAGCGCCTTGGCCGACTACAACGAAGTCTTCACAGATCCTAGTTTTCAGTCGCATGGCATAGTGCTGACGGTCTGGTTGAAGAGATTGCGCGGCAAATCATCTTTGCTGACGAGGTAAATGCCGGTTCCAAAATCATGGCCGCAGTGAGCTTGCGGTAATCGTGTTTATGACCTCGTCGTCAGTGTGCCTGGGATTGTCACCGACGACGAGGCTACCCCTCTTATCTCAACTCATGAGCTTCGATTAGTGCCGACGTGGCCGATTGTTATTGATACGACGAAGCTTCCTTTTGATTGCATCAATGTTTGGGCGAGTACGAGGTGCCGCGTTCGCTGTGCGAGCCCGACGTGTAGTCGTGATACGACGAAGTCCACGCCCGAGCCCTTGTGCCGCCTTCTTAACGCCACGCCCAATCGTACGTGCCCGTCCTCTCACGAATTTCCGCGTTGCTCTCCGCGACCGCTTACCGAGCTCGTTGACTGCCCTTCCTGCTCGAATAGTTCCACGACCGACGGCGACCAGGCCCTTCCTAAGCCCGCGACCGGTTCTTCTTGCTGCGCGTTTGACGCCGCGACCGACTGTTCGTCCTGCCCGTTTGATGCCCCTTCCGACCGTCCTTCCCACTCTGCCGATACCCCGACCAGCTCGTTTCGCCGCCCGCTTGATCCGACGTCCGAATTTTGCTTCGGCCTGTGACGTTGTGAAGACTGAGGGTGCGTTCACGTCTTGCGGCACACCCACGAACCCGACGCCGAACACCGTGGCAGCGGCTGCCGCTATGGCGAAGTTCCTAAACATGTTTCTGAAATCTCCCGGTTGGTTTGTGACACAGCGTCTTGCTGTCCCTAAAAACATTATAGATCCGGGTTTGTATTGGCTGTTACGTGAGTAACAGAATTGAATTAACATAATAGAATTATGAGCATTATGCGCCGCATAGAAAAAACCCTCGTTCATAAGAACCGAGGGCCTTTGTTTGTCAATCTGAGATAAAGATCCCCACCGCCGTGACGGGTTATGCGCTGGCCGCAGCGGTGGGGACTCGCGCCTGAGATAATGCAGACAAAAGTTGCGATCTTGCCTGCGGCGCGAAGCTCATGGGCACCGGAACTGATCCTGCTACACCCTGATAAGGCCGTAGCATCCGGGGTTCGGAAAATAAGCCAGCCCTGACTTACACCACCCCTGTCGTCCCTTCCCCATTGTTTCCCAAATACACCCCTTCGGCGTGATGTGCTTGTTTAGTCACGCCGACGTCGCGCCGCGACCCTCTCAACAGCCTACAGGCTACCCCGACAGTCCAATTCAAGGGAGCCTATCATGCGGGGCGGTTGAGAACTGTGTTGGCACCTCGGCTTGCGCGAAGAGTGGCTATTCTTCTACCGAGGTGCCTGAACGCCTGGTCACGTTTGGAGCAATAATCAGGCGTTCAAACTGCTGTCGCTAGTTGGCACCCTGGTTAGACAGCTATGAAATAACCAGGGCGCCATGGGTTGCATACGTTAGTTTGCTACTGACTGCCGCATACGAACCCAAACTCTGAGTGCCACCCCGGTTCCTAGCGGCCAAACCGGGGTGGCGTTGGGTGCTACTTTACTCAAAGAGACCACCGAGGCGAGCACCCTCAAACGCCATAACCACCAACCAAGTTCAACTATTGCCAATTAGCATTCCGCACATGTGTTGATGCTGCCGCTGGCATCATCTGCTGCGTCATCAATCTCGTTGGCGAACGAAATCGGGCGGCTGGTATCAGTGAACTTGAATGTTCCGGCTCCTTCGCGATCCAGTTTAAAAAGCGATGGGCCGCGACTGTTGAAGTTGAACTTAAAGCCGACCTTGACAGTGTGAGCGGTTACGTCAGCTTGCCCACCACCTTGATTGTCCTCAGCCTCAACAAAATCAGCCGTATACCCAATCACAAATGACACCGGATACGTTTCAAATTGACGTTCAAATTCAGCACCAAGCTGCAGCCATTTCAAATCGGCGACGTCGTCGGCATCGTTCGGATCGAACGTTTGACCTTCGCCGTATGCCGCATTGAGTTCAAGTTTCATATTGCGGCTGAAAAAATAACGGGCTCCGATGTTGGCAAACAAAAGATCTTCTAGCACATCGCCGTTATTTTCGCTCTCATCGAGCAAGTGATAGAAACCTGCTTGAGCAAAAAAAGTAGTGCGCCCAACGAACTTTGCATACTGTGCAGCGAGCGTTACGCCGATAGAGGCATCATCATCAGCTAGCGCGCCGCCACCAGCTAGATTAGCGTACGCCCCAACTGCACTGTCGTCGAACCTTCTAATGTAGTGAGCGCCACCCGTGAAAAACGACGCTGGCTCTTCTCCTTGCTCATCTCTGGGGCCGCCCATTGCTTTAGCAAGTGCTTCGACCTGAAACGCATGTTTACCACCGAAGTGAGCGCGAAAACCAAACTCCAGTTCTCCCGGCGTATCCGCGAAATCGTCCGCGTTGTTTTCGTCGAATGCTACAATACCGCCGTAGATCTCAGCGATAACGGAATAACTTGGCCCCTTCGGCGCGGATTCACCGTACTTCTCGGGATAGGCTTCTTTACCATCCAAGTCAGCCGCCAGAGCCTGTGGTGCTGCGAGCAGCAATGACGACAGCGCGGCAGCTATGATCTTTTTGAACATTAATCCTGTTCCCTCAGGCGTTAACTGCTGAGGAAAGTCATGGGGAACATTTCATTATCGCGCCGCCCAATTTTGGACGTTTCACAAAGTAACCCAATTTGTGGCTTGAACAACACAACAGGTGAGTTAATTCTATTTCCGATATAAATGTCCGAAAATGGACGTGCCAGAAAAGATTATTCAGCGTTTCTCGATGCATGCCGATTGCAAGCACTGCGCACCGATCACCATGACTGGTGTGATGCCTTCAGTGGGCGCTCTGTTGGTTTGTAGCGCGCCATGGCCGAACACGTCGTTGCACGTCTGGTCGAAACGCTCGATTAGCGCCAGAATCACGGCCAGGCCGGCCGCTTATTGCTTGGTCGTGAGTCGTTTGCCCTTGCATGGCGCACGCAATCCAATGCCGACCGACCTGCACGCATGCGCTTGCTGCCGGAGCGGGCCGTTGTCGCGTAGCGCCGAAGCTCAAGTCGTTCGCGCTCGCGCTTGTAAGAGACAAACATCATGACTTCGTCTGCCGGACAGACGCAGACATCTTAGCTCCGGACGTGGTTGAAGTCCGCTTTGACGAGTTGGCCGTTCGACTTGCTGCGAAAAGTCTGAAGCTTCAGCAGCGTCGCCTTCAAGCTCGCTTGAGAACAGTCCAAGATCTGTTCGCTATTGAAGCAGCAGCGATCGGCGACAGCCTCGAGCTCTTCGACGCCAAGCACCCCCTTGGTGAGCTTCGACATCGTCGCCAGGTGCAAACGATCCGGGCCGCTGGTTGTCACCTCTTGCACCACGATCCGATAGTTTTTTGTATCAACCGCGGCTAGGACGTTACAGCCAACGACGCTTGATTTACGCCCGCGCGTTGCCATCGACCGGGAGTCGGGGTCGGTGAACGAGATTTGTCGGTCGGGTTGCGCTTGACGCTGTTTGTTGATCGCATCGAGACACGCCATCTTTCCCTGCAGCATGGCGATCTTCTCGTCCGACACCATGTCCGACAGTCAAGCGACTGTATCCAAAGAAGCGCTGCTCTCGGACGGCGATGACTTGGCATTCCGTCAACTGGTTCACGATCTGCTGGCGTTCTCAGCGCGGCTCCAGGAGATTCGCAACCGCTTCGGTGCGTACATCGGTCTGACCGGGATTCAATACACGCTGCTCATCGCAATCAGCCACCTTGGCAAGGAGGGTGAGGTTGGCGTCAAGAAACTCGCCGACCATCTATCCCTGTCCGGGGCATTCGTGACGATCGAGACCACAAAGCTGGTCAAGCTCGGACTGGTCGAAAAACGAACCAATCGCAAAGACCGGCGTCGGGTTCTGCTGAGTCTTGGTGCCCGAGGCAGAGCGTTGCTCAACCAGCTGGCGCCGCTGCAGCGAGAGGTGAACGACGCCCTGTTCGATTCGCTGGATCAGCGCGGGTTCTCGATCTTGTCGTCAATGGCAGCGCAACTCAAGCAAGACGCCGAAAACGCGATCCTGCTCGCAGACTATTTGACGGAGAATGCAGGAGATGAGTGAACTAGCGGCGCCCGAGGCAATGCCCTTTGACACGCGCGCGTTCCGGACGTGCCTCGGACAATTCCCGACCGGCGTTTGCGTGGTGACGACTGACGTGGAAAGTCAACTCGTCGGAATGACGATCAGCTCATTCAACTCGGTGTCGCTTGACCCACCCTTGATCTTGTTCAGCATAACGCGCTCGTCTCGCAGCCTCCCCCTGTGGCAGCGCGCCAGCGCATACGCTGTCAATGTTCTGAGCGAGAACCAACAGAACCTGTCAAACCGATTCTCGCGCCAGAGCCCTGATAAGTGGGAGGGAATAACGTTCTCGCGCGGTTTCGCCGGAGCTCCGGTACTCCCTGGGACGGCTGCGGCCCTGGAATGCTCGACGTACGCCCAACACGACGCCGGCGACCACGTGCTCTTCATCGCCCGTGTCGAACGTTTCATTGCACAACCTTCGCGGTCGCCACTCGTCTTCTGCAAGGGCTCATACGGCACACTCAAAAAGTCCGGCGAGTCCGCAGATCTATGGCCACTCGATATTCATTACTGAGACGTCAGCCCAAGGAGCAGGACATGATCAAGACCGGCGCGCAGCACATTTCCTCCCTCAAGGATGGGCGTGCGGTGTATCTGAATGGCCGTCGCGGCGATGACGGAGATCTCACGCAACGCCCGACAGAAACGTCAGCGCAACGCTCATGACGAAACGACGTCTCTGTCCGAGGTCCTGCTACGGCTTGGAGCTGACAATCTGTCTGTCGACGTCCGAGATACGCGTTTGGTGCGCCTCGCTCGGGATCTGTTGAACGCAAAAAGCGTTTTGGCATTTGGCGCAAGCGAACAACCTCTTCCCATCTCAAGCGCTGTGTCACCTGCCACAAGCCCCAGCCCGATCTCAGCTGCCGATTACCTGGCCTATGCCGCCTGCAAATCGGTGACGCGTTGCAGCTCGGCGCATGCCGAACTAGGCCACGAGAGGCTCGTTGTGCCTCTCGTCAAGGATGAGCGGGTTGCATCGCTCAGATTCCTGATCGTGGAGCTTGGGCCGTCCACGCCGTTTTCGACCGCTCTGGCCTATGAACGCCTTGAACTCTTGGCGGCGCTCTATCGCGCCTTGTCCCAAGGCCGCGAGACGACGTCACCAACGCATGACCGAATGGACGATCTGCAGATAATCGCGGACTTATGCCGACGTGAGCCAAGAGCGCGGCGCAACCAGAAACTCATCGATGCTGTCGCCAGAAGCCGGCAGCTCAAGCAGCTTGCCATCGCGCGCATTCACCCGAGCGCTGAAGTGGTCGCCGGACGCACCGTGTTTCGTGTTGAAGGCCGGCTGGTTGAAAATGAGACACCGGGCATGCGGGCCAAGATCGAGGGCTTGGCGCGTGTCGACAACGGATCGGCACCACTCGGCTGGCTAATGATCCGAGACGTCGTCAGCGCCACTCGCGGGTACTTCTGGGTATAAACCGACAAGGCAAACGGACCCGACTTGGACGGGCATGCCGGGGAAACAGGCCTGATGACATACAGCGATTCTGGCTCGCTTTTTTCATCGAATTACGCATCACCCAGCACGCAATGTGATCTTTGCAAGACCGTCGACCGCGCGTGTTGCCACGCTTACTTAGGCTCTCTCTGAGTAATGTCATTTCGTGGCCGAGCCACAACGCAGTGGATGATCAACACCACGCAGGTGCATCTTCTAGCTCTGGTTGGTTGGCCGCCGAATGTGCTCCTTGCCAAATTAGTGCCTTAGCTTTTCCCGATACGGCGTTCGGGGCGGGGATAGATGTGGATTCGGATCGCCGTGTATTCACGACTGGCACAGCTGTTCTTCTGCTCTGCCAGGTAACGGACTTGCGTTCGCCCCAGTTGTCGTCGTGCGTTGAACCACGAGGTTGCAAAGTGGGCGTTTGGGAAAAGCACGAAACGTAATTTATTGAAGCTCTTAAGAGGGATGGGCTCAATGGAATCAACTGCACTCACGAGCCAAGAAACGCATGCAGCTGTCGCGCAATTGCCGTTCGATCTCAAAGACATAGGTGGCCGGATTGTCGAAGAGCATACGTTCATGGCTGGCGATGCCGTATCGCAAGCTGGCTCGCATTATGCGCTGGAAGTCCTGACGATCCACATCATAGTTCTCGACGATGGCATGACGATCGTCGGCAAGAGTACGCCGGCCTCATTCGAGAAGTTCGACGCCGAAATCGGCGCCAAGTTCGCTCGAGAAGACGCCATCCGACAACTTTGGCTGCTGACGGGCTTCGAGCTTTACCCTGAGCGTGCGAAGTGCCGTGCCTAGTCCGCTTGCGTTGCGACGCGTACGGGGCTGAGCCTTTCTACGAATCAGCCCGACCTACGACCTCGCCTCAGTGAGACGTGACGAGCGCTGTCACGATCGATTGTATAGCGATATTATCCACAACCTTACGCTAGATCATTTCCGCCATCGGCGGAACTGATCTGGACAGGCGCAGGTCGGAACGCTTCGGACGGTTCCATGAGGCCTGCCTATCTGTCGCGAACCGGCATCGCATTACGCTGAACGGACCCCCACGACGCAGATAGCCGTCGCTCACCGTGGTGACTTGGCGTCCCGGACACCTCATTCCGGGATCACGTTTCTGTAATCGGCGCCGTCCATACACAACGACCGAGATGATTGAAGTTGCGCCACGCCGATGCAACACTCATCGCGTGTTCGATCGCGGTCGCCTCAGAACTATCCCGCTGAGGACAGCGTCAAGATAAGCGGTTACACCCGACGATATGTGCGGCGCGCGATAGCCAGAAAACCAATGGCCCGAACACACCGGGTGTCTCTCGCAAAAACTCTGCTCGGAAGAGCCGTGTCCTCGTTGAGTCATTCGTGCAATTGGAGGAGCACAGATGAACTTGCGTCCGGACCCAACGTTCCATGCAACGGCCAAGCTTGCCATGGAGGCACCTGCAGAGAACTTTGCCTACACACTTATGCTGAGCCCGGATTTCTCACAGCCTGATGGGTTGGCTGTTGTTGATGTCAATCCAGGGTCCGACGATTTCGGGAAGATCGTCCATCAAGTCATGATGCCGAACACGGGAGATGAGTTTCATCATTTCGGATGGAACGCGTGCTCCTCGGCGCTCTCTCCGCTGACCGGCCATGCGTTCCTGGAACGGCGCTATTTGATTATCCCCGGCATCAGATCGTCGCGCATCTACGTCATCGACACCAAACCGAGCCCGACCGAAGCCAAGATTCATAAAATCATCGAGCCCGAAGAGGTCTTTGCAAAGACCGGCTACTCGCGCCCGCATACGATTCACTGCGGCCCGGAAGGCATTTACGTGTCGACGCTCGGCGGCGGCGGGAAGGACGGCACCGACGGTCCTCCAGGCATCTTTCTGATGGACTGCCAGACCTTTGATGTCATCGGTCGATACGAGATGGATCGCGGCCTCCAGGACAAGCACTACGATTTCTGGTGGAACCTGCCGCGCGACTACATGGTCTCAAGCGAGTGGGGACTGCCGCCGCAGTTCGAAAACGGCATCGTTCCGGAAGATCTGCTTGCGAACAAATACGGCCATCGCATTCACTTCTGGAACCTGCGCGAACGCAAGAACGTGCAGACCATAGATCTCGGTGACAACCATCAGATGGCACTTGAGGTCCGACCGGCGCACGACCCCATCAAGGAATACGGCTTTGTCGGCGTCGTCGTCGACACGACGAACCTTGAAGGCTCGATCTGGACCTGGTGGCGCGAGGATGGGTCCTTTCACTGCAAAAAGACGGCAACAATTCCGCCGGAAGCGGCGGCCAAGAACGATCTGCCGGCCTTGCTGCAGGGCTTCGAGGCGGTCCCACCGCTGGTCACCGACATCGACCTGTCGCTCGACGATCGTTTTTTGTACGTCTCGTGCTGGGGCACAGGTGAATTGCGTCAGTATGATGTGTCCGACCCGATGAATCCGAAACTGGCGGGCTCGATCCATATCGGCGGCATTACGCGCCAGACGGAGCACCCGAGCGGCAACGCATATCGCGGCGGGCCGCAAATGGTCGAAATCAGCCGAGACGGCAAGCGGGTCTACTGGACCAACTCACTCTATTCGACCTGGGACGACCAGTTCTATCCGGATGGCGTTCCGGCCGCGATGGTCAAAGCCGACGTGGGTGAAGAGGGGGGCTTCGCGTTGGATGAGAACTTCTATGTCGCATTCCCGGAAGGCTACCGCTCGCATCAGATTCGTCTCGAAGGCGGCGATTGTTCAACCGACTCGTTCTGCTATCCGTCGGTCTGAGCGTGCTGACAGATGGCATGTTGACAGATGGCATGTTGACAGATGAATGGGCGACAGCTGGCCTCTGGCTGGCTGTCGCGGTCAGCGGCATCTATCATGGCGTCAACCCCGGGATGGGGTGGCCACTCGCGGTATCCGCGGGGTTGATGGGACGCGACCGACGGGACGTATTTTCTGCTCTCGGGCCCATAGCATTCGGTCATCTGCTCGCAATGACCGGTGTCTTGCTGCCCTTTGGAGCCATGACGTTTCTTGTGATCTGGCAGCAGGAGATTCAACTATCCGCGGCAACCTTGCTGATTGCTTTCGGTGTCGCGCTATTGATCTACCGGCGCCATCCGCGTTTTCTCTCCCGCATCAGGCCGACCCAACTCGCGCTTTGGTCTTTCGCCGTCGCAATGGCACATGGAGCCGGGTTGATGCTGGTGCCGATCTACCTTGGCCTGTGCCGCGTCGAAGACCTTGATACCGGACATCAAGCCGCGATGACACTGATGGCCGGCAACCTCGCAACGGCGGCACTCGTTGCGCTATTGCACACGTTGGCCATGGTCGTGAGCGGCGGCGCCATTGCCGTCGCGGTCTACGAATGGCTCGGCCTGAGGTTCATTTCTCAAAGCTGGTTGAACCTGGACGTCGCATGGGCGCTCAGCCTGGTCCTTGTCGGCGCCATTGCCTTGGTCGCCATCTTGGGCTGAGCATCACATAGCTACTCTCTTGTCCCAAGACGTCTTTGCTCGCAAATCCGCAGCCGTCTGTGCGGTAATGCGCCCTTCGGTTGCCGTTTCCCGTGGACGCCATGGACGCACCCGATCTCGCCCTCAACGTCCATGCCCTGTTGAAGTCCGAAGCGTGTTGCCAATCCAGTTGAGCGCAGACAAACTGCGACATGGGGACACGAATTCGCACCCAAACTCAGGCGGCCGACGACGGATACTTCCGGTTCAGAGATTTCAAATGGTCGGGCAATTTGAGAGTCACGTTGCCCAGCCTTCGCTTGTCCTTCTCATCGGTTATCACTGTGCCCTCATGCGCGCCCGTTATGCAGAACACGGTATGCAGAAGCGTGACGATATCCAGATCCGGGATTTTGCTTGCCTGCTGAAAGAGCTCCGCAATGCGCCGGGTAACCTGGGGTGCGGCGACACTGGTGCCGGCGATTGCAATGTGCGAACCCGTTGCGGTACCGGCCGCAATAACGCCGGCAAGTGAACGAGATGCGTCGGCATATGCCGACACGAATGGACCATTGATCGCCGGGGTCGGTCCACTCGACGTGTACAGCGACGGCTCAACGCTCGCAGCAGGTGGAATGGGCTGGATTTCCGTCGCGGCGCCAACAGCAAGTACCGGCAATGGCAGGTTAGCGATGGCCGACAACGATCCTTCACGCGTCACCGTGGACCCCTTGCCGATGTCGTGTTTGGTATAGTTCAGGAACTTTTGCGCGAACTCGTATGCAAACTCGTGTTCCAGATAGGACTGACGGCCCCGCCTCGGAAACCCGGTCGGCGTGTCATCCCGCTGCACATAAATTGACGCGTGGATGGGCTTGGCGCTGTTTCGGGTGTTGGTCAGCTGGATACGCCATCGACCGTGCGGCGCCACGTGCTTGCGGTTGCTCGCCGGGTTTGCTGGATTGTTGTACAGGTTCGACGTTGGCGCGATCGCCAGAAACACCCGATACCTGGGGCAACTGTTTGGCCGATCGAACTTATCATAATACAGACCAGCAATCGTCTCATCGTCCTCCAACAGCACCCTTACAGAAGACCCCAATGCCGGTAACTTCGTTTGCGATTTACGTGCGCCCGGTGGGGTTATGGCAATTGAGAATGGCGCCTGTTGCTCAGCAGCATTGGTATCGTCGTCAACACCATCAATCCAAATCTCCAAAAAGCTGTCTGTCGCATCGTCCGGCAGTATGAGCCAATCAATATGCTTTGGCTCTCCGGTCACGAGCTCCATATAGCCCGCTGTCTGGCTCATGTAGTTGTTTCCGGCAGGCAGGACAAAAGCCGTTGGGGTGCCAGACGCATTCCGCTCATCGACCATGCGTTGCACTTCGCGTTCAAATGTCTGAGT
>JBCCOV010000142.1:0-13529 GCA_039039985.1 Pseudomonadota bacterium | reverse complement strand
GCCGTCTGCACCCGCGCCCGCAAGTCGTCAGAGTATGGTTTTGCCATGCATGCTGGCCCCCCTCACCCAGCAGCCATGTTGAATCAAAACCAAACTGATTTGGGAAGCCACCGATTCGAGCTAAATCTGAAACGCTCTAGATCACTTCCGCCATAGGCCGAATAGCTTCGCCGGCCCAGCGGCTGCGCCGCACGCCAACCTGCGAGACGAACCCAGCCCGCACACAGCCAGAACGTGAGCGCTGGTGCGAAGCGCAAGCTCAGCGTGCGTAGGCCTGCGAGGCCGATGGCACTTTTTCTAATTTCAGAGATTACTATGATTTCAGAACACGGCCACACGTATTGCGCGCAACGCATTAACCTTACTGCAATGAAGGCATTATTAGAACGACATTATAGCGCGTGGCGCGCACTTTTATACTCAAAACCGGAAAAACACAACAAGTGTTTCTTCCCGAAAACAGCAATGGATGGAATACATGCGTTTTTCAGTATGGCATACCCATAGCCCGAAATACATCGCACAAATCGAGACACTAGCCGGCAAACTTATCACTCATTGGAACACAAGGCTGAATCATTTGCAGGACCTTATCGTGAAGGTTTCCGGCAGAAATTTTGATAAACTCAGAACGAACTTTATTTGCAAGATAAACGCGATTAAAACACGTCTTATACCAATCACACGCGCCGCCTATATCGGCAGCAGAATCATTATAAGACGACTGGCAAGAAGACAAACAATCCAGAGTTTTCGAAAGCTGAAATCCCGGCTGATGAAACGCTTTACCGCGGCAAAATTCGGCCCGCCTCTTTCACCGCTGTTTTCCCCTCAGAGTTTCTACGACGCCGTCGCAGGTCGATCACGTCTGCGCCTGTCAGGTCGGATATCAGTCAACAGCTTTGCCAACGACAATCGGCAACGCTGAAGAGGTTTCGGCAAAGGCGTAACCGGCGTCTATTAGGAGGAATGAAATGAGCGCGGCCAACTTGGCGCGACGGCTAGGTATGTTTGGTGTGCTCGCGCTCAGCTGTGGCGTAAGTGCGCTCGCCCAGGAGAATGCAGGACGATACTCGGATAACGCCCGACGCGGGCCCGACATCCCAGCCGCACGGCCCGACGCAACCTTCGACCCACGCAACCGAGTCGGCGACTTCGCAGGGCCGGGTTACAACAACTCGCTTCGCCTATCGACGGACAGTGTCCCGTATCTCACAGACGCAAACGGTCGAAAGTGCATGGGCTTCGGCCGTCTGTTTCCGATCGAAAACGGTCATGTGGAGCGCCATCCAACCCCGCGCACGCAACGGGCGAAAGCGAGAGCTTTCAGAAAACTCGCCAAAACCATGGTCGAGCCGGATACCGGCGATATCGGATCCGACAGCGAAATGCCGGCTGGCTATACCTTCTTGGCGCAATTCATCGATCATGACATCACGTTCGACACGACATCGATGCTGAATCGCCCGATTCGTGATGATGAATTCCGCAATGCCCGGTCCGTCGCACTCGACCTGGATAGTGTTTACGGCGGCGGTCCGGAAGAAGACCCCTATCTTTACAACCTCCCCTATTTGCGCGTTGGAAAGAAAATCAGCGGCTGCGGTTCCACCGCCCGTTTCGACTTATTGCGCGTTACAAAGAGCAATCGCCCAGGTCCGCGCGGCGGAGCGGCCCGCGCACTGATCGGCGACCCGAGAAACGACGAAAACTTTGTCACGGCGCAGTTGCATAGTGCCTTCGTCGCGTTTCACAATCGCATTGTCGACTTGCTTCTGGAGCGCCGACTGGCAACGGGGGGATATCGTGACTGCGGCGACTTCGACAATTGCAACGTGCGTCGACTGGCAAAGTCCTTGCCCCGTCGAGACAAGCAGGAACTCTTTGAACTCGCGCGAAAGCACGTCATACACTATTATCATCGCATTATTATTGAGGACTTTCTGCCCCGAATCGTCGGAGAGGCGCGCCTGCAAGACATTCTGCGAAACGGGCGTTCGTTCTTCTTTCCAGACGGATTTGACCGGCACGCCGAAGCATCAACGAAACCCTTTATACCGGTCGAATTCGCCGTAGCCGCATTTCGCTATGGCCATAGTCAGGTCAGAGAACGCTATCAATTGCGCCGCGGTGTCCGATCGCGGATACTGGATGTTGCGCGACGCGATGGCGTTGGACGGCCGGCGTTTCAACCCATACACCGCAAGCAGCTTGTCGACTGGCGATACTTCTTTCCCATTGAGCGCCATCGGCCGAAGGGCTTCAACTACGCACGCCGGATCGACACCGAGATCGCGCCGTTCTTACATCACCTGGGGCGACCTCGCGTCGTTGGCCGCCACGACGTGACGGCATTGCCCGCGCGCAATCTGATCCGAGGACAGGCATTTCGCTTACCATCCGGCCAGGCCGTTGCGTCGATCATGCTGCCGGCGCTTGAGCGACGCGGCATACTCACACGCTACGACACCACGAATGGAGGGCACGACACCCACGACTGGGCATCGTTCATCCTGAAGCCAGGTCGGCGCACCCGAGACATCCTCGGCAGTGACGAAACCCCGCTCTGGTACTACATCCTTGAGGAGGCCGCAGTGTTCGGCGGACCAACTCATTTTGAGTCGAACGCGCACACAACGGCGCGATCATCCCGATCACTACAGCTCCGCCAAACGTCGCTGGATCGTGCGTCACGCCATCGTCGACCGTCTTCGCCCGATCATGCGACGAGTTACAGTGACCACCGCCTCGGCGGCCACACGCTCGGCCCGGTCGGCGCGACCTTGGTCGGTGAAGTCCTTGTGGGGCTGATTGAATATGCCCGCACCAAATCGAACAATGGTTTGGATTTTCGCCCAATCATTCGGGCGTCGATTAATCGAAACGGTTCGACGCCTTTAAGTTTGACGGCAATGCCGCACATCAATCGCCAGTATCATGGGCGATATCTGATGCGAAACCTGCTGATCGATGCGGACCAAGCGGCACCTGTTCACGGCAAACATGGCCATGTCGGTCGGTGTTACCGCGATGACAACGGCCATCAGCCGATTGGTGACGATGATCTCGTGCCGCCGATCGACGACGAAGCGGTCCGCAGTGACCACGACTTTGATAGACCGCCCCGCCGGGCTTATCGCTTCACCCCGCGCAAAGATCGCACTTGGCAAAAGGGCGTTTTCCGCGTCGACTAACGCATTTCCGCCGTAGGTAGCCTCGCGTCGCCGGCCCACACTCCCACCCCGAACTCGGACGTTTCCGAGTTCGGCATTTCAGAGTCTACGACAGTGACATAGAAGCCTCCGAGTTGGCTGTGCGCGCCAGCTCATCGGCAAGGCGGAGCACAAGCAAGGCAAGCATCATTGTCGGGTTTGCACTTGCGCCGGACGGAAAGGTCGACGTGCTTGCGACCCAAAGATTGGGCACGGCGAACACCCGCAAACGGCTATCAACGACCGCGCTTCGGGCATCCGGGCCCATACGGGTGGTGCCGCCGGGATGATAGACGTCCTCAACGTTGGCGGTCACGGCGTCTCCGCCGTCTTGGAGCCAGGGCAACCAATCAAACTGACCCGCATGCTTCAGGCCATGATCACGCCAGTATGAGTCGAACGCCGTCGCAAACGCGCGAATTGTCGAATAATCCGATGTATCAACACGCCAGTCTATCGCTGGAATTGCAACTCCGTTTTGATCGATCTGATCCGACAAATAAATCTTATTCGAGACACGCGGAAGTTGCTCAGCAACAATGTGAAATTCGTAACGGGCGGCATCCGGCCATCTCAGCTGGTTGTGAAAAAATCGCCAATATGCAGTCTTTGCCAGATAGGGCCCATCGCGTAATGCAGACAGCCCGGCCCGCGCATTGACCCGACCAGACTGCTGCAGCGTCCGCATAAAAGTCCGAAGTTCGTCGAACCCCGTGTGCCCGATCGACTGAAAACTAATATGGCCGAACGCACTGCCGATACCCAGCTCCTGCTGCGCCGTTGGTGCGATCTCGAACCGAAGGCTGCGCATCGTAGATCCGACAAAGCGGAACCCGGCAAGACGGTTCAGTTGGCGAGGCGTTGCAGTTGTAATGTCGGCAGCCTTCGCCGACACGTGGTCATGAAAGTAACAACCAAGGGCTGGGCAATCTTCGAAGATCCGCCCGCCGTGTTGCCGATCCATCAACAACAGCAACCGGGTCGACTCGATTGCACCCGCGCAGATGACCACGTTGTCCGCCTCAGCCGTCAGAGCTGAACCACCAGGCACGCGGGCGTGTACCGTGCGTAGCCTGCCCGTTTCAACGTCTACGACAAATTCAGATGCGGCGGCATTCAGGAAGACGAGCCAGTCCGGATCCGCTTCTATGCGCTGCTTGAAGAGGTTTGCCAGGTTTCTTTTTTTGAAGGTCGGCCACTTTGCAAACCGAAGCAGAAAGTCCTTGGGCTTAGTCGTCAGCTGCGCAAGCTCACGTCTGCTGTCCGCGAAGGCCTCGTCGTAACTTCCCTTGTCCAACGCAAAAAGCAACTCAAGCTCAGGAATGTAGGGCTCCAGCTCCGTCAGCGACAGCGGCCATCCCGGCAACTTCAGATGCGGCCGCGGTTCAAGATCTTCAGGCAGAAACGGAAGCAGGGCGCCGCCCCACCGGGTCGACGTTCCACCAAGACATCTCGCGCGGCCATGACTGGCCCCTTTGTATTCCGACCGCACAGTGACGACGGCATTGAGCGGATGCGTCTCCTCGGCCTGCGCACGACCCCCACTTTCGAGCGTGACGACCCGCATTCCCATTTGCCGCAACTTGTATCCGAGAATAAGACCGGCAATACCTGCGCCGATGATCAGAACGCCGCTCTTCACGCGCGTATCGGGCCGTTGCGCATCGAGATCTTTGATCATTTCGCTCCCCGCAGCACGTCCACCGGTCTCATGCGCTGCTCTACAAAGGCACGACCAATCACCTCGAGATGCATGCAGGGCAAACAACTGGGATTATACGATAACCTGCCCCGCAGATAACAGCGACGTCAGCCGGACTTCGTAAACGGGCAGTCGATCAGCGGAGCTGCTCTCGCCACATCAGTGCTCAAATCAATTCCTGGACACAGCCGGCCAACGCAAGAGCATAGCCTTCACTGACGCCTGAGTGCGTCGGCAAGTAAATCGTGTCGCGGACCAGCTGACGAACGTTATCTGATGTCCCGGCCACCGTCCGGTACTGCGGCTCTTCATGAGCGTTGGGATAGAGGCTTTTGCCAACATCAAAGCCGTTTTGAATGATCGCCTTATGGATTTCATCTCGCCGGCCTTCAGGCGCAAGGATCGGAAAATTGACAAAACAGGACTCGGCGAAGTGCGCCTCATTGATGCGCGAAGTCACCATGACCTCACCTAATGCTTGTCGATAGATATGCGCAACCGCTCGCCGTTGGTTCAACCAATCCTCGATCCATGGCAGCTTTCGACACCACTCCGCATATGCGGCCGGCGACGGGCGCGAAAAATGACTGCGCTCAAGTTTGACGCTCTCGCGGCGCACGTGCTCGAGCGTTGCGGCCGTCTCCTGGCCATCGCTTCGGCGCGACAGATACGGAAACGTAACTTTGCGAAAAACCCACGGCCGCGTGGCAAGGTCATACGTCAAGCAGCCCTTCATTTGCCCCAAATAGTCCTTGAGGCCGAGAGTGGGCCAGTCACGGATCTCGTCGCTTATAAAGCTCTCGATCTCGGCCGAGCCCGTCGCAACAGCACCGCCCCAGAAATAATTGAGAAGTTTGAAGTACGAGAAGCTGAATACGCTCGCGTCTGTAATGCTTGGAAACGACCGTCCGTCGATGGTGCCGCCGAACACGATGGCGCAGTCGTCAAAGAGGGCGATATCGCGACTGCTGCAAATCTCTTTGATTTGGGGGAGACGGTAGTCGTTAACGTGATAGTGCGTGACGAGAACGGCGGCCGTGTTGTCGTCAATCGAACTCTCAAGCTGGTCGAGATTAAAAAGGGTGGTACCTGGCTCGAAGTCGACGAACACCGGCACGCCTCCGGCGAATTCGACCATCTTCACAACATCAGAGATCGTGTAGGGCGACAGCAAGATGTTGCGTCGCGATGCCGTGATGCATGACTTGACCAGAAGGTAGATCCCGGTTCGGGCGCGCCCAAGTGGTATCATGTTGACACCTGGCTCGAAAAACGAACGCACATCATGACAGAACTGATGTTCGTCTCGCGCCCCGTAGCCCAGCATTGTTGCCGAGTACCGAATGGGCGAAATCATTTGCTTCGCAACGACATCCGGCGTCGCCCGTTGACGCGCTTTCGGCGAACCTTCGGGCTCTGGTGTACAGCTTGAATCCACGAATGAAATCCTACTCAACAATCACGTCGTTAACATGCGCCGGCTAAGTTCAACGCCTCTGCATGCCAATCGCATAACATGCGCCGAACACTTCGCATGGCCACGATACATAATCGTCCTACATTGATATGCGAAAGGGCCAGATCACCACAGTATTACTACAGGCTGACGGCTGATTGCGGCAACTCAGCGTTGATCCTAAATCCGCACCGCAACCGCAGTCTTCAGTTGGCCCGGTGCCGATCACGGCCATCACGCGCTAAAGGTAGGCATAACTATCGGTTCGAATCATCCGACTTCTGCAAAGTGAGATTATGCGCCTCGCTGAGCCCTACTGCGCTCGGTTGCCCACAGGCAAAATATGATGGCCTGCGGTTCAAATTCAGGCGCGATGCGAACGGATACGCAGACGGACGGAACAGCCTGACAATCCGCGGCGAACGTGATCACCTCCGACCAATGCGCGTGGCTGACGCCTGTCAAAAATCAATCAAACCAGCTGAACGAAGTAGGGATATCTTCACCTCAACCAATTCTCATCGGCGACGCGAACGGATAGCTCCAGCCGTGCAGATCTTGTGGCACCGTGCGTCCGGTACGGATGAAGTAAAACCGTTACCATCCAGAACCTGACACCTGCCGAGCAGCATCACGCCGCGGCGTAAAGATCATGCCATGATTGACCTGTACCGACTGCACATCAACGCGCTTGCCGGTTTGGCCATGCGGCAGCATCCTCTCCGGATGAACGTGCACAGATTTGAGCCGCGGTTTAACGAAGTAGTCACGACTGAAGAGGCATGACGTCCCTGGCGTAGTTTTTCTGGAGTAATTCGACCGTGGACCATAGGATGCGTGACAAGGTCGGGCAACGCGCCCAAAGGCAGGCCACGAAGACCATCGGCGGAACGTTAGACAACATTCATGCCGGCACCGCAGCGATTGTAGCGCTTGAGCGTGTGAGAAAACGGCATAAGGCCGGCACCAGCCAACGGCCGGCGCAAAGTGTTTCCGATGTCAAATGGCGCGCAGGTAGCGGCCACCCGTGGGACTAAGCACGCATCAGACAGTCGTCGTTATGCGCCGCTCAACTTGGATTGCAGCGAACTGACCTGCCATTCGATTGCGCCGTGCCTAGGCCGTCGCGGCCCATGGTCGGCAGACGCACCCGGTGCAACGACACCAAACCAATCCCAAACATCTGAATGATGGACATGCATTGCCACTGCGAGCCCACATGCGCAGGACTGCATGGTTTGATGAGCCAAGTTCTGAGCGGTTGGATCTGATGAGCCCCGGGCCGCGGTGCGCGTAGACCGTAGACGCAGGGTCCCGATCCATCACTTGGCCTTTTGAGCCTGCCTCACGGCGACGTTCAGGTGCAGGCCTTGCAGGATGCTGGCTCGAGAAAGAACATCCCTGAAGAGATCCAGCCGCGAAAAGATCGACCCACGACAACCCTGGCCTGCGGCAAAACTTGCTCGCGATAAAAATTGCCCGCGACCCTGGGGGAAGGCCGCGGGCAACACGTAGCATCGCATTGGGGGAAACCTTTGGGACGAGCTACGGATCAGACACGCAATAACAAGCGCAGACCCGAGACGATTTCAAGAGCCGCCACAGGTATCGTTCGCTTTTTCGTTAAGGGAATGCAGCCCGCAAAGCTTCAAATAACAAAACAATTACTCAGCAATCGAGATGAATTTGTGCCTAACTCTGAACATTATTGTGATCGCGCCCCCAATTCGCTCGACGCTAAGCGCGTCCGCCTTATGTTAACCATCGATAACGCAATCGGCGGTTGGGGATCGAACAGTCCCGCCGCCTGTCTCAGGTCTGGAGGTTCCGAGAATGAGTGCGATTCAACCGTTGATCCCGCGCCAGCCTGTCCCTGACGTGACATTGCCGCTGGTGGGCGGCGGAAGCTGGACGCTGTCAGAGCTGAAGCCGGGCAACTTCACGATGATCGTCGTGTATCGCGGCTTGCACTGCCCGATCTGCAAAGGCTATCTGAACGACCTGCAAAACCGGCTTGAGACGTTCGACAAGTTTGGGGTTACGGCAGTTGCAATCTCCAGCGACAACCAGGAGCGGGCCGAAACGGCGAAGCAATCCTGGGGCCTTGATCGCCTACCGATTGCTTACGATCTCTCGCTTGCGCAGGGCCGCGCCTGGGGTCTCTATATCTCGTCAAGCAATGGAAAAACCTCAATTGGCGTGGAAGAGCCCGAACGTTTTGTGGAGCCTGGGCTATTTCTCGTCCGGCCGGACCGCACGCTCTACTTCGGCAGCGTGCAAACCATGCCGTTTGCGCGTCCGCAATTTGCGGAGATCGAAAAGGCACTCGATTTTGTCATCGCTCGCGGATACCCCGCCCGCGGTGAAATCGTGGATATCTGATCCATGCGAGCTGCCATCTCGGCAGCTATTGAATAACGGCGCCGCGTCCCAATGGGATCGCGATGTCGCTTGTTTCCAACCTGTTTCGTGAGTTGGCTGCCCAGTTAAGAGCCAGACGTTGTTAGCGCGTTGGCGTGCTCGCGAAGCATGAACTTTTGTATCTTGCCGGTTGACGTCTTCGGCAATTCTCCAAAAACAACGGTCTTTGGAACTTTAAACCGCGCCATGTTTTCACGGCAGAATTCTATAATGTCATCGGCGGTGATTTTTCCGGCATCAGGCTTGAGTGCCACAAATGCACACGGCGTCTCGCCCCAGGTCGTGTCTCGGCGGGCGACAACGGCAGCTTCAAGCACGGCCGGGTGGCGATAGAGTACGTCCTCAACCTCCAGCGACGAAATGTTCTCGCCACCGGAAATGATGATATCCTTGGAGCGGTCCTTCACTTCGAAATAGCCATCGTCGTGCCAGACCGCGAGATCACCTGAGTGATAGTAGCCGCCGGCCAACGCCTGCGCCGTTGCCTCAGGGTTTTTGAGGTAGCCTTTCATCAGCGTGTTGCCGCGCATCAGAAGCTCACCGAGTTCCGTACCATCCCGTGCCAGCGTTGCCGATGTCTCCGGGTCGCCCACGATCATGTCTTCGATCAGGGCGTGCGGCACGCCTTGTCGCGCCATATGCGCATGGCGATCGTCGTCGTTCAGATCAAGCCAGGCGGATTGCGGAAGACACGCAACGGACGGCCCGTAGCATTCCGTCGTGCCGTAAGCATGCAGCACTTCAAATCCAAGTGCCTCCATGTTGGCAATCACGGCAGACGGCGGCGCCGCGCCACCTGTCATGACTTTCGTCCGCTGCGGCAGAACTTTGCGCACATCGGCCGGCGCATGGACCAGCATGTTCAGCACAATAGGCGCGCCGCACATATGAGACACGCCGAGTTCCGAAATCAGCGCAAAGATTCGGGCTGGATCCACCTTCCGCAAGCAAATGTGCGTCCCGCCGGCAGCCGTCACGGCCCACGTATAGGTCCAGCCCGAACAGTGGAACATCGGCAGCGTCCACAAGTAGCGGCTGTTGTGATCCAGCTGAAACGTCAGGGCATTGGCCATGGCGTTGAGGTGGGCACCGCGATGACTGTAAACGACGCCTTTGGGATTTCCGGTGGTACCGGATGTGTAGAGCAGACAGATGGGATCCCATTCATCTTGAGGGCCCGGCGGGTCGAACTCGGCCGAGCCGGTCATAAGAAAAGCTTCGTATTCGATCCCACCAAGTGATGGCGCATCAGCCGTCTCGTCGTCTGCAATATCAACGACCATGGGCGGTGTCGCCGCAAGCGCGAGTGCGGGTACGATCGTGCTGTGAAACTCGCGATCACAGAGAAAGAGCTTGGCCTCACCGTGGTCGAGGCAAAATGCGATTGTTTGCGCGTCCAGACGGATGTTGATCGGGTTCAAAACGGCGCCGATCATCGGAACCGCATAGTGCGCTTCGAGAAGAGCCGGTGTATTCGCCGCGAGAATGGCAACGGTATCGCCGCGTTTGATTCCGGCGCGTGTCAACGCGTCTGCAAACCGCCGGCACCGCGCATAGAACTCCCCGTAGGTGTAGCGTCGTTGGCCGTGGATGACCGCCGTCTGATCACGAAAAATCATGGCCGCGCGACGAAGAAAACTGATCGGGGTTAGCGGGACAAAGTTGGCAGGCGTCTTTGCGAGTTCGGGACGATCCCAATCCATCAACGGCTCCTTCAGTCTACTCCAACGGCTCAAACAGGCAGCTGACGCCCGCAGCCGACATCAACCACCGATTTCGCGCGACTTCAAAAAACGCGGGTTCCGGATCCGCAACTCCCCAATCAAGATCGCCTTGAGCAACGCCCGCAGATCCGGTGGTGCGCCGTCGTGCACATGGCCATGGCGAATGTCATGAGCGAGACGTTCCGCCGTCCCGTCGCCGTCAGGATAGACAGCATCGAGAAGGTCCCACAGCGCACTGTCGCCGTCTGTCACCATATCACGCCGCGCGATTTCCAGCGCATTGGCGACCATGGCAAGCGTGTAGCGCTGTTCTGCAGGAACTGCCGGCCGAATGTCCGACCGCAACGTATCGACGGCCAGCTGGATCAGCGTTTCACTGGAGATCCGGCGCGATTGAGGATGGCGTGTCATTGGCTCGGCGTTCCTTCCAGCTGTTCAATGAGCAATAGTGCGTCAAGCTCCATTTCCGACGGCATCAACCCGGTCAGCACGAGTTCGATCGCATCTTCTCCACCTTTGCGGTAGCGATCGCCCTGCAGAACGGCAATTGCCGCCCACTTCACGGCCGCCATAACTTCCCAGTAGCCGATATCGGACGGGCGGACACTGAGATCAGACGCGCGCGCATAGGCATCGACAAACACGTCACGACGTGCGATGCCGCCAGCTTCCATCGCATCATTTCCGAACCGCCAACACCGCGCACAAAACCAGCCGATATCCTCCAGCGGGTCCCCCCAGTGCGCGAACTCCCAATCGAGGATCGCGCTCAGTTGACCATCAGCGACCATGTAGTTGCCGGTCCGGTAGTCGCCATGCACCAGACAGAGCAGATTTGGCGCCGGCGCATTTTGATCAAGCCAGGAGAGGGCGTATTCGAGCGCGGGCCGGGCTTCGCCGGCGCCGTCGAGCATGCCACGCAATCGCGCAACCTCTGCCCGGGCCGGTGGCAACAATGGCTGCGGAAGAAACGAAAGGCGTTCGGCGGAATTCAACCCGGGCCGAATGGCGTGGATCTTCGCAAGTTGGCGTGCCAGGTCGGCAGCGACATCCCCACCCCACGCCGCCAGGTCCGGTGCGCGCACGAGGCGCCGCGCCTGTGCGGTTCCGGGTAAGAACGCCTGCAGCATAAACGGCGCCCCGATAACCGCCGCATCAGCGCACTCGAGGATCGGTTCCGCGATGCGCACGCCAGCGGCGTTTGCCGTTTGCAGTACAGCGAACTCTCCGGTTCGGTCGAGACTGACAGGCAGGCGCGCGGCGGCATCCGTCCGCAGGACCCATCGCGCCGGTCCTGTGCGTTGCCCGCCAACGACCTCAACGTCGAGAGACCAGTTCTCCTGAACAGCGCCACCCGATAGCAACTCGGCAGACAACACGCGAATGCGCTCCGCGCCAAGCGCGCGGGCGAGATAGGTCACCAATGGGTCGAGATTGGCAGGATCGAGCGTGCGCGAGCGGGATGTCGACAACCGAATTCTCCTCAACTTTGACGTCGGCAAAACACTGTGATTCAACGCACAACATCGGTCATACGTCGGCACAGGCCGCAACCCGGCGTAGTGTACACGCGCTGCTCGCGCGTTTCAGATCTAGCAGGAGCCATTCCACACGCTTGCCTGGCCACCCATGCGGACGTTCCTGTATATATCAGGCCTGTATATCTCAGGCCTGTATACCTGAGGCGCAACCGTCGCGCGCACATCTCGAATGCGCGATACAATCGCTGACACCATTCATAAACCAATCGGAACCAAGCCATGAGCGATGAAGCTATTGACATTTCTGCATTGCAGAGCCTGGTCACATCCGTTTTCGAGGCCGCGCGAACCTCCCGCGAGAACGCGGAGAGCGTGGCCAGGGCGCTGGTTCAGGCCGAGATCGACGGACAGGCGGGGCATGGGCTTTCGCGCGTGCCCAGCTATACGGGCCAGTCATTGTCCGGCAAGGTCGACGGCAACGCCACGCCGTCCATCACGTTTCCCAAGCCGGGAGCAGCGACCGTCGATGCCGCGCATGGTTTTGCCTATCCCGCAATCGATGTGATTGTTCGCGATCTGCCGGCGGCATGTCGCACCAACGGGATTGCCGCCGCAACGATCTCGCGATCGCATCACTGCGGCGCTGCCGGCCTGCACGTCGAGCGCATGGCTGAGGCTGGACTGGTCGCGTTGTTCTTCGCGAATACGCCGAAGGCGATGGCACCTTGGGGCGGCCGCAGTCCACTATTCGGCACGAACCCGATCGCCTTTGCGGCACCAAGACGCGACGGTAGCCCCATCGTCATCGACATGGCGCTGAGCGAAGTTGCCCGCGGCAAAATCTTGACCGCTGCACAAAAGGGCGAGCCGATCCCGGAAGGTTGGGCCGTTGATGCCGAAGGCCGTCCGACGACCGACGCACAGGCCGCGCTTGCTGGAACATTGATGCCGATCGGCGGGGCAAAAGGCGCAGCTCTTGCCCTCATGGTGGAGCTGCTGGCCGTCACACTCGGCGGCGCGAACTTTGCGACCGAGGCAACGTCGTTTTTTGACGCTGAGGGAAATCCGCCAGGCGTCGGCCAGCTGATGATCACAATTGATCCGTCAGCCTTTGCCGGCCAGGAACGTGTTCTCGACCGGATCGAAACCCTGGCCCAAGCGTTCGCGAACAACGGAGACGCCAGGCTGCCCGGCAGCACGCGGAGATGGCGACGACAGGAAGCGCATGTGCACGGCGTGAAAGTCGCAGCAAGCGTACTGGCTGATCTCCGGACGCGCGCATCCGGAACCTAGAGCTTGTCGCGAGAGTCTTTCATTGCGCTGTTCGCGAGTCCTGACGTGCGCTACCGCTCGCGACAAGCGCTCGCTACTTGAGCGCGGGCCAGCCGTCCGGCACCCCTGGCCGCGAATGCGGCTCGCCGCGTTGCGGCGCGCTCGCGCAGGGCCCGGCCGCAAGGCCGGAATAGCCCGTGAGCGATAAGAGTCTTGACTTTGCGCTGTTCGCACGCTCGCAATCTCGCGGCTCGAGCGCTG
>JBCCOV010000141.1:0-13554 GCA_039039985.1 Pseudomonadota bacterium | reverse complement strand
GGCCGGAGGCCGGAACAGCCCGTGAGCGATCAACAACCAGCGCTGGCTATCCAGCGGAGACGATCCCAGGCCGCGACCGCGGCCCGGCGCGTTGCGGCGCCCTCGCGGAGGGCCCGGCCGGAGGCCGGAACAGCCCGTGAGCGATCAACAACCAGCGCTGGCTCCCCTGCGGAGACGATCCCAGGCCGCGCCCGCGGCCCGGCGCGTTGCGCCGCCCTCGCGGAGGGCCCGGCCGGAGGCCGGAACAGCCCGTGAGCGAAAACAAGCTAGAGCGAGGCGCGTACAATGCGACCCGCATTAGCGGGCTCTACCGGGCCGGTGGGAGCGTAACGTGGATAATCCTGTTTGTTGCGCTCTGGTGGATCAACAGATTGCCGTCGCGCGTGACGTCGAGATGGCGGAGAATGCCCGAATGGATGTCACCGGACGGGATCGGCCAACTCTGGAACGTCTCGTTGCGTGGGTCGAAGCGCACGAGCATATCAGGGCGAACACCGGACTCGTTGTACCAGATGATGCCGTCGACGATTGCGATCGCATAAGGATGCGATTTGGGCCCGCTGGGAGACGGCCACTCGCGAACAGCGCCTGTCTTTGGATCCAATCGTCCGAGCCGCCCGCGGGCCGAGTTGACGAACCAGATCCGATCGTCTGCGGCAACGTCGAGGCGGCGGATTTTTGTTTTGGGGTCTGGGATTTTGAACTCGGTCAGCTCCATTGTTCTGGGGTCAACCCGGACAATGCAGTTGGAGCCATTGCAGGCGACCCAGACGTGGCCCTTGCTATCGACCTTGATGCCGTAAGGCCGCGAACCCTTCGTCGGCATGATCCGGATCTTGATATCGCCGGTCGCGGGGTCCAAACGCCCGACGCGGTTGGAGTGCTGCATCGTGAACCAAATAATCCCGTCGGACGCGACAATCGCAGTATGAGGGTCCTTGGCCTCTGGATCAGGCATTTTATAGACGGTGATTTTCTCCGTCTTCGGGTCGAATTTACCGAGCGTGCCGTTCTTGTTTCCCGTGTACCAAATGTTACCCGACCGATCGTGAAACACGGAATGAGGCTTGGCGGTTTCGTCCAACGGCCACTCCTTCATTTCTCCGGTTTTCGGATTGATACGGCCGATCAGGCTAGCCCATTGTCCGGCCCACCAGATCATGCCGTCAGGGGTTTCGATCGGATCGCGCGAGCGCTGACCCAATGTCGGCACGATCCACTCTTTGAATGTGATGGTCGCTTTGCCCTTGGCGTGCGTTGCCTTTCGTTTGTCGTTCGGTGGGAAGCTTTTCGCCAGATATGCCGTAATCTTCTCGAGGTCGTCCGTTCCGTCGAGATCAATCATGGTCGCGATCAGCTTGTACCAGTGATCCCGCGTGTAGCCTGAGCTGCGCTCGATGTGGCGGACTTGATGGCACGCCGTACAGAACTGCTGCACGAGGTCCTGGCCTGCGCCGGGCGGCAGTTTTGCCGAGTGAACGGCGGCCGGCAGAATGGCGACGAATGAAGCGGATAAAATGGATCGAATAATTACGCGTGACATCACACAACTCGCCCTTTGCTATGAGGCCGCGGCCGTGGATCACAGCAAATTCTGAATGTGCGATCCCAATGCGCTCTAAAGCCGTAGCCTTGTCGAAGTTTCTAAACTCGCATTGGCATAGTGTTTGGAGATCGTATGCGTTTCGTGGTGTTTGCTCAAGACGTCTGACGAGTTGTACGCTGCTGCAAGGCGTGGTCGCGACAGGACAAAGAGATACCGAGCCGCTTGTGTGCGCTGCAAAACCCGGCAGACATCGCGCGCCAATCGCGGTAAGCCTTTGCCTGGCTGCGAAGGTCGGATCGTGCCGAACACACCATGATCAATGAGCTGGAGTTTGACATATGACGTTGCGTCTTGATGCCAAGCCGGCAACGGTCCACTGGGGCTATTTCGATGCCGGTCTCGTGCCAGTGGCCGAGATCGATAGCGGAGAGACCGTCGTCGTCAGCACGGTGTCCGGTGGTCCGGAAACCTTGCCGGGGCCATCCCATAATGTACCGCAGGCGCTTCTCGATATCCATCGCGTGACGCCGCAAGAGTTGCCCGGCCACATCTGCACGGGACCGATTGCCGTTCGCGGCGCCAAGCCCGGTGATACGCTTGAGGTCCGCATCAAGGATGTTCAGCTGCATTACGACTGGGGCTATACATTCATCCGCCCGTTGCTCGGTGCATTGCCGGATGACTTCGAAGACCCCTACCTGATGCACACGACGCTGGATGCCGAGCGCATGATCGCGTCGCTGCCGTGGGGCCGCGATCTGCCGTTGAAGCCGTTCTTTGGCGTCATGGGCGTGGCGCCACCGCCCAAGTGGGGTACGGTGAGCACCATTCAACCACGCCGCAATGGCGGCAACCTCGACAATAAGGAGCTGGTGGCGGGTACAACGCTGTTTCTACCGGTGTTTGTCGACGATGCCAGGTTCTCGGTCGGTGATGGGCACGGTGCCCAAGGTGATGGCGAAGTCTGTGTCACCGCAATCGAAACCGGTCTGATCGGAACGTTCGAGCTCCATGTCAGAACGGATCTTCCGCTGGTTTGGCCGATGGCCGAGTCTCCGACCCATGTCATGACGATGGCGTTTGATCCGGATCTCGACAACTGCGTGGTCATCGCTTTGCGTCAGATGCTCGACCTCATCACACGTCGCACAGAGCTCACCCGGCACGAGGCTTATGCATTGTGCAGCCTTGCGGCAGATGTCCGGATCACGCAGGTCGTCAACGGCAACAAGGGCGTGCACGTGATGATCGAGAAGACGCATCTGGGTCTTGCGTGATCGTGGTCCGGTCTGGGCAAGGGACGGAGTGACCCCTGCCAGGCGTGACATGCGCTAACCGTTTTCGTTGCGGCCGCGATAGGCCTCGATCACATCGAGGATGTCGTCGCTCTGACGCACGTCGGCATATCTGCGGTCGATGTCGGTCAAGTTCGCAACGTGGCTTTCGGCTGCCGGATCGCCGCAGCAATCGTCGACAACTATGGTCCGGTAGCCGTAGCTGAACGCGTCAATTGCGGTGGCGCGAATGCACCCGGACGTCACGCAGCCGGTGATGATCGTTGTGTCGATGCCGTGCTTTGTCAGAAACGGTATGATCGGCGTCTGGAAAAACATCGACGGCGCGCATTTCATGAACGTGAAGTCGTATGCACTGTCGAGAACGGCCGGGTCGATCTCCAACGCCGGGCTGCCGACGAAGAACTCATGATGGAGGGCTTCGACTTTCCAGTGTTGCATGTCTTTGGATGACTGCCAGCCAGCGTAACAACTCGCGACGGGGATGTTGGCGCGTCTTGCCGCTGCGAGGACGTTGGCCGTCTGATCGCGCGCAGCATGAATGCGTTCGCTGCGCCCCATGACGAAGTCCGGGTCCGTGAAACCCCGCTGAAAATCGACAACGAGGATTGCCGGTCTTTTGCCGTATCCAACGTCGCGCGCGCCGTACGTCGCGGCTTGAAACGCGTCCATGATCTCATCAACTCCGGTTCCCGAACGCAACAAGTCTGGCGGTGTGAGATCGCGCGGCCAAGGCTGAAAATCAGGCAGGTCGTGGTGCAGGTGCCGAGGCGCTGTGCACGCCCCGACATGGCGTCACGGTCGCGCCGGTCATCGCGACCGGGCTTAGCCTTCCGGCGGAAGTGCGCAGACCTGTTCGTAGGCGTAGCGCTGCTTTAGCGTTCCGAAATGCTCGAACACATCAAGGGCCACTTCCAAGGCCGGCCGTGTGATCTCGACGTGGGGTGTCCAGCATCCCAGGGCCTGATAGGTCGCGATGCAGTCGGTCAAGACGTCGAGGTCGATGTTGGGAAAGAAGGGTTTCTCTGCGGCTGCGATTTCGGCGGCCGACGCCTCGTTCATGTAAACGCGCGTTTTGCGGTATGCGCGCATGAAGGCTTTGGCCGCATCGGTGGCAAGCCATTCACGGGTTGATGCCAGGCTGGAAAAGGCATTCGGGCCAATCTGTTTGCCGACCTGCGCAACAATGTGTCCGACGCTGTCCTTGACCAATTGCTGCGGAAACGGGCCTTGTTGCTGGACATAGCGACCTTGGCCATCGCGGAACGCCTTATCCATGTCAGCGGCGCCGCCGACGTGGATGGCGTTGATTTTGTCAAAGTCGATCCCGGCTTTGTGGCATGCATACTTGAACATGGCGAGCGGTTGGCCGCCGCCGAACAAGACGACGTCGGCACCTTCCAGCGCCTTCCAGCTGAACGCCGGATCCGGCTCGCGTGCCGTCAGGAAAAAGCCGTCCATTTCATTGATTTGCGCGAAATGCACGGCAACCGGCGTTTCGCCTTTGCCAAGGCTTGTGAATGCCTGACTTGGTGCGGTCTGGATGACCTGAACGTCGCCGGCTTCAAGGGCGGCAATCGCGGATACGCCGGGTGGTGAGACCGACCACGATGCGTCCAGACCTTCATCCTTCAGGAAGTCGCCGGCGAGCATGGCAATCACGGGCGAGTAGAAGGCTGAGAAGAGCGTGAATTGGATTTCGATTTTTTCCATGAACCCGACGCGCTGCTAGGTTGAGAGTTGCGCATCTTGTCTACCATTTCGCAGCGCGGGCGTCGACGGCACAGCACCGATTGGCGAGCGATATCTGCTGTGCAATTGCCGATGATCGGTACGCCGTGTCATGTCGGACATGCTGTTTCACGAGCTGTCGCATCGTGTCGGCCCTTAAAGGCCATCTCTGATCATCCCGATGCGGACCTCGTGACATCTCGCAGGCCAGTCTGGTGCTCGGCTCAGGTTGTCGCCGAATGGCTTCACGATCACCGCGCGAGATATCGGATTGCAGCAAAGAGGACAGGGCTGCACAACAACAGCCAGAAAATTAGGCGACAGATCTTGTGGCGAAACTCAGCCGAATGGTTCGCGCGTTCTCGCCAGCGTGATCGAACTCTGTGCAGCGGCGCATTACGGATGCTGCGGTTACAGGTTCTGTGCCGATCTTGAGGCCGATTGGGGGTCGTTTATAGGATTGGAGTATCATGCCGTTACAACTGGCATTTAAAGCCGGTGTTTTGTTGTGAGCTTGCATAGATGCAAATTTGTTGTGTGTGCCGAACTGTCTGAATAGTCACGTCTATTTCCGGTCATATGCAGCTCAACAAATATGCGATTGGACGGCGTACTCGTTTCTGCGAGCGGCATAGCCATGTCGGTCTTGTGTATTATTCGTGCCTTGTATAACTCGTTATCGAAACCGCAGCTTAGACCCCGCTGACACAACAAATCGACTGATCGAAATCGTGTGGAAGGGGCGGTCGTCGAAGGGCTTCGGGCTGTCGCCAATGTGACGCCAATCAACACTGAGGCTTTGCCTGAGCCAGGTTCAATTTGTTTGAATTGGTGTTGTTGAGAGATCTGACGGTGTGTGCTCTCCGCGCGCTTCAGGGGAAATGCACGGGGACTGGGCATAAGCGATTGAGGCTGGGCGATTGAGGCTGGGCGATTGGGGCCAAGCGACGAGAGACAGGGTTTCTGTGCTGATTGCGGCTTTCAGGCCAAATTGAATCCGGCCAAATTGAATGAAGAGATGCATGATACGAGTCGAGTCAGAGTCCACGTAATCGGACCTTTTCAACTGATTGGTTCGGATGGCATTGATCGCACGCCGCGCGGCCGAAAGTCCTGCGCGGTCATTGCGCTACTTGCGCTGTCACCGGAGTGCCAGCGAAGTCGAAAGTGGCTTCAACAAAGGCTGTGGAGCGACCGCGGCCCACAGCAGGGCGCAGCAAGCTTGCGGCAATGCCTAGTCGAACTCAGGCGCACCTTAGGTTCGGATCGAGACGTGTTGCGCGCCGACAACTTCCACCTTGCGCTTGATCGGGAACGCGTCGAGATTGATCTGGATCTGTTTCAACAGGGCGAATTGCACGCCGTTCCCAAAGACGCGGAACTGCTGGAGGGTACTGATGTCAGCGACCCCGAATTCGAAGGATGGCTGCGCGAGCAGCGCCGGCATTTCGAATTTCGGCACCTCGATTTTCGGGACTCGGTCCAGTCTGAGGTTGGGTATTCCGCATCTCGTCGCAACGCGGCCGCAAAGCACGTGCCGCCCATTGGCCAAAGCCCCTACTTAATCTTAAATCGCGCGCCACGTTCAGACGCGAACCAGGCGGACATCCTGGCCGACTGTTTGCTGGACGCAGTGGCGACGACCGCCACGGAAACCGGAACCTTGCGGGTCGTCGACGGGCGGGACGGTTATTCAGAAGCGGGCGCTGCAAATCAGCGGGACGCGGAAGGCGCGATTGAGCCGCTCGTGCTCGGAGCTCAGACACTGAAGGCTCCGGGCAAGTCTGCGCTACGGATCCTATTGAAGAAGGCGGCGTCGCACGAGATTGTATGGTCGACTGCGGCGCAAGACAAATCGGGAGACGAATTCCATTTTGGTAGCGAGGCATTCCTACGCCAGACCAATCACATCGCAAGCCTAGCCACAAATGAACTCGTTAATGCGCTGCCAAAGAAAGCCCAGTCGGAAATCGCGTCTGCTGTATGTTATCGGGGTGCAGTTTCGTTGTTCAAGCTCGGCGGCGCGAATTTCCAACTTGCGGACCGCCTTTTTGCGAGAGCTTTCGAGTTGGAGCCAAAAGGCGTTTATCTCGGTTGGCGAGCGTACGCGAGAACATTCATGCTCGCGGAGCGATCCTTTGCGTGTCGTCAATCTGTTGCTGAGGAAGCAATGGATTTCATAGGTCGAGCGCTGGAGCTGGATCCTTGCAACTCTTACGTCTTGGGTTTTGCGGCTCAAGTCCGCAATATCATCAATCGCTCCTATGTTTCGGCCTATGAGTTTGCCGAACGGAGCGTCGAGTTGAATCGGTCAAACCCCATTGGCTGGTCGCAGCTCGGCGCCGCGAAGTGCCATCTTGGTGAAATCGAAAGCGGTTTCGAGGATACGTGTTTTGCTCTGCGCATTTCCGGAGCAGCTCCATACCGGTTCCAACTGGCGGGGATCAGTTGCATTGCAGGCGCGATGGCGGGTCAGGTCGACAGAGCGGTCAGTGTTGGGGAAGCCAGCCATGCTCTTGCGCCGAGCTTTGGTCCGCCACTGCGATATCTTTCCGTGCTCTATCTCCACCAGGGCGATGAGGCAAAATCTATCGAGATGGTTGAACGGCTCCGAGTCGCGGAGCCGGACTTTGACTATGACAGCCTCAGGGATCCGTCTTATCCAGCTGCAGGGCTGAATGTTTCTGGCCTACTCAGCATCGTGCCTGCGCGACAAATCTAGCGAACCCATCGCCATTCTTTATTAGAGCAAGCGGCCATGGTCATGAATTGCCATGGTCATGAGGTTATGGTTTGCGCGCGCTTTGTCCGATAGGGTGCGCAGAACCGCGATGGCTGGATTGAGAGTGGCAGCTTGGTCACTACCGGGGCGGCAGGAGGACAAATCTCGTCGCCAGCACGGTGTTTTGTCGTTTGATAAACGCACATTTTGCGGAGCATTCACGCCACCCGAGGTACGGCAGGATGCGCGCATTGAGAGGGCCCGCTGAATGCGCACATCGCGGAGGGAGCTGGCTGATGGGGTTGGCGAAAGGTGCGTGCGTTGCGAAGTCCCATGTTGGGCGGACGTTTTGTTAGCAGTGGCGGGTCTGACAAGACAGCACGTTCGTGTTTTCCAATTTATACGAACCTTTTGTCAGTGCCGCTTCCAGCTTCCTCTTCGACGGTGCAAGTGCGAGAAGCGGCTGCCGAGCCGTCTAGACCCGCGTTGATGTCCGCTGGTTTTGATTTCCGCCAGCGTTGATTTCTGCCCACGTTGGTTTCTGGCCACGTTGATTTCTGATCGTGTTGAAATAGTGCCAGATCCGTGTCTGTGCTATCTTCGCCCGTAGCTTTAAGCGCTCAATTGCACTGCCGGTGTTCGCACGGGCGGGGCGACACGAGAGGGCTTATGACGATCGTTTTCGGAACGCTTGGTCCCTCCGGCAGTAACCACGATTGGGTTGCGCGGCGATATCTGCAGGCTCACGGATTGTCGCGCGCAAAGCTCAAGCTGTTTGCTGAGTTCGAGCCCGCGTTTACCCAACTTCTGGATGGTGATCTGGACTTCGTTATACAAGTCGCGGTGCATGCGTCGGTTCCGTCAACGGTTGCCAGGTATCGCAACCGGGTTCATCTGGTTGATACCTTTCTTTCGGCCAGCCAGGCGATGGCGGTTTTGAGCCGGGCGGATGTACAAAATCCGACAACGCTTGGACTGCAGGATGCAACACGCGAGTACATTGATGTCTCGCGGTGGCAGCAACTCATTTCGGAATCATCGACAATTGATGTCGCGACTGGGTTGCGCGAAGGCCGATATGACTCCGGCATCACGTTGGCGCGCTTTGCGGACGAATTCCCCAGCGAACTGAAACTTGAGCAAACGATCGGAACCGTCGTAGATCCCTGGCTGGTCTATGGCCGGCATCCCGTCGCCAGTGATCAACCGGTGATTTGGACGGACGGGCCAGCGTCCCGGCAATATCAGGTGTTACTAGCCGACGACGATAACGAGTAGGCCCGCGACGACAAGGCCGATGCGCTTCCAAAGTGCCCAGGCGCTGATCAGCCCGAACGACAATGCCGCCAAGCCGACGAATATTTTGAGACTGGCCAGCACGGCCGCGATCGGCTGCGTCTCCAGGGCGATCAACGCCGGGTTCGTGATCATGCCTACCGGTATCACGTAAAGGCCAACGCCGAGCGCCATGGCTGTAAAGGCGACGCGCAACCAGTTCTCGCCAACCATCCCGGCTGCGATGAAAACGGCGCCACACACCGGTGGTGTAATCGTGGAGAGGAGTGCGAACCAGAATACGAAGAGATGCGCCAAGAGCGGCTCAAGACCGAGTTTTTGCAATGCCGGCCCCGCGACCGAGATGCAAATCACATATGCGGCTGTGGTTGGCACTTCCATACCCAGAAGCAGGCAAGCCGCTGCTGTCAGGGCGAGCGCGAGCCACAACTGATCACTTCCCGCAGACAGGATCAGCGACGTAATCTTAACGCCCAGCCCCGTCTGCCCGAGAACACCGATAACGATGGTCGCGCACAGGATTATGGAGGCGATCGTCGCAATCTGCTCGCCGGCGGAAAGTGCAACACGTGCCAGACGTTGCAGCGTTCTTTTGAAGTCGACGATCAGACCGGCGTCGAAGGGCAGCAGCAGAAACGCTGCGAGGATTGCGCATGCGGCTGCGTATTGCGGCGTGAAATCGCCAACAAACATGCGTTCCATCAACACCGCGAACGGCACGAAAAAGAAGCCGGCCGTAATGAGCACCGTGCGCAGGTCCGGACGCTCCTCGGCGGGAAGCGGCTGCAGGTCATAGCGCGACGCAAAGGCGTTGATGCCGATCCAGGCCGCAGCAAAGTAGAGGAGCGCCGGCAGCAATGCCGCGGCCATGATGCTCGTGTAGGGCACGCCGGTCAGCTCAACCATGACAAAGGCGCCGGCCCCCATCAACGGCGGCATGATCTGACCGCCGGACGAGGCGACAGCTTCCACGGCGCCGGCAAGAGTGCGCGGATAGCCGAGGCGTTGCATGGCTGGCAATGTGATGGCGCCGGTCGATGCAACATTTGCAGACGCGGAACCTGAGATCGATCCAAACAACGCAGATGATACGATTGAGACTTTTGCGGCGCCACCTCTTAGGCGGCCGGCCGCAGCGGCAGCGAGATTCATAAAGCCCTGGCCTGCCTCGCCCGCGTTGAGCACGGCGCCCATAATCACAAAGACCGCGACGATGTTGACGGACACACCGGTCAGGCTGCCCCATAAGCCGCCTTCAGCGATGACCATCGTGCCCAGAAAACTCTCGACCGGAAGGCCCGGATGGCCGAACTCGCCGGGCAGGTGTTCGCCGAGTAGGCCGTAAGCTAGGGCGAGGGCTGCAATCATCGGTAATGGCCAGCCGATCGCCCGACGCGCCATTTCGAGAACAGTCGCAAGTAGCGCAATGGCGATGATCGTTTGCAAGGGGCCTTCGAGGGATCCGTACTGGTCGGAGAGTTCCGCTTCGTTCACGGCAATGTAGGCGCAGCACGCCGTGCCTATGACCGCCAAGACGATGCCGGACCAGCGGCCGATATCTGATTTGGCGGCATAGACAAAGATCCACGGCAGAGCCAAAGCCATATGCAGCGGCCGCGCAATGAGGTTGG
Organism: Pseudomonadota bacterium; assembly: GCA_039039985.1. Classification (GTDB taxonomy): domain Bacteria; phylum Pseudomonadota; class Alphaproteobacteria; order Rhizobiales; family Hyphomicrobiaceae; genus JBCBWG01. The sequence goes on along the minus strand of JBCCOV010000141.1, from coordinate 3,333 downwards.
GCACGAGACCGCTGAAAATCAGCCAGATGTGAAAGACGATGGAAAGAAAGCCCAGTGCGATCCAGAACGATCGGTTCATCTACGTTACGGCCGCCATGATGAAAGCGGCGAACCACATTCGGGTTCGCCGCGCAGTATTCCACGTGATTTCAGTTTACCGAACAGCGTCCGGAACCTTGATGCCGGCCTCGTCATAGTACTTCACCGCACCGGGATGCAGTTTGCCGTAGACGTTGGCGAGCATGTCGCCCGAGACGCCGTTCCACCAGGCCGCCGCCTTGCCGAGATCGGACTTTTGCGACCAGTAGGTTTTGGTCAGCGTATATGCGGTTTCATCGTCCATCGCGGTCGTTGTGTGGGCCACAACCGGAAGCGACGTCGTCACAACGTCGCCGCTCACGCCGGCGTATGTACCGCCAGGAATGACAAGCCGTGTCCGCTTCGTCTTTTTGATTTGCTCATCCGTTAAAGAGAGCAGCGAAATGCTGCTGCTGGCGGCAGCCTCGATCACGTTTGGCGCGGGGTAGGACCCTGCGGTCACGAAGCCGTCGATTTGCCGGTTCTTCAGCGCAGGTACGGCTGCGTTGAGCTCGACGTTGGCGAGTTTGACCTTGCCGTCCAGACCGAACAGCTTGAGATACTTCGCCCCTTCTCTTGCGCCGAACGATCCCTTGCCGATCAAGATCGTTTTGCCGTCCAGATCAGCAAACGTTTTGACACCGCTGTCGGCGCGCAGAACAAAGTGCATCGTCAGCGACGGAATGGGAAACAGGGCGCGAATGTCGTTGTACTTCGGGTCTGTCTTGCCCTTGAACATGGCAAGACCTTTCTGGGCGAGCTTGACCAGGACAGGCGGGGTCGTGAAAACGTAGTTGCCTTTTCGCTTGGCCGCTTCCTTCACGTTCTGAACGGAGCCTTGGCTTTCTTCGACGGTAAGAATGATGTTGCCGTTCGAGCCGGTCTTGATGGCCTCGGCAATCTGGACAGACATTTGATAATACGACGACGTTGACTTCGCAGACTTGAATGTGACGCGCGTCTCAGCCGCCGCAGATGGTCCGTGGACCAGCAACGCGCCGGTGGCAACGGCAAGACCCAGCTGTGCAACCTTCATTGACATTCCTCCCGTCAAGTTTGGGAACGTACGGCCTGCGGAGGCGGTTTTCATGCCTCCGCGTAGTCGATGCTGCATAGCAGCGCCAACGTGCACGCGATAGCCATTGCCAACCGTGATCGTTCCCGTTGTGTGTTCCAGGCGAATGGTAGCCGACTGCCGGCTGCCTTGCTAGACACGGCGGTGCCGTTGGCGCAGCGGAGATGTCGGATGTCTTCATCAGAGACAATCGATTATAGCCGTCAAAGCGCCAATCGACCGGCCTTTGCGACCGTTCACCGGGTTGGGCGCGCGCTCGTCAGGCCGTGGAGTTTATGCGCCTGCTGCCTGGTGCCGCTTGCGATATCGTTCCTTCTTCGGCCGGTTGCCGCACGTGGCCATGGAACACCATCTGCGTCTGCCAGGCCGCGAGACGTCAACAAAGATGGCCGAGCAGTCCTCTGCGCTGCACTCGCGGATCTTTGTGATCAAATCACTGGTCAGCAGATCCACGGCATCGCGCGCGATCGTCGACATGGATGACCGAAACGGTGTTGCCGACACCCATTGCTGCGGCTTTCCGATTTGCGTCAACTGTGGAATGAGCGGTTCGTAGGCGGCCCAGTCGTTCAAGTCATGAACACCTTTGCGTTGTGCCGGCCGACGCGCCATCGCCGCTGTGATGAGCCGATAAATGGTTTCACGCAACGCCCATGAGTCCTGGAGTTGCGCGTCGGTTATCGAGACGGTTTCAGGCGTCAGTTCCGCCTGGATAAGCCACTGCGCGAGATCGCTAGTGTCCCGAAGGCGTTCGAATTTCGCGTGATGTCGATCCCCAACCGTTGCCACGAAATCCAAACAGAGCCGGCCAGAGTGAAACCGAAATTCACGGGCGGCTGCACCTTTCGAGAGCGACGGGTCGTCCATCATGGCACTTGTTTAAGTGGTTCCAGTTTGCTAGTCAATGGAACCACTTAAACCGGTTCTGGTCGCTATGCCGGATTGTCGGTCGGCGCCTGAGGCGCGCACTATTCGGCGGTCAGGGACATGGAGGGAGAGATGTCGGAGCTTGCACGCGTCACAACATCCGTATTGGACATTGCATATGAGCACAGCGGTCCGGAGCATGGCGCACTCGCAGTTTTGCTGCACGGATACCCTTACGATGTCCGGTCGTTTGACGAGGTGGTGCGGAGGCTCAACGGACAAGGTATGCGTACGATCGTTCCCTACCTGCGCGGCTATGGTGGCACGCGTTTTCTGCGGTCCGATACGCCGCGGTCTGGAGAGCAGGCCGCGCTCGCGCACGACTTGCTGGAGTTCATGGATCAACTTCAGATTTCCCAAGCGCTTTTGGGTGGGTTCGACTGGGGCGGGCGTGCCGCTTGCATTGCCGCCGCGCTTTGGCCGGAGCGGGTTATCGGTCTCGTCGGCGGTGGTGGGTATCTCATTCAGAACAACGATAACGCCGCGAAGCCGCTCAACCTCGCGCAAGAGCAGGCCTACTGGTATCAGTACTATTTCCACTCGGCCCGTGGTCGGAGGTGTCTTGAGGACAATCGCCACGCACTGGGTGCTCACATTTGGCGCCTCTGGTCTCCGGACTTTGCGTTCAGCGATGCGACCTATAATGCGACGGCAAAATCGTTTGACAATGCGGACTTCGTTGACGTCGTTTTGCATTCCTACTGCCATCGCACCGGCAGCGCTGACGGCGATCCCCGTTATGCCGAGACGGAACGGCTTTTGAGATCTCAGCCAAAAATCGGCGTGCCGACAATCACGCTTCATGGCGCGTCGGACGGCGTGACGCCTGTATCGCTGTCGCAGAACGAAGAGCGCTTTTTTACTGGCCAGTATGAAAAGCGCGTTCTCACATCAGTCGGGCACAATATCCCTATGGAAGCGCCTGAACAGTTTGCCCAGGCCGTGCTCGACCTCGCGCCGTAGGCATCCAATGTGCGCTGTTCGAGAGTCTTTGATTGCGCTGTTCGCACGCTCGCAGGCTCGCGGCTCGAGCGCTGGCTATCCTGCGAGGACGGTTCCCAGGCCGCGACTGCGGCCCGGCGCGTTGCGCCGCGCCCGCGCAGGGCCCGGCCGCAGGCCGGAACAGCCCGTGAGCGAGAATCTTTAAATTGCGCTGTTCGCACGCTCGCAGGCTCGCGGCTCGAGCGCTGGCTATCCTGGTAGAACGGTTCCAGGCCGCGACTGCGGCCCGGCGCGTTGCGCCGCCCCCGCGG
>JBCCOV010000140.1:0-13587 GCA_039039985.1 Pseudomonadota bacterium | reverse complement strand
CCTCGCTGCGCTCGGGCCCCATCGAGATGGCGTGTTCGCCATCTCGACATGTGAAATGCCCAACGCGGGTGTTCCCACGTTGGGGTGGGGGCGGCGCAACGCGCCGGGCCGCGTTCGCGGCCTGAAACAGTGCTCTCAGGATAGCCAGCGCTCGAGCCGCGAGCCTGCGAGCGTGCGAGCGTGCGAACAGCGCCACTCAAAATGCGCTCAAGTAGCGAGCGCTTGTCGCGAGCGGTAGCGCAACGAAAGACGTAAATCTGACTTGGCGCGATAAGCTTTAGATCATGTCCGCCGTAAGCGGTAATACGAGTGAGACTTGCGTACTGCCGCAGCGGCATGACGGCTCAGCCGGCCGATCGTCGCGGATTGGCGCGCTGCATGATCAGGGTCGGCAGGCCGGCACAGCGGCCCATAATCTGGTCGCCAAAGCCGACCTTTTTCGCCACGGCGATCGAGGCATGGTTCTCAGGATCAAAGAGACTGACGGTCGACGGGCCATCGAGGCTGGCATCTGCCCACGCGAGCATGCGCCGCACGGCTTCCGTCGCAATGCCTTGGCCGTGGGCGGATGTTTTCAACACCCAGCCTGCCTCCGGAACCCCGTCGAAAGTGGGTGAAACGTCTCGGCAATAGTCTGAGAAACCAACCTCTCCGACGAATTGACCGTCGTGCCTGGTCTCCACCACCCAGTATCCGAACCCCAGGTGATGCCAGTGGCCGGCATAGCGCAAAAAGCGCGACCACGCCTGTTCTCTCGTCGACGGCGTGCCCGAGATGTGTGCGACGACGATGGGATCGGCCCACATCGCCGCACATTCGGAGAAGTCCGAGCGCCGATGCCCCCTCAGGATGAGCCGCTCGGTTTCAAGGACCGGAATCTGTTCGTTAGTGCTCATGACGTTTGTCTTTACCCTCACCCTCAATCGGCGCACTAAATCGATGGGCGCCGTCATTCCGGCGACCGGACGGCAGACAGATCATTTCGGAGATCGCGCGACATGCACATTGGACTGATCGGAGGTATTGGACCAGCGGCAACGGATTTTTACTATCGCAGACTGATCCGGGCTTTTGCGGATGGGGGCGTCGACCTTGACCTCACCATTGCACATGCCGACTCCCGGACGCTCCTCGACAATCTGGCACAGGCCCGCGCGTCGGCGCAGGTCGATATTTACCAGCGCCTGACCACGCGGCTCGCGGCCGCAGGTGCGGAATGCCTGGCTGTGACCTCTATTGCGGGCCATTTCTGCGTCGGCGACTTCAAGCCGGTCTCGGTGCTTCCTGTGATCGATATCGTTGAAGAAGTGGATCAGGCGATTGCAGGGCGCGGCCTGGCACGCCTTGGCATACTGGGAACTCGCACGGTCATGGCAACGCGGCTCTACGCCGGCATTCGGTCTGCAGAAGTCATACCGCCGAACGGCGAACTGCTCGATGCCGTTCATGATGCCTATGTCACCATGGCAGCATCCGGACACGTGACTGCCGCACAGCGATCCGTTTTCGATCAGGCATGCCAGCAGTTGTGCGCGGATCGCGCCGAGGCAATCATACTCGGCGGCACAGACCTAGCGCTCGTTTACGACGCACATTCGGCTGCATTTCCAATTGTCGATTGCGCCGCCATACATGTGGATGCGATCGCACAGCGCGCGATAGCGATGTAATAGATCGGACCGATCTTATGTCGTGCAAAACTCTTGCGTTGTTGCACGCACCCTTGCGACGAGCGCAACTGCAACGGAGTTGCCTGCCTTCAACGATCGCGTGGTCTGCTTGTCATCGCCGGCCAGAATTTGGGCCTACCTGCGCGTTGCAGGTTCGCTCCGGCATTTGCCCGATGGACTTGGTACGGGCTGTCCGTCTACTCGAATGGTTCCAACTGCGCCTGCGCTTTTTTGGTCAGGCTGTTACGGACGATCTGATAGGACTGAGACAACCGATGCCTGAGCTCATCCTCGGGCGTCTCAAACGGCAGAAGAACCCACGATCGATGAAAGTAAGGTGCCTTGGTCCCAACGCCCGCTGCAATGAGCATCTCGGCCGTTTCGATGCTATCCGTCTTCACAGAGACCCCGGGCGTGACAGCGCCAATGCACGCGAACATTTTGCCGCCGACTTTCCACGCGTCGTGGCCCCCACCCCAAGGATCGGACTGCTCGGCACCAGGGAAGACCTGGCAGATTGCGTTCACAGCTTGTCGGCTCATCGGTCACAACGTGTCGTCTTAATCAGCCTTTGCGGCTGACGCTGCTGTTGGCGCGTTTGTTACTGGCGGATTGATACCTCGGAATCGTGCCGACATTGCGGACTCTAAGTCCGAGCCCGAAAGCGACAAACCGATGTGCGTGCCGACGCTGCATTGCATACCCCACTGGACATAACGCGCTGCACACAACTCTTCGCACAATCGTGTAAAATTGGCGCGCCGCTGAACATGCCGCCGGCCATATCTCAGTCAAGCGCGTTCCTCTCGGCGGCGCACGTTCATCAGGCTTCAGGTTGCATTCATGCCCATGATGTGACGTTACGAGTCTGTGGCTATATAAAAGAGTTGCAAACGCCTAGATCATGATAAACTCTGGCTCTACTTAAAATGTTCGGAAACTGTCTTATTTCTCGTTTGAGAATTGTTTCTCGACACAGCATTCGACATGGCGATGGATGCGTAACACGGCGTGCGATCACGCGTCTTTGACCAGTTGTGAGGTGTCCCGATGTTTGCCGACACGCGTAGGTATCATACGATCGTTCGACACTCAGGCTGAACTCTGGATGTGCGCGGGGATGGTTCGCTTCTCTAACGTTGTGATGTCGGTTTGTTTGGCGATGCTGCTGGCCAGCGGTCCCGTCGCCAACGACGTCTTGCGTGCGATCAACGCCAGCGCAACGGCTGCGTCCCTTACCGAAACGGTACAACCGCTAGGCGGCATGGGCTCGCAGGGCCTGGATTCTCAAGACCTTGCTTCACAACAAGACTGGGCCACGCTCACCAAGGCCATCTCGGCTTGCCAGAAGGCCGTGGCAACACAGCCGGCTGAGCCAAAGTGTCACGGCGGTGTCGGCTACATGGTCGCGGTCGTCCGCAGCCGGGCTGAAGACAGAGACATCGACGCCCTCGATCTGACGCTCGATACGCGCATTTGGGCGCGGCTGGACTTCGAGAGTTCTACTCATTGTGGATATGATACGCCCATACGCGATGCGCAGCAAATGTGTCGTGGCGCGCCTTTTTGGCTGACATTCCAGTATACGACGTCACTTCTGATTTAAGTCTCACTCGCAAAACAAACCGACTTTGCTGTGTTTTGAAAAAGCAGCGTTTGGTTTGTGCGTCTATCTCTCGATCTTAATTACACTAATGAAAACGTCGCGCCTTCGACGGCACGCGCTGCATGGACTTGTGGTCTCAATCGATCACGAGCAACAGCGTTGTTGGTCGTGCGCGATCGGCTCAACGAAGGAACACCGCAATGGCGAAACGCCCGAGAAAAAGTTTGTCAAACCGACAGACCACGACACCATCAACGACAAAGAAGCCTCAAACGATCGACGCCGAAGCACTGGACGAGACATCCGTAGCGCGCGATACCAGCGCTTCGGTTGATGCCAATCCGGAGCACAATGAAAGTGATGCTAAGGACGTCGTGCTGCGCATTGACCGACCCGGTGCCGACCCGCTCCTCGTGCAAACCAAATACCCGGCCAGCGGCACATCGGCGAAAGCAACAGCCGAGTCCGAACCGGCAATGATGTACCGGGCGGAGCGCTTGGAGGCTGGCACGGACCCGGACGACACGGAAACCTCGACAGTGGCCAAGCAAGACCTGCGTGACATTGCGGACCGCGTGTCGGCTGCGCCCGTAAAACAACCATCGACGTTTCAAAGGGTGGCGGCAGTCGCCAGCGATTTGGGCGACAAGGCCGCTGATGCTGGTGACGCCATGTATCAGCGCAGCCGGCGGTTTTTGAACGACCGCGACATTCACAACGTTCGCGATGTCGGCGACAAGATTGCCGGAACGCAGGCGCGCACCGGCGACGTTGCCGACACGCTGCGAATCGGGCTCGGCGCTCTGTTCTTGATCGGCGGCCTCTGGAAGCTCTCTCAGCTCCTGTCTCCTGCCTACAGCGAGGCAATCGTTGCGAGCTATACGGCATCGACCGGCTACATCAATGAGTTCTTTATGGTTTGGCTGTTCGGGACAGGTGCGATGCTGACGCCCTGGTCGTTCCTGACGATGCTATCCGCGTTTGAGCTTGTGTCCGGTCTTATGCTGCTCGCCGGTCTGCTTGTGCGTCCGCTCGCGCTGATCTACGGCTTCCTGCTCTGGACGTTCGTGATCTCGTTGCCGGTCGTGACGACCAACGGTGTGGATCCGGGCGTGGCAACGTACCAGGCGCCTGCGATGCTGGTGCAGATCCGCGACATTGCACTGTCCGGCATGATGTTCGCGCTTTACTGCCTCGGCTCGGGCATACGCTCCGTTGACCGGCGCATCTTTGGACCACAGGCCGCAGAGTCCGTGGTGTCCTGGGAGAACGTCGGCCTGCTACTGCGTCTGTCTCTGGCACTTGTGTTCATCGTCGGCGGTCTCTTTGCCGGCATGGCGAACATCAAGTCGTACTTCGAGCCTGGCATCGTGATGCTGGTCATCGGGCTTGCGATCTTGTGGGGTGGCCAGATCACGCGTTACGCGGCAGCGGCGGCCTGTGCCGTGATCGTGTTCTACATGATCACCAAGCTTGGCTTCGACAAATCGCTGCTGGCCAACTTCAACGCCGTCAAGCGCGAGCTGGCAATCTTCGCCGCGGCGTTTGTTCTTGCGGCGCGTGAAAGCGGTCAGACGTGGACGGTCGTTGACGCATATCAGCGCCTCCAAGACGGCGTACGCAGCGCAATGCTCAATTTCGATCCGAAAGGTCGGCGTGACGGACAGGCGCTTCAGCCCGCCGAGTAAACGGCGTACGTTGACGGCGACACCAGACCAGACAGCCGCGCAGAGACACAGAAGGTCTCCGCGCGGCCAGCCCCGAACGAATAGCTAGAAGTGTCGTCTACATCGTTTCAGGTTTAGAGCATTTCAGGTTTGGCTGGAGCCAGCCCATACCCCCACCCGGCAACCGAACAGCGCAATGTCACGGGCGGCTCGAAGAAGTCGGATGTTTCCGATATCGCTCACTCGTGACGACGGAGATCGCACACGTCCAAATACGGGATAGTGCCTCCGAGATATGAAGCACCCTAAAGTCGCGCACAGACCGTTCGCAACAGCTCACGAAACCAAATTTGCGCTGGATGGCTTGCGAGCCGCTCATGCCAAACCAGTGTTGCAGATGCGAACTCGCGCGGGCCAGAGAAGGGCGCCGGACGCATGGCAAGTCTGTGTAGCTTGCAAAAGCGATCTGCAACACGTTTGGGCGAAGCCATAACCAGGTCTGTTGTCGCCAACAACGCTGGGGCCGCAGCGAAACTGTTGATCGTCATCGCGATTTGCCGCGTCAGTCCTTGCTCCGCCAACACGCGATCAACAAAGCCTTGCCGCTCCCCGCGCGGTGACATCAATAGGTGGCGCGCCGCAGCATACTTCGCTAGGGAAAGTCTGCCGGTCGCAAGAGGGTGATCCTCGCGCATCATGAGGACATAGGTGTCCTCGACCAAGACCAACGACCCAAACCGCTCTGGAATGGATCCAAAAGCACTCAGGCCGAAATCGATCTCCTGCGAATCCAGCAGCTCTAATGTTCTGCCTGCGGAAGGAACGAGACGAATACTGACCCCCGGCGCATCCGCCTCGACTTTCGCGACAACATCCGGCATCAAAGTCGAGACGCTGTAGTCATTCGTGCCAATCGAGAAAACCCGTGTCGCGGTTGCGGGATCGAATACCGCGGGATCGAGCGCAACTTCAAGGCTCGCAAGCGCACCTCGGATGGGTGCAGCAAGCTCAAGCGCACGTGGCGTCGGGCGCATCCCGTCAGGACCACGGACGAACAGTTCATCCTTCAAATGAAAGCGCAGGCGACTGAGCGCGTTGCTCATCGCAGGCTGCGACATGCCAATCTTCCTGCCGGCGCGCGTCACATGCCGTTCACTCATGACGGCATCGAAGACAAGAAGCAGATTGAGATCCAAGCCAGCTAAATTCATGAAGATGATAATAGCTATTATAACAATCAATTTCCATTACTTCTGATCATGAACCATCTTCATGTCAAGACACACGGCAGTGCTGCCGTGAAATCAACTGGAGATGATCATGAACGCCACACTCAAAGACAAAGTTGCGGTTGTAACCGGCGGCAATTCCGGCATCGGCCTGTCGACCGCTCAAACCTTGATCGACGACGGCGCACACGTCGTCGTCGTCGGGCGCAATCGCGAGAGCCTGGATCGTGCTGCAAGCGTTCTCGGGCCACGGGCGACAGCGCTTCAGGGCGACGTCTCAGACACACAGCAACTCGATCGGGTCTTCGAGACCGTCAGTGCGACTCACGGCAAGATCGACGTATTGTTTGTCAACGCTGGGATAGCCGAGTTCTCGCCGCTTGAAGCTGTTGATGCCGATCACTTCGATCGGTTGTTCGGGATCAATGTACGGGGCGCCTACTTCACCATTCAAAAGGCGCTGCCGCACCTCAATGACGGGGCCTCGATTATCCTCACGACGTCGGTCGTGAACGGTCTTGGCCTTCCAGGTGCGAGCGTTTACGCGGCGACCAAGGCGGCACTTCGCTCTTTCGCCCGGACACTGGCTGCAGAGCTTGCGCCACGCGGCATTCGCATCAACGCCGTCTCTCCCGGATTGACGGAGACGCCGCTCGTCGGAAAGCTAGGATTACAGCAGGAAGAGATTGAGGCATTCGGGGCAGACGTTGTGGCCAAAACACCAGCCGGTCGGGCTGGACAGCCACAAGAAATTGCCAAGGTGGCCGCCTTCCTCGCCTCACCGGCAAGTTCATATGTGAACGGCGCGGAATTCGCCGTCGACGGGGGCTTCGCCCAGGTCTGATCCGACGGACACGTAATGCGCCCACGGCAAGAGATGACCGTGGGCGCACCTCACTGTTAGGAGACGTGACATGAGCCACACCCTAGAAACTTGCATGCGGCGAACTCTAAAGTCTTATCGTCGTATGGCTTTGGTGGACCGGCCCGCTCGCTTGATGGGCAGTCAATCGTCGACTGCCGGACGCTATATCGCGAACGCGGAAACCTCCGCTTCAGAGGTCAGGCCAGCAGGCAGTCCTCTGGGGGCGATTGAAACCCGGCTTCCGCGTGCGTTCGGCCCACCGATGTGAGTTTGATCTTGCGGCATCGCCGGCCATGATGCAGGCCGGCGAGACTTTTGGCGCGCTCCTTGGAACGCCGAACTCTGCCAGCGGAGGATGAGACTTGCGGCGTTGATTGCGGAATCCCATCATGGGTCCCAGAACAACGCAAACAAGACCGGAACCTGCCGACCACATTGAGTCATCCAAATATATGACTTAGCCGCATATAGACACTATTTCTAAATGCATTGGACAGCGTTTGATTGATCAATCACGCTCGTTTCAGTGTGCCGCCCGGGGCTGGGAGGTCCACAAGTCGCAATGCGAAGGGAGTATGCGATGTTATGTCGAACCATATGGCGGACAGCCAGTCTTGCCATTCTATCCGTTGGGCTCGCCGGCGCTGCGCTGGCTCAGTATCCAAGTAAGCCCGTCACCATTATCGTCGGTTTCGGGGCGGGCGGAGGCGTCGATTCCATTTCGCGTGCGGCCTCCGATACCCTATCTGCAAAGCTCGGCCAGACAATCGTCATTCAAAACAAGCCGGGCGGTGGCGGTGCACTTGCGGCGACGACGCTGAAGGCGATGCCAAACGACGGACATACACTCGCAGCGGTGATATCCACAACTGTGTCGTTCGACCCGCATGCGGGGAACCTGCCGTACAGCGCGGATGACTTCGAATACATCGCAGCGTTCGGCGTTTTCCCCGAGGCCCTGGTTGCCCTGCCTAACAAAGGTTGGAAAACGTTCGCTGACGTCGTTGCTGCCGCCAAGAAAAGCGCCAACGGACTGACCTACGCGTCGACAACCTCGCTCGACAAAGTGGTCCTGGCCGAGATCGCCAAAAAAGAAGGCGTCACGTTCAAACCGGTGCCGACAAAGGGCGGTGCCGAGGCTGTTGCTCAGACCTTGGGCGGCCATGTCGACTTTGCCTATAGTTCGGGCACCTATTACGCGCAGGCAAAGGCCGGCAAACTGCTCGTGCTGGCCGGCTTGGGTACGCAGCCGGTGCCTGGGTTCGAAAGTGCACCGACGTTAACGTCGCTCGGCTACAACGTCTCCAGCGTGAACATGGTGGTCTATCTTGCTCCGAAGGGAATCTCGGCCGATGCCAAGGCGAAACTTGTGGCGGCCTTCAAGGCGGCGTCGACAGCTGAGGCCGTGAAAGCGTTGCTCGCAAAGCGTAACATGGGGACCTATACGCCAACCGGCAGTGAGGTTGCGGATCTCATCAAGAAGCAAAGCGCCCAGTTCGCCGCGGCGATGAAGAAGTAACCCGTAAATGGCGAAAGAGCACGAGCGTATTGATATCTCACGGCGATCACTCACGACGGCCTCCGTCGAGTTTGTGATCGTCGGCGGCGCAAGCTTGATTTTCGTCTTTTGGATTGCGCCGCGATACATCGCATCAGGCTCAAATCTCGGCCTTGCGCCGGACATGTTACCCATCGCATGCGCCGTCGCGATTGGGACCATCGCAACCATACAGTTCGTGCGCGCCGTTTTTGTGCCCGCACGAACTGACGCGAAGCGCAGAAACAGTGCGCTGGTTCTCGGCCTCATCATTGCTGCCGTCACCTCCTGCCTGGTGATTGACGCATTCGGCCTGATCGCAGGTGGCGCAGTGATGACGGGTTCGGGGGCGTTACTCCTCGGTGAGCGACGCCTCCTTGCTCTTGTTGCCATGACCGCAGGCGGCGCCGGCGTCATGTTCCTCGTTGTCTGGTCAGGTCTTTGATGCTTGAGAACCTGTCAACCGGCGCCGCAGACGCATTTTCACTCTCAGCACTTACCGCAGTCCTTGGAGGCATTCTTCTAGGGTACCTCGTTGGTGTGTTGCCGGGCCTCTCTCGCCCCGCGGCCCTTGCCGTTGCTGTTCCGATCACATACTCGATGGCGCCGATATCCGCGATTGCCTTCTTGGTCGGCGTGACGAAGGCGAGCGCGGCGGGCGGTGCAACGGGTGCCATTCTTCTGAACACGCCCGGCGAGCCCAGCTCGGCCGCGACGTGCTTCGACGGATACCCCCTGTCACAGAAGGGCGAAGGCACGCGCGCGCTCAAGGTCGCGCTCTATGCGTCTGTCTTTGGCGATCTGGTCGCCACCGTCATTCTCATCCTGATGGCCGCACCACTGGCTACGGTGGCGTTGATGATGGGACCGGTTGAAATGACCGCGGTGATGATCTTCGCACTCACGTTCATTGCCGCATTGTCCGGACCGTCGATGTCGCGCGGGCTGATTGCGGGGATCTTCGGCATTCTCGTGTCAACGATTGGCCTTGATCCGGAGAGCGCAACACCGAGGATGACGTTCGGAACCGTCGAATTACTCGACGGCATCCCCATCTTAGCGGCAACCGTCGGCATGCTCGCCTTCACCGAAATGCTGCTTCAGGCTGAGCGATACCGCACGCGGACGGATCTCAAAGACGCAGCGCATACGCAGATCACAGAGCGCGAACGACGGCTGTTTTGGTCGGATATCAAACGCGTTGCACCAACCACTGTACGCTCAACAGGCATCGGTATCGCCGCTGGCATCATTCCCGGGCTCGGGCCGACGATCGGCGCCTTTCTTTCTTATGCTGTCGCGAAGAAAACAGCGCGCGCGGGAGACCAGTTCGGTCAAGGAGACATCAAAGGGGTGGCAGCAACCGAAGCGGCCGACAATGCCGTACTACCAGCAAGCCTGATCCCGCTGTTTGCAATCGGCCTGCCTGGCAGCGTCTCGGCTGCGATCCTCGTCTCTGCGTTTATGCTTCACGGCGTTGTGCCGGGTCCGCTAGTTTTCGAACAGCATTCGCGCCTGATCTACGGCATCTATGTATCGATGATCGTGGCCAGCATTTGTATGCTCATTGTCGGTCGGGTCGGGCTCACGTTCTTCGCGCGCATCACACGTGTCCCGATTGCGATCATTATTCCCTTTGTCTTTTTGTTCTGCATCATCGGATCATACGTTGAACGCGACAGCGTCTTTTCCGTGCTGATGATGATTGCGCTCGGCGCCCTCGGATATGTGATGCAGCGGTTCGGATACTCCGTCGTGACATTCCTGATCGGGTTTGTCGTCGGCCCGCTGTTTGAACTGTCGTTGCGTCAGGCCCTGATCGTGACCAACAACGATCTGACGCAAGTGGTCGACCACCCGATCGCAATCGGATTTCTCATCGCGTCACTGGGCTCTATCGTGTTGTTTCTCAAACGCGGCGACAAAGGCGCTTAGCTTTGTTCGCGCGCGTGTTTCTCGAGCGTTTCAATGAATGCGGGCAGAGCCGCAGGGCGATAACGCTTGGGATTCCAAATGGCTGAGACGTTCGCTTGTGTCTCGGTGCGCGCCGATACGATCGGTTTGGCGTGCTCCAGCTCGCGCGTGTCCCGTGCCGAAGTCGAAACGATCGCAACACCGTGCCCATCACGCGCGAGCGCGACTAACGTGTGCGTGCTGTCGCTTTCGAGAAAGAGCCGGGGGCGCATCTCGTGAGCCGCACAAACCTTGTCGAACAAATGCCGGGTCAGAAATCCGCGCCGCATGACCAGCAGGTCGTCACTCGCAATGTCAGTGATGCGGATCTTGCGCTTGGCAGCCAGCCGATGGCCCGGCGGCAACAGCGCAAAGAGCTGAGCGACGAACAGCTTTGTGCCGAGCAGCAAGTTGTTGACGCCGAGATGCGCGACCGAAACATGTGCCGCGCCATGTTCAACAAACGACAACAGGTTGTCGTTATGGCCCTCTGAGAGATTGAGGTCGACGTTTGGATACGCGGTGCGAAACTCCGCGATTGCCGGCGACATCAGCCACGCGTTGGTTTGCGGTGACGCGGCGACGCGCAGGACACCGGAATGCCCCTGCTCCAGGCCAAATGCGTGATTGGACAGCTCTTGTGCATGGTCGAGCAACAGTGCCGCCCGGCCAAGCAGGTCCTCGCCCTCGGCTGTAAGGATGAGACGCTTGCCCAACCGCTCGAACAAGGCAATGCCGAGTTTGTTTTCCAACGCTTGAATCTGTCGCGTCAACGCGGACTGGCTGATGTGCACGACCTCGGCAGCCTTTGAGACGTTCAATCGCTCGGCGACTGCTACGAAGTTCCTAAGCTCTCTGAGTTCGAACACGGCCACTCCTGCTTCTGGCTCAGACATACATGCACTCGGTGCATTTGGCGGCTACTCCGGAATGCATTGGACGCCATCCCCCGCCCTGTCAACAATGCATCTATAGGAGGTGCTCAGCGGGATGGCTTTTAGTCTGAATGCAGATGTTGGCGAGGGCTACGGATGCTATGAGTTCGGCAATGACGCCGCGCTTATGCCGTTGATCACATCGGCCAACATTGCCTGCGGCATGCACGCGGGCGACCCTTCGGTTATGGCGCGAACGGTCAAGCTCGCAAAGCAGCATGGGCTTTCCGTCGGGGCGCATCCTGGGTTCAATGACATTTGGGGGTTTGGTCGCCGCCGCCTGGAGATGGCGACCGACGACATCGAGCATCTGGTCACCTACCAAATCGGGGCACTGCGCGCCATTGCAGCGCGCGAGGGCGTTGAAGTTCGTTACGTCAAGCCTCATGGCGCGTTGAACAACGTTGCCGCTGATGATCTGGACGTTGCGCTCGCGATCGGTCGCAGTATTCGTGCATGCGGTGGTGGGCTGGCGTTTGTTGCCATCGCCGGCTCTGCCATGGTCCAGGCCGGGCATGAACTCAACCTGGAGACGATCAGCGAAGCCTACGGCGATCGCCGGTATGATGCGCAGGGACGTCTCGTGCCGCGCCGAGTTGCAAATGCGATGATTAAGGATCCGCACAAGGCTGCGCAGCAAGTGCGGCATCTCATCCAGAACAACGCGGTCCTGAGCCAGGACGGCCACATGGTTCCCGTTTCCGTCGACACGATTTGCATTCATAGTGACGAGCCCGGTTGTGTCGACATCGCACGGTCTATCCGGGATGCGCTGCGTGAACTCCAAGTCGACCTCGTTGCGATTTGACACGTCCGCCACATGGCATCGCTCAGTGCCTTGGTGCGCCCTTGCGCTTGTCTGCACCGACCTTCGCCCCGCGACGGCCCGCCATACGCAACAAGCGTTGAAACTTTGGGCAATCCAAATGGTTCGGTTCCGGACAGTCTGCGACATGGCGCAGCAGATTACGTAGGGTCGTGAGATTCTGGATCTGGCGATCCAGTTCATCCGCTCTTGCGCGGATCTCGGGTCGCGGCAAGGACGGCTGGCCATCCGGCCCGAAAACCCGCGCAATCTCCGTCAGCGAAAACCCGGCCAATTTGCCCAACGCAATCAAAGACAAGCGGAGCAGCGTCTCCGGGCCGAACTGGCGCCGCAATCCATGCCGGCCAACCGACTCAATGAGCCCGATTTCCTCGTAGTAGCGCAATGCCGAAGGCGGCACACCGGCGTGCTCTGCCACCTCAGCAATATCCATCACTTTCATGCTTGACCTCAAGTTCACTTGAATTCGTACGGTGCCCGCACATGGCGTTTCAAGCAAGAGGATAAGATCATGACGCACGCCGCATCCGTCGACGAGACGGACGTTTGGCGCGACCAACGCACGGTCGCGCTGCTCTTGGCCGCCACGCTCATCATTATGGCGAACGCGACAATCAGCCCTGCACTTCCTGGTCTGGAATCGGCATTTGCCAATCACCCAAATGCAGAGCTGCTCACGCGCCTGTTGGTTCCAGCACCCTCATTGACCGTGCTTCTTTTTGCACCGGTTGCCGGCTGCGTTGTGGACCGGTTTGGCCGGCGCAGGCCGATGCTGATTGGGGTTCTCGCATTTGCGATCACGGGAACGGCCGGTCTGTTTCTTAACGATCTTACCGCGATCTTCGTCAGCCGGCTGGCCTTGGGCATTGCCGTCGCGGTCATCATGACGGCCCAGACTGCGCTGATTGGAGACTACTTCACGGGTAACCAACGTACGCGCGTCGCGGGCCTTCAAGTCTCGGCGCGGAACTTCGGAGGCTTTGTGATCATTGCGCTCGCAGGCTGGCTGGCAGCACTGTCGCCCGAACTGCCGTTTGCGATTTATGGACTGGCGGCGCTTTATCTGCCGGTCATGTGGGCCGCGCTGCCGGAGCCGAAGCGACCACCGCGAACGGTGGGCTCGGGCGATCGCACCGCAACCGAAGGCCGACCGGCATGGCCCATCTGGCTCGCCGCGCTCTCATGCCTGCAGTTTCTGACCAATCTGACGTTCTTCGTCGTCCCCACCCAGCTGCCTTTTTTTGTCAGTTCAGTCGGTCACAATAGTGCGTCAATGACAGGCCTGGCGCTCGGCGTGCT
>JBCCOV010000139.1:0-13774 GCA_039039985.1 Pseudomonadota bacterium | reverse complement strand
TGGGCCGACGACGGAGATATCGCCGTAGGCGACTGTACCGGGTAGCGCGTGCCCCTTCGGTGAAATGATGCCCCATGTTGGTTTCAGGCCAAACACGCCGCAATAGTGCGCAGGATTGCGGATCGACGCGCCAATGTCACTGCCGATTTCAAGGCCGGTCAGGCCGGCAGCGAGCGCCGCACCCGACCCGCCGGAAGATCCGCCCGGTGTGCGTGAAACATCCCAGGGATTGTTGGTGGTGCCGTAGATGTCGTTAAAGCTCTGCCAGTCGGCGAGCATGTGCGGCACGTTTGTCTTTCCGAAAACGATTGCGCCGGCTTGCTCCAGCCTTTGGACGGCGAGCGCGCTCGTTTCCGTCACGTTGCTCTTGAATTCCGAAACGCCCCACGTTGTGGGGGAACCCGCCACCGTATAGCTTTCCTTGACGGTCATTGGCACACCGTGCAGCGGTCCCCAGACCTTGCCGTCGGCGATGGCTTGATCAGCTTGGTGGGCACGTTCACGTGCGGCGTCTGCATTCATCCATATGATTGCATTGAGTTGCGGGTTGTATCGCGTGACACGATCTAGAAAGTGATCGAGGACGGCTTCAGCCGTAAGAGATCGCGACTGGATTGCGTGGGCAATTTCTGATGCGGACTTGAAGTGCAGGTCTGCCATGGTTCGGGTCCTTCAAAGCGTTTTGTCGGAACATCGGGGATTGGCCGGAACCGATTGGGTCCCGCCCGCGTTGGAACAGGCCCAACGGAATTCAGCTGCTGTTGTCTGGCATCGCCAGCTCCGGACTTCGTGCATGGACCATCCGGCACATTGGATGATATCGAAGACTGCCCGAGCCTGTGTGACAACCGAAACGGAGTGGCCAAAGACAATGCCCGTGATCGACCGCATCGCAGCATATGCCGACGAGCTGACCACAATCAGGCGTGACTTTCATGAGCACCCCGAGTTGGGCATGGAAGAAGTCCGCACGTCCGGGATCGTTGCGAAGCTATTGACCGAGTGGGGCATCGAAACCCACACCGGCATCGGCAAGACAGGGGTTGTGGGCGTTCTACATGGAAAGGCTGACGGCAAAACAATCGGATTGCGTGCAGATATGGATGCGCTTCCAATTGAGGAGCGGTCGAACCTTCCGTTCGCGTCGAAGACCCCTGGTGTCATGCACGCTTGTGGTCATGATGCGCACACGACGATGCTGCTCGGCGCTGCGCGATATCTGGCGGAAACGCGCGATTTCAGCGGCACTGCCGTGTTTATTTTTCAGCCGGCGGAAGAGGGGCTCGGTGGCGCCCGTGCGATGCTGGCCGACAACCTGTTCGAGCGGTTTCCGTGTGATGAAATCTACGGCATGCACAACAATCCGAACGGCGAGCCGTTCCGGGTCGGCGTAAAGCCCGGACAAGCGATGGCAGGCGCTGACTTTTTCGACTTCACGGTCCGTGCATCCGGATCGCATGCCGCCATGCCACATCAGTCGAAGGATCCGATCGTGATTGCGACGGCGCTCGTCGGCCAACTCCAGACAGTCGTCAGTCGCAATGTGCCACCGGTGGAACCGCTGGTGCTGTCGGTAACCCAGATTCATGCCGGTGCGGCGTATAACGTCATTCCGTCCGAGGCGACCGTTTCCGGGACAATGCGGTATTTCAATCCCGAAGTTGCAGCGATGGTGCGCGATCGTATGCGCATATTGGCTTCCGGATTGGCGATGGCCTATGGCGTCGAGATTGAAACGGAAATCCGCGAAATCTTTGATGTTCTTGTTAATGATGAAGCATTGAGCCAAACCATGTTGGAGGTTGCGGCCGACGTCGTTGGTCAGGACAACGTGTTTGTAGCACCGAATGTCCGAACCGGTTCTGAAGACTTTGCAGACATGTTGCGCGTGGTGCCGGGCGCCTATTGCACCGTGGGGCATGGCGGAACAATGCCACTGCACAACGACCAGTATTATCTCGACGAGGGTATTCTCCCGATCGGTGCGTCGATTTATGCACGATTGGTGGAGAAGCGCACAGCGGCTTAATGCTGGGCATTTCAGTCTGAGCTATACCCGGTTGGCGCCCTCCAATCTTCGGTTCGAGCGAGGCGGTCGCATTTGTGGTCGCGCCGTTCAATACTTACGCGCGTACGCATGGTGAGCTGCGGAACGCAGCATGCCGAAGAGGAAAGTCATTCTTCATAATGTGAAAAAGGCGTGTCGCTTTCACTGGCACGTCGTGCAGCTATTTCGTGCTTGACCCCCATCCGGATTGACACCCAGGATCACCGGGCGTCTTTGCTGCGCCTGAATCCCTGTGCACGCAACGCTGTTCAGGGCAGCGACTTACAACGGAGAAGTGGTATGCGTCTGCGAACGGCACTTGCATTGCTGAGCGCTACGGCTGTTCTGGTTGGGACACCAGCTATAGCGCAAGAAAGAACGCTCAACTTTGTTCCACATTCGGATCTGAAGATCTTGGATCCGATCTGGACAACAGCTTACATCTCCCGCAACCACGGTTACATGATTTATGACACGCTGTTCGCGCTCGACGCGGATGGCAACGTGCAGCCGCAAATGGTCGGGAAGCACGACGTCTCAAGTGATCAATTGACCCATACGTTGACCTTGCGGGATGGCTTGCAATGGCACGACGGCAAGCCTGTCACCGCTGAGGATTGCGTCGCTTCGATCAAGCGCTGGGGTGCCAAGGATGCCATGGGCCAAAAGCTCATGAGCTTCGTGGCTGCGTTGGAAGCCCCGGACGCCAAGACGATTGTTATCAAGCTGAAGCAACCAACGGGGTTGGTTACGCTCGCGCTTGGCAAGCCGTCGTCGAACGTTCCATTCATGATGCCGAAGCGGATTGCAGAAACGCCGCCGGGCGAGCAAATCAAGGAGTTCGTCGGCTCAGGCCCGTTCGTTTTCGTGCAGGAGGAGTGGGAGCCTGGGAACAAGATCGTCTATCGTAAGTTTGATGGCTATAAGCCGCGCTCCGAGCCCGCATCGGGTCTCGCCGGTGGCAAAGTCGTCAAGGTTGATCAAGTCGTCTTCCGGCCGATCCGCGACCATCAACAAGCTGTCAATGCTCTACTTGCGGGCGAAGTCGACTACATCGAAAGCCCGCCGCATGACTTGCATCCGCTGATGAAGTCGGATTCGAATATTGCGTTCACGAACTGGAACCCAGCGGGCAATCAGTACACCTTCCGCTACAACATTCTGCACCCGCCATTTGATAACCCCAAAGTGCGGCAAGCCTTGTTGTACGCTTTCAATCAAGAGGATTTCGTTCGCGCGGTCGTGGGGTCGGAAGAGTATTACAAGCTCTGTAAAGCCTTGTTTGTTTGCGGGATGCCATTTGAAACCGACACCCACATGGATGGCCTGCTCGAGTCGAATTTCAAAAAAGCGCGCGAGATGCTGAAAGAGGCCGGATATGACGGCACACCGATCGTCTTGATGCACTCAACCGATCTGTACGTGCTGACAAACCTGGCGCCGGTTGCAAAATCGCTGATGGAGAAAGTCGGCTTCAAAGTCGATATGCAATCGATGGATTGGCAGACGCTTGTCGCGCGGCGCGCCAAGAAAGATAAGCCATCAGAGGGCGGTTGGAACGCGTTCATCACGTCATGGACGGCTGGTGATTTGTTCAATCCAGTCGCGCACGCCTTTTTGAACTCCGGTTGCGACCAGGCCCTGTTTGGATGGCCGTGTGACGACACGATCCAAGATCTGCGGGATCAGTTCGCCAAGGCGCCGAATACGGAAAAGCAGAAGGAAATCGTCGCTGCGATCCAGAAGCGTTGGGTCGAGTACCCGACGCACATTCATCTCGGCCAGTGGTACAACATGGGCTTCCACCGGAAGGGCGTTTCCGGAATTTTGGCTGCCGGCGTGCCTGTGCTCTGGAATATCGAGAAAAAGTAGGGGCCGAGGCCTCTTCACATGGCGGCCGGGTTCCTTCCCGGCCGCTTCGTTTACGTCTTGATACACGTCGCTACTGATCGGCTTCGGGGTCGCATGTATGAGGTCGTTACTGGCGATCCGTTGCGCCGTACCTTCGAGCAGCTTCAAAAGTGACTGGCACAAGCAACTGGCTGAACAATGGTTGCCTATATCCTGCGCCGCATCCTCTCGACCATTCCGGTCATGTTTATCGTTGCCGTGCTTGTTTTTCTCATGCTCCGGCTGACGCCAGCCGATCCGGCGGCCATCATTGCCGGTGATTTTGCAAACGACCAACAGATTGCCGAGATTCGCGAACGGCTCGGCCTTGACAAGCCAATCGTGACACAGTTCTTCGTTTGGTTTTCCAACGTCCTGGCTGGCGATCTGGGTGAGTCCTTTTTCTACAAGAAGAGCGTTTCGGACCTGATCCTTGAGCGGCTTGAGCCAACCTTATCGCTTTCATTGCTCACAATTGTTTTGGCTGTACTTATTGCTGTCCCACTCGGCGTGATCGCAGCTTACAAGCAAGGCTCGGCCCTTGATCGCATTATCATGGGCTTTTCGGTCCTGGGGTTTTCAATCCCGGTTTTTGTGATCGGGTATATCCTGATTTACGTCTTCTCGATCTATTTCCAAGTTTTGCCGGTTCAGGGCTATCAGCGGATTGGCGATGGCGTGCTTGGCTGGCTTGAGCGCTTGGTTCTGCCGTCCATCACGTTGTCTGTGGTGTTTATCGCGTTGATTGCCCGCATGACGCGGACCAGCATGCTTGAGGTCCTATCGGAGGACTACATTCGGACGGCCCGGGCGAAGGGACAGACTGAGCAGCGAGTCCTCTTCCGTCACGCACTTGGGAATGCGGCCGTGCCCATTCTCACGGTCATCGGTCTGACCATAGCCATTCTGATCGGCGGCGTTGTCGTAACGGAAAGCGTCTTCACAATTCCGGGTCTCGGATTGCTGACTGTCGATGCCGTACTGGCGCGAGACTATCCAACAATCCAGGCCGTGATCTTGTTGTTCTCCTTCGTCTACGTTTTGATCAATCTGATGGTGGATCTTGCGTACACGGTTTTTGACCCGAGGATCCGGTATTGATGGCTGACAGCTCAAATGCCGTCACACGGCCGCCGAGTGCGTGGCGGGCGTTGCGGCGAAGCGCAGCGGTGATCTTTGGCGGCGTGCTGGTTGCGGTGATGATCGCCATTGCGATCTTGGCCCCGTTTCTGGGCACAAAGGACCCGGCGGCCATCGACCCAGCCAATCGCAACAAGGTGCCGGGATACGAAGTCGTCACACGCGATGATGATGGCAACCGGGTGCGATCCATCGCACGGTTCGGTACAGACAGCCTCGGTCGAGACATCTACAGCCGCGTGGTCTATGGCGCGCGGATCTCTCTCATGGTCGGCCTGAGCGTGGCACTGATCAGCGTCTTGATCGGGCTCGCAATCGGGCTTGTCGCCGGCTATGTGCGATGGCTCGACGGCATCGTGATGCGGTTGATGGATGGTCTCATGGCGATACCGGCGATCCTGCTTGCGATCGCTCTTGTCTCGCTGTTCCGCGCCGGGCTGTTTAGTGTCATTGTTGCCATCGTCGTACCCGAGATCCCGCGCGTGGTGCGATTGGTACGCTCGATTGTGCTCTCCGTCCGCGAAGAACCCTACGTCGAGGCGGCCATTACTGTCGGGACGCCGGTGCCCGTTCTGCTGTGGCGCCACGTGCTTCCGAACACGCTTGCACCGCTCATTGTCCAAGGCACGTTCATTTGCGCGGCCGCGATCCTGGTTGAGGCCATCCTCTCGTTCCTCGGCATCGGCATTCCGCCGGAAATCCCGACCTGGGGGAACATTATGGCGGAGGGACGCACGCTGTTCCGCGTGTTCCCGCACAACATTCTCTATCCAGGCTTGTTCCTTGCGGTCACGGTTCTTGCCGTCAACATGCTGGGTGACGGCTTGCGGGACGCGCTTGATCCCAAAATGCAGCGGCGGTTCTGATCATGGTGGATAACGAGCGCGCCGTTCTCGATGTTCGTGGCCTCTCGGTATCGTTGCCGCGCGGCGCAGATCGCGCGCAGGCTGTCGCGGATGTCTCGCTCACGGTCGGGCGCGGGGAGATCGTTTGCATTGTCGGCGAGTCCGGATCGGGCAAATCGGTAACGGCGCAGGCCGTTATGGGGTTGCTGCCGAAGGGCCAACTGACGCTGACGCAAGGTGAGATCGAACTTGAGGGCGTTTCTCTCACCGGCAAGACGGCGGCTGAGATGCGCGCGCTACGCGGTGCGCGGATGTCGATGATCTTTCAGGAGCCGATGACCGCGCTCAATCCTGTTGAACGAGTCGGCGATCAGATTGCGGAAGTCTTGGAGATCCACACGGACCTCGGCGCGGCTGAACGGCGGGAGCGGGTCAAAGCGATTATGGACGCGGTGCATTTGCCGGATGTCGCGCAATTGATCGATGCCTTTCCGCACCAGCTCTCGGGCGGTCAGCGCCAGCGCATCATGATTGCGGCAGCTCTGGTGTTGGATCCTGTCTTGTTGATTGCGGACGAGCCGACGACCGCGCTCGATGTGACCACCCAAGCCCAAATCCTGAAGTTGATTTCCGAAATGCAGGAGCGGCGAGGCACCGGCGTGATGTTCATTACCCATGACTTCGGCGTGGTCGCGGAAATCGCGCACCGCGTTGTCGTCATGCAGCATGGGCGCGTCGTTGAAACGGGTGCGACAAACGACATCTTACGCCGGCCGAGAAACGATTACACGCGTATGCTCGTAAGTTCGGTTCCGAGCCTGGAGCCGCAGCCACGCCCAGCCGTTGACGGGCCGGTCACGCTCGAAACCCGACGTCTCAGCAAGACTTATGGCGGTGGAAGTTGGTTTGCCGCCCAGCGACACGTCAAAGCAGCGCGCGACGTCGATCTGACGGTGAAGCGGGGTGAGACGGTTGGGATCGTTGGTGAATCCGGATCCGGCAAATCGACAGTCGCGCGCTGCATTGCGCGTCTGGTGAAGCCGACTGCCGGTGAGGTTTTGATCGACGGTGAAGACATTGCGACCTTGTCGGAGCGCCGGCTTCGTCCGCATCGCAAGCGCGTGCAAATCGTTTTTCAAGATCCGTATCGGTCGCTTAACCCGCGGCGGACGGTCGGCGCATCGGTGATCGAAGGTCCGATGAATTTCGGAACGGCCAAGGCTGACGCGGTTGCGCGCGCGCAAGATTTGATGACGCTGGTTGGCTTGTCGCCTGATGCCTTAATGCGTTACCCGCACCAGTTTTCCGGTGGGCAGCGTCAGCGTATTGCCATCGCGCGGGCGCTGGCGATGGAGCCGGAAATCCTTATTGCGGACGAAGCCGTTTCTGCGCTTGATGTTTCGGTTCAAGCGCAAGTGCTCGAGTTGATCGACGACGTGCGGAAACGGTTTGCTCTTGCGGTTCTGTTCATTACACATGATCTGCGGGTCGCTGCGCAGATATGCGATCGCGTGCTGGTTATGCGACTCGGAGAAATCGTGGAGGCCGGGCCGACGGCGGATGTCTTTGTGCGTCCACAGCACGCCTATACGCGAGACCTGCTGGAGGCTGCACCGGGGCGTCACGTTGTATTCGGCGCAGATGCCGGTTCCGCGCCGCTCGGTGACATTCAACATGCGGTCGCGTCAGAGGAGACGCTCAGATGAACCTTGCCGAGTATGCGTCGTATGACGGACTGGGTCTCGCCGAGCTCGTCGCAAAGGGTGACGTCAGTCCGCGCGAACTCGCCGCCGTTGCAGCATCGGCGATCGACGTTGCCAATCCCAAGATCAATGCGGTTGTCGAGACCTATCCGGATCGCGTCGAAGACCTGAACGACGCAACCCTCGGGGACGGTCCATTTCGCGGTGTGCCGTTCCTCATGAAGGATGTCTTCGGTCATGAGGCGGGCCGGAAGATCGAGTTTGGGTCGCGTTTGTGCGAGGGCATGCGCGCCGAGATCGGTACGTATTTTTGCGAGAGCTTGAAAACGGCAGGTGTGAACATCATCGGTCGGTCGCACGCGCCGGAGTATTCGATGTCGGCGACGACCGAAAGCGCCATGTACGGAAACTGCTCGAACCCGTGGATGCAAGGATACTCCGCTGGCGGTTCCAGTGGAGGCGCTCAAGCCGCCGTCACGTCTGGCATTGTGCCGATTGCGCACGGGTCCGATATTGGTGGGTCGATCCGTATCCCGGCAAGCTGGTGCGGCGGCGTTGGGATGAAGCCCTCGCGCGGGCGGGTCTCGATCGGACCGGCCATGGATGAAAACGGTTGGGGGTACTCCGTCAACCTCGCGCAGACAAAGTCCGTTCGCGATGCGGCCGCGCTGTTGGATTGTGTTTGCGCGCCGCGACCTGGCGACCCGTTCGTGATTCCAAGGCCCAGCGATAGCTACCTTGCGTTGTCTCGCGCTGACCCACCGAAATTGAAAATCGGCTTGGTCCTCGACCCGCTGGTTGGCGTGCCGATCGATCCGGACGTTGCCGAGGCTGTGCGTGAAGCTGGCCGCGTCCTCGCCGACATGGGGCATAACGTCGAGGAGGCACATGCCGATATCGGCGGTGAGGCGACGCTGGCCATAACGACTGATCTGTTTTTCTTTGCGTTCGATTCGCGGCTTGATGCGTATGCCAAGCGCGCCGGGCGCACGGTGTCGCCGGAGCTTCTCGAACCTCCGATTTACGGGCTCTACGAGCACGCCAAGTCGATCACGCCGGCGCGGTTCATGGAGGTGCTCGGCCAATTGAATGTCGTGCGGCGCAAGCTTGGTGCGTTCTACGAGACGTACGATATCTGGCTGTCACCAACGACGGCAAAGGTTGCGGAGCCGTGGGGCAGGTATCATCTGGCGAAGCCAGGCGTGACAGCCGAGAACGTCGCGGATGTGCTGTATCGTGAGCCCGTGCAGTTCACGATACCTCATAACATTATGGGAACGCCGGCGATCTCCTTGCCGCTTGCGATGACGACCGCCGGATTGCCGATCGGCGTTCAACTTGCCGCGCGCCCCGGTGACGATCATCTGCCGCTACAACTGGGTGCCGCGCTTGAGCAAGCCATGCCATGGGCGGATCGTATGCCGGCATTGCACGTCTCGACGATGGCTTAGTGCATGTCGCATTATATGCGCGTCGCTCTTGCTTGCTTTCGCTCACGGGCTGTTCCGGCCTAACGGCCGGGCCCTGCGCGGGCGCGCCGCAACGCGGCGGGCCGCGGTCGCGGCCTGGGGTGCCGGACGGCTGGCTTGTGCTCGAGCCGAGAGCATGCGAACACGCTATCTCGACATTTAACTATCTCGACACTTAAAATGCCCAACGCGGGAACACCCGCGTTGGGGAGGCGCCGCCGCAACGCGCCGGGCCGCATTCGCGGCCTGGGGGCGTCCTCGCAGGATAGCCCGCGCTCGAGCCGCGAGCCTGCGAGCGTGCGAACAGCGCAACTAAAGACTCTGCATTCGTGGCCTTAAATGTGAATCTAACTTAGCGCGACGAGCTTCAGTTGAAGGCCATGTGCCAGCGGACTCCGGAGCCTACGCATAATCCGGCGGGATATCGACGCTTGGAAACCAGGGCTTGATGTCGAGAAGCGGCGTGCCATCAAGGCAGTCGATTGCGTCGATCACAACCTCGCCGGTCGCGATATCAACGGAGATCACTTGAACCGTTGCCAGGGAGATCGGGTTCGGGCGTACCGGTGACCGCAGGGCGAATGTGCCCGTGGCAGCTTTGCGATGTTTCGGACTTTGGATAATCAAATCGCGCTGCGCCTGGTGCATCCAGTACAGCACAATCGCATGGCTGTGTTCGGACAGCCCTGTTAAGCCCGTACGCCAGGGTGGATCGATTTTCAGCGTGGCTGACGTCCCGCGTTCTCGAGCTCTGACGAGATTTTTGGGGCAGTCCGCCCGGCTTTTCCAAGCTGTCGAGAGCCGACCGATAAAGACGAGCTTGGCGTCGTCTGCCGTAAGGGCGGGATCAAACGGCAGCGCTACCTCTCCTGCACGTTTGTGTGCATCTGTCATGTTATCTTGGGTCCATATCTGGTGTGAGCATTGCAGCTCTGGTCCGGCGATATGAGTTCGCCTCAGGCGAACAGAGGATTCTAGATCTCCGGCAGCGCCCGCTCCAAAATGGCTGCGGAGTCGAGATGATGATGTCCGGCGCCGTAGGTCTGATGGAATCGAGTCCCGAGGCGTTTCTCAAGAAAAGCGTCAGCGACGGCCGTTGGTGCGTGGGCGTGCAACAGTGCGCCGGAGGCAGTTCGGGCGAGGTCTTCCACCAGGCTGCGGGCATGTCGCTCCAGGTCGACTGTGTTACCGCTCAGGTGTGCTTCAATACTGGATAGAGATGATATCAGGCGACGCTCGCCGTTTGCCAGCGTTCGGATCTCGTCGAAGACCAAACGCGCCTGGTCGGGTGCCTGGCGCAGGACGCGAAGAAGGTCGAGGCACATCACGTTGCCGGAGCCTTCCCAAATCGCGTTCAGCGGCAGCTCGCGATAAAGGCGCGCCACCATCCCGTCTTCCACGTAGCCGTTGCCGCCGAGGCATTCCATCGCCTCATACCCAAGTGCCGGTGCAAGTTTGCAGACCCAATACTTGGTCACCGGCGTCATCACGCGCTGCCAAGCTGCCTCCCGTTCGTCATCCTCAGAGCAGTCGAACGCGCGCGCCAAGCGGAAGGCCAATGCTGTGCTGGCCTCGACGTCGAGTGCCATGTCGGCCAGTACACCTGCCATAAGTGTCTGGTCGACCAGGCGCTTTTGAAACACAGTCCGCCGCCGGCAATGAAACAGAGCCATCGCAAGAGCAAGCCGCATTTGCCCGGCTGACGCGATGGCGCAATCGAGGCGCGTCATTGTCACCATTTCGATTATTGCCGGGACGCCGCGACCTTCTTCGCCAATCAGCCAGCCGTGGGCGTTTTGCAGCTCGACTTCTGATGATGCATTCGAGCGATTACCCAGTTTGTCCTTCAGTCGCTGCAACCGGATCGCATTCACCGTGCCGTCAGGACGGAAGCGCGGTACGAAAAAGCATGACAAGCCGCCGGGTGCCTGCGCCAACATGAGGAATGCATCGCTCATGGGAGCCGACAGGAACCACTTATGACCGATGAGTTGGTATGCGTTTCCCGGTCCTGGAGCGCTGCATGGCAGGGCGCGCGTCGTGTTCGCGCGGACATCTGTGCCACCTTGCTTCTCGGTCATGCCCATGCCGATGGTGATGCTTGTCTTTTGCGCGTACGGCTGAAACGACGGGTCATAGGTCCGGGAGTTCAGGAGGCTTTGAAGCGGGGCGTAGATCTCCGGCTGCATTTTCAATGTTGATATCGATGCGTGGGTCATCGTGACGGGGCAGACGTGACCAGCCTCCATTTGTGTCATCAGGTAGAGATGGCCCAGGCGGGCTACCTGGCCACCCGTCCCGCCTGTCGGCGCGGTTTCGGTGTCTGAGACGGATACTCCGGGCCTGCAATGCATACCGGCTGCGAAGCTCATGGCCATCGCCTCATGATAGGTCGGGTGATACTCGACGAAGTCTATCGGAAAGCCCTTTTGGTCGAAGCGTTTTAGGCGAGGCGGGTTCTCATTGGCCAAGCGGCCGATCTCGAAGCCGCGCGCGCTGCCGACGCTTTCGCCAAATGCCGTGAGTGCCTCGGCCGCCCATTCGGCACCTTCGCGCGCGATCGCCTCTTGCAGCGCGCGATCTGCTGCGAACAGGTTTACGTTCTCGAAGGGTGGGCTTTGGTTGGTGATGTCGTGAGTATTGAATGACTGGGCGTGCATGTTTCTCTCCCGATCGAACGCACGTGCGGCGTTCTTGCGGCCGCGAAACGTTCCGCAATGAGCCTGCGGTTCATCATGTGAGATTACACCCGTTTCGCGAGATGTCCTCGGTCACCTGTCCACGGTCTGGAGACTTAACACGACGCGGCAGTTGCGCGAATGCGCGGCAATTGCGGATGCTGGCTTGACGTATTGCTACGTCCTGTTGCTCACTGCCGCGAGTCGTCACGGAGGCAGATCATGAGCAAGCCCGTGGTTGGCGTCATTGGGAATGCCAACACAATAGAGCGTCGTTTTCCCATTCAAATGGTAGGAGAGAAGAACCTCCGAGCGCTGGCCGAAGTCGCCGGCGTTTTGCCACTGATGTTTGCCGGTGCACCGGAGATCACCGACATCGGGACACTGCTCGATACGGTTGACGGAGTTCTCCTGACAGGCGGGCGCGCGAACGTTCATCCGACGCACTTCGAAGTCGAACCGCACGAGGCCTATGAGCCGTATGATGAGCGGCGCGACGCGGTCGCACTCGCATTGACTCGGGCATGTGTCGAGACCGGAACGCCGGTGTTCGGGGTTTGTCGTGGCTTGCAGGAAATGAATGTTGCCTTCGGCGGTACACTGCATCCCGAGATTCGTGAGATTCCAGGCCGCATGAACCATCGCATGCCGCGACTTGAGAATGGTGAGGTCCATCCCGATCCAACAGTTATCTTCGCAGACCGACACGACGTGGCGCTGACGCCAGGGGGTGTGTTTGCCAACCTGCTCGGTACCGAAACCATCCGTGTGAACTCATTACACGGGCAGGGCGTTCTTGAGCCCGGTGAGCGCATTGTGGTTGAAGGCCTTGCCGAGGATGGAACTGTCGAGGCAATTCGTGTTGCTGAGGCCAACGGCTTTGCACTGGGTGTGCAGTGGCACGCCGAGTATGATCCGCAAACGAATCCGATCAACCGCGCATTATTCGAAGCGTTCGGCGCCGCAGTAGCCGGGCGCTAGAGCCCGTCGGTTTGCTTTTGACGACGTGTCGAGACCGAGATCACGTCCCAAACGAAAGCGATTGCAGATCTCTGCGCAATCCGGCGACATCGCCACTTGCCACGCGCGTATCAATTTCATCGTGTGTCTCGCGCCAAATTGGGACCGCCTGCGCCAGCAAGCGCCGACCAGCCTCGGTGAGGCTGAGGCGCCGACTGCGCCGATCTTTCTGATCGGGGTTTATGTCGAGCAAGCCGCGACGGGCCAGTGGCTTCAGGTTTGCCGTCAGCGTTGTTCTGTCCATCGCTAGAAAACGTGCGACCTCTGCCATTCGTGGCGGCTCTGGCCGGTTGAGCGCCATCAGCAATGAGTATTGACCGTTGCTGAGATCAAGAGGCCGCAGAGCTTCGTCAAAACGACGTCCGATAGCCCGCGCGGCACGCTGTAAGCTGAGACACAGGCACCGGTCACGCACCTCGACCGTGACGGAAAATGGTAGGTGGTCTTGCATGAATCACAATATAGGTTGACATCAACATAATTGCCAGACATTGTTGTCGCAGTCGTGGATCATTGTGGAACTTTGCCCGCTTTGGGCGACGTCCACGCCAGACGCGCGTCTCTCAACGGATTGCGGCCGAAGCATCGCTTATGGCGACGACGTAGGGGCACGCATGGAAATCGAAGATTCGATCGCTGAAACAAACCCAGGGGTAGCTTGATGCACTATGTCGACGCGATGGTTGCCGCGGTGCCGACGGATGCGAAGGACGCTTATCTCGCACACGCGAAGTTCGCGGCCGAGATCTTCAAGAAGCACGGCGCGGTTAAGCTGGTGGATCTTTGGGGGGATGACGTCCCCGACGGCGAGCTCACGTCGTTCCCGATGGCGGTGAAGGCAGAGCCGGGGGAGACTGTTGTCGTGTCGTGGATCATTTGGCCATCCAAGCAAGCGCGGGATGCGGGCATGCAGGCCGTCATGACCGATCCCGACATGGACTCTGACGCCCATCCGATACCCTTCGACGGCAAGCGGCTTATG
>JBCCOV010000138.1:0-13780 GCA_039039985.1 Pseudomonadota bacterium | reverse complement strand
CTGCGGTGTTGCGGTGATGTCTATTGCCACTGCCGCTGGTGGGGCACCAAACGGCGTTGCGTCGCATGCGACCGCTGCGGCCTCAGCAGTTGTGGCATCCTGCTCGGCGGACGAAAGCAGCGAGGTGACTTGCGATCCACGGCGTGACGGCTGTGTTGGTTCGAGACACTGCCTTGATGCAAGACGCTGCGTTGGTTCGGGACTTGGCTGTGCGGTCTCGCGCACCGGGGCCGAAACGCGCAGCTGCTCCATCTGTGCGACCAGCGGGTGATTGAGGTCGAGAGCGACAATCGCGACGGCAATGTCCGTCACATAAAGCATCGATTCGGACGCATCCGCGGCAGCGTACGAGAACACGTCGGCGATGGCCCGTTGTTCAACTTCTTCCGACGCAATCAATTGGGCCGCTTGGTCCGTCCGAATCATCCGCCGCAAGGTCCGGCGGATCTCTGCTGACGAGATGCCGGCGGCATCCAAACTCGGCGCGGCCGTGATCAGACGCGCGAAAGCATACACGATGTGAAATAGTCTCGGCGTCTCGAAACCATCGGCCCGGGCATGGCTGGCTGCCTCATCGAGCACATCCTGCAGTGTCCCGTCCAACCGGATCAGACCCTGGGTGTTCTCTGGCATCTCTTCGGGTCGGGCGGGTTGAGGTCTGGGCTGCGGCTCCTGCGCGACGAGATGCTGCGATTCCGACTGATCGGCGAGTGTGCACTGGCAATGCTGGCAGTATGTGTAATGGCTGTCGAATGTCATGGCCAGCTCTTAAGGTTCAATCTGGTTGCGAGATGGCCGAGAGGCTAAGTGACTCGCCCCACCCAGCAAACTCCGGTTCGGCTGGCCTGTGTTTAGCGACCGCGCCGCCAGCGCTCTTTGACGTAGGGATAGCCCTGCACGATCAACGTCGCCGAGAACAGCAACGCAGCACCGATCCAGCCAACCGGAGACAACCGCTCCCCGAGCATGACGGCCGCGAACAAGGCCGCAAACACGGTCTCGAGCGAAACGATGATGGCAGCCTCAGACGAGGCGGCACTGCGCATCGCAACCGCCATCAACGTGAACGTCAAAGCGCTCGAAAGCACGCCGACGAACAACAGTTCCGGCAGGGCCGCTATGATGCCCGACCACACAATCGGCTCAAAAATCGTCGCCGCGCACAAGCCGAGCACGCCGGTCATAAGGAACTGGATCATGGTGAACGTCGTCGGGCTGGCATGGACCGTCGATCGCTCGATAACGACGATGTGGCCCGCCCAAAAGATAGAGGAAATCGCAACCAAGATGTCACCGGTCGACAATCCGCCAACGGTGCCGCCGCCGAGAAACCACGTGCCGGTGAAGGCAAACCCGACAGCTGCCCAAATGTGACGAGCCGGCGGATTGGCGAACAGGGCCCAAACGATCAGTGGTGTCACAACCACGTAGAGCCCTGTCAGAAACCCCGTGTTGGTCACGGTTGCGGTCACCATACCAATTTGTTGAAGTGCAGCCGCGAGAAAGAACATCGCACCGCCGAAGGCGCCGATCTGCCAAAGGGCAAGCGGTATCTTCGGCGAGCGTGACCGGCGTTCGAACAGCGCCAGCGGCAGAAGAACGACGCAAGCGATGGCTGAGCGGATGGCAACGAACAGCAGCGGCCCGACGTGCGCCATGGCCGTCTTTTGATAGATAAAGGCTAGGCCCCAGATCAGAGCGATCGCAACCAAAAGCAGGTTGGCTAAGGTTCGTGTCATGCCTACGAAATCTCGATCGGTTCCAATCGGTCCACATCAGGGGCGGACGCGTGTGTTGAGTGTGCAAGTTGCGTTGTTGGCCGGATGGCGCACAAGATCTGCCCACGGTGCGGTCTGTCGGCTGACGACCGTACGACACAGGGTTAAGGCATGAACACCAAGCGAGAGGCGGTATGACCGTAACACGGGTTGCGCTAATCAGCGGCGGAAATCGAGGGATCGGCCTGGAAGTCGCACGTCGGCTGGCACGGTCGGGTTTGATTGTGGCGATGGGTGTACGCGATTTGGCCGAGGGACACTTGGCGGCGGATCACTTGAAGGCCGAGGGCTTGGACCCTGTTGTCGTACCGCTGGACGTCACGGACGCCGAAAGCGTGACAAAGGCCATCGATAAGATCGGCGAGCTGTTTGGGCGTTGCGATGTTCTGGTGAACAACGCGGGAATACTCCTGGATCGCCAGCCGGGCGAGGACTGGGTCTCGGTCGCGGACGTGCCAATTGACGACGTCCGCAAGAGTCTTGAGGTCAACACCATCGGGGCCCTGCGGATGATTCAGGCGGTCCTGCCGCTGATGAGGTCCGAAGGTTACGGCCGGATCGTCAACATGTCGTCCGGCCTCGGTCAGATGGCGTCAATCGGGGTTGGTTCACCCGGTTATCGTATGTCCAAAGCGGCGCTGAACGTTCTGACACTGACGCTAGCCGCCGAACTGGGAGATGGGCCAATCAAAGTCAACTCGGCATCGCCTGGCTGGGTGCAGACCGAGATGGGAGGCGAAAAGGCAACGCGTACGGTCGAAGAAGGAGCGG
Source organism: Pseudomonadota bacterium (assembly GCA_039039985.1). GTDB lineage: Bacteria > Pseudomonadota > Alphaproteobacteria > Rhizobiales > Hyphomicrobiaceae > JBCBWG01. Next base: position 11,231 of record JBCCOV010000138.1, on the reverse strand, counting down.
ATACGCCGGTCTGGCTCGCGACGCTGCCCGACGACGGGCCAACTGGCGGCTTTTTCGAGGACCGAAAGCGCATCCCATGGTGACTTACGGCGACACGAACGTCCCGAGTGGGCCATGTGGTTAGTCTGCGCCATGCTACGCAAGCCTCGGCGCCACAAACCGCGTCTTACAGCCCGCGTACGACGGTTCCGACCATCAGTGTCAGATAGGCTGTGATCGCCAGCCAGTACTCTTGATGCGGGATGTAACGTGGGATCTGGAAATATCCGAGCTTCGTCGCCATTGCCATCAGCCCCAAAACCAGGGCCATCAGAAAAACCAGAAGTGATGGTGGATTAAGACGCATCGCCAGCCCCGAAACTTAGACCGTACAATGGCCTACGGGTACCTTACCGGCGGCCGGCCGTCCATCGCATTCCGCGGCAAACGCGCATTCCGAAGGCTGCGCGTGTCACCAGGTCACAATGCGCGCGGTGACCTTTCGATGACCGAAGCAACGCCCCTAGCATTCCGGTCTTCGATAATGAAGCGGATCGGTTGTGACTGAGGACGGTCAAGGTCTCGTGCGGTGACGACAAGGATGGCGAGCGGTCGCGGTGCGGATCGCGGCCCCATCGAGATTTCATGCCGGTCCACGTCGGTAACGGCAAAAACGCGTTTTAGCCCGTCTTTCCCGCCAATCGTGATGTGGTCGCCTTCGCGAACGTCTCCCGACAGCGGCTGGCCATCTGCGAGTGTGCCGCTGAACCGGACATGGGACCGGTCAAACGAACGGGGAACATTGCTCACCACCTCATCGGGAATGACGCGGCTGGCAGGTGTCGACAAGCGCTCAACTGAAGCCGTAATCCAGCGCTCAGGCTGCAGCAAAACCACCGCAACGGCCGTTACGGAGGAACAGGCGAGACACCAGGCAACTAGCAGCTGAAGGCGCAGATGGTGAGCGGCCGGTTTCCTCATTGCGTCATCCTCATGTCACGACCGGATTCAAAGTAAATGGGCATTCGCAGTTCAGTTTACGAGCCCCTTTAACTCATACGCTGTCTAACGGCGACGCCAAATCTGCCGTTCGCGGGCCGCATACGACCCGGCCATAACGCGGGCCAATAGGAGTGTCGTACTCAGTACGGCCGAAAAGAGGAGCGCCAACCCCGTAATTGGCCACGCATTCTTTACGACATCATGTCCGGATGAGATCAGAGACGCAGCTGAACCAGCCGCATCAGAAAGCCCCAGGACACCGACGGCGTAGCGCGCCACATCCTCGACCACGCCAATGATCGGCAATGGAATATCGCGTCCTGGCCCGAGGTTTAATAGCGCCACCATCCCAACACAAGCCACGAGTGCGCAAAGGAAATCGCGTGTGAAAGCGCGCGCCAGACGTCGGGTCAGACTTCCGATCATACACGTAACTCCCATGCGATCGCGGGCAGAATCGGCGCCGAAACGCGCCCGCGTAGCCTCAGCCTGCTCAAGCGTCAGCCAGTCAGAGGTCGGCAGTGTGGCGTGATCAGCAGGTTTCTATGGCGAACGACGTTGTGCCGCAGTTTCCGTCGTGTGAGCGGCGAAGTTCGTCGATCAATTTCGCGTTAGCGCGGCAAGTCTGTGTCATGCGAGACCAAGCCTGCCCATCAGGCAAAACATCCACAGGATTTCGTCCTGGTGTGTTGGCGGCCTCATGGAATCGCATGCGTGGCGTGGGAAACGGTCCCGACAAAACCTCAAATGAGCGCGCCGGTTGGCGGCTTGGGTTTTGACGCGCTAAGCATCAACGGGACGTAGGCTGAGACTGGTGCCGGGTGAGGCCGTGCAGCGTTCAGCCTGTTGCGCACGCCATGTGCCAATGGCGAGCTGCGCGTCATGAACTATGGACGACGACCGATGAAGGATCGCGCATGACGACTGATCAGATGATCTTGTTCGCTCTCTTTGTGGCCATCTTTGCGCTGCTGCTCTGGGGGCGGTTCCGCTATGATGTCGTCGCGTTCGCCGCACTGATCGTAGCCGTCATCGTTGGTGTCGTCCCGCAGGAGACGGCGTTCAGTGGGTTCGGACACCCGGCGACGATTATCATCGCATTGGTTCTGGTCGTGTCGCGCGGTCTCACAAACTCAGGCGCAATTGACTACATTGCTCGCTTTTTTGTGGATCAAGGACGATCGGTTGCCGCCCACATCGCGGTGATGTCCGGCCTTGGTGCCGGGATGTCAGCATTGATGAACAATGTCGGCGCGCTTGCATTGTTAATGCCGGTCGATGTTCAGGCCGCAGAAAAGGCCAAGCGATCGCCGGCTATCACGCTGATGCCGCTATCTTTCGCGACCATTCTCGGCGGCATGATCACGTTAATCGGTACGCCCCCCAACATCATCATATCGAGTTACCGCGCGAGTGAGCTGGGTGAGCCGTTTAAGATGTTCGACTTCGCGCCGGTCGGCCTTGCGTGCACGCTGGCGGGCGTTGCTTTTATTGCACTGATCGGCTGGCGACTGATTCCGAAGGCTGCGCGCGAACGCGAACCAAGACGCGCACTTCTGGATATCGCGACATATCTGGTCGAGTTGAGCCTGGATGAAGGCTCAAAGTCGATCGGAAAGACCATCCGCGAACTCGACGACAGCGGCCATGAACACGACATTGCTGTTGTTGCTGTGGTCCGGGGCGGTGTGCGCTTGCCGCAGTACGCGCGCCATCTGCGACTGCTGGCCGACGATGTCATTCTCGTTGAGACACCGGCGCAGTCTCTCGATCGCTTCGTGAATGACATGGAGTTGTCCTATGCGCAGTCGGAGGAAGCAGAGCGCCGCGTGCCGGTCGGGCGCGTGCGATCGCGAGACAATGAGGCCGAGACAACCAAAGATGGCGCGTTGACGTTGTTCGAGGCGGTCGTGCGCGAGGGCACGCTCGCTGACGGCCGTACGGCGCAGGCCTTGCGTCTCCATAGTCTACATGGCGTCTGGCTGGTTGGCATTTCGCGTGAGGGGCGCACGATCACGACGCGCGTCCGCAACATTCGGCTGCTGCCCGGAGATATTCTGCTCCTGATGGGGCCAGAGGAGCGCGTGCAGCAAACTGTCGACTGGCTCGGTGCGCTACCGCTGGCTGGGCGCGGACTGAGCGTCACGGATCGTGGGCGCGCAGCATTGGCCGGCGGTCTGTTTGCCGTCGCGATTGCACTCGCGAGTCTCGGGCTCTTGTACTTGCCGATCGCCCTGGCAGCCGTGACCATTCTCTACGTCGTCTTGAACATCGTGCCGCTGCGCCAGCTCTATGACACCATCGAATGGCCGGTCGTCGTCTTGATTGGATCGCTCTTACCGATTGGCGCTGCGCTCGAGCAGTCTGGCGGTACGGAATTGCTCGCACGCGGGATCGTGGATCTCGCGCAGGGTGCGCCGGCCTGGGCCATCCTGACGTTGATCATGGTGGTCACCATGACGCTGTCCGACGTCTTGAACAACACCGCCACGGCCGTGATTGCTGGACCAATCGCTGTTGGTGTTGCGAAAGCGATAGGCGTCAATCCGGACCCGTTTCTGATGGCAGTCGCTGTCGCAGCGTCCTGTGCGTTCCTCACGCCGATCGGACACAAGAACAATACACTGATCATGGGACCGGGCGGCTACCGCTTCGGCGACTACTGGCGCATGGGACTGCCGCTCGAGATCGTCGTGATTGCGGTTTCGGTGCCAACGATCCTGATTGTGTGGCCGCTCTAGATGCGAGAATGACGGTTTAGATGAGAGAATGACGGCGTCCATGGAGGCAGAGGCTATAGTCACGCCGCCGTCTCGAACGCTCCATGTGTTGCAACCGCTGCCTCGAGGGGCATGTTGCGAGATCTTGCCGGACTGTGAAGCCACCGAAAAGCCCAGAGCTTTGAAGCGTCAGAGCTTTACGCAGGAACAGTTCACCTGGCCACAGCCGGCGTATGACTAAAAACTCAGTCGCTGTTGAGTTTCTTGTAAGCCGCGCCGAAACCGTCCAGCGGCATGTTCACGGCGATCTTCTTTTTCTTGAGATTGCTGAATGTGACGGCCATTGCCTTGCCGCCAATCATTTGCTTGACGAGTGCGCTCGATAGCGCCGTGCCGGCATAGCACCCTTTCACATCGCAAGTCTGAACCACCAGATTGGTTGCCTTACCCTTATCGACTTGGATGCTGAGGCCCGACGGCAGATAAAGGCCGTGCGGCAAGCTGAGGAGCAGCGTTGTCGCCTTACCGCTTGGGTCTCGCTGAACGGACGCGCCAAGCAGGCGCTGGCGCGTCTTGCGAACGACCAACGTCTGCACGGCTCGGCACACCAGCCCGGTGCCGGAGTTCGCGCAGTTCACCACCCAACCGGGCTTTGGCGCAGCAGCCGACTCCTTCGGCGCTGACTTGGTTTGCGCCAGGGCCGGCACGGTCAACGCGACCGCTCCGGCCGTGACAACGGCCAGGCATTTCACAGCGCCAAACCACGATCTACGCATTCGATATCCTCCAAATTCGGAGCTGCTTCGGAGCTGCGGCACCGCGCGCCCACACCACCAACGGGCCCGAAACATCCGATCCTTGCGCAGCAAAGCACCGGAACGCAAAGGCCCGAACAGACAAGGTCAACCACCTGAGAGGCGCCATGGTTCCGCACCGCGCTATGGCGGTGCCGCGGCAACATCACACCCCTAAAGCACAAACGCTGTAGGCGAACTATCGGCAGCAACATCAGTAGTCGGAGTGTGCGGCGAAATCAACTCCGCGGTTCTGGATTTGCTGAATCGGCCGTGGGTGTTGCAGCGGCCTGTTGCGTCTCGATGCATCACGAAACTCATCCCCACTTCAGCGCGACAGGTGTCGAGAAATTATCACAAATGACATTTGACAGCCTAAATATAGTTCGTTAACGGATGAGTTGCCTGAAACGTTCAGTGTAAGTCGTTTGCGCGAGTTGGGAGGCGGCCGACACTGGTGATGTCAATTGATGTCAACGATGCCGCCTCCGCGTGAGGCGAGTGTGAAGAGCGCAAATGCGAAGAGCGCAAAGGATCGCGCGGTGTAGGGAGGCGCGCGCAGGTCAAACGGATCGCACGGCGAATGGGACCGCATAGTGTTGACGTCCCGTTGGGTAGGCCCAATTCGCACGCGTTGAAGTCGTTGACGTCGAGTTGAAGCCAAAGCGCAACCAGTATTGCGGAAGAGTATCGCGAATGTCGGTTCACCACGGTGAGGGACGAAACAGAGATTGCGGGGCTTACGGCGCGCACGATCCGGTGTCCGTTTTGGACCGCAGCGAGTCTCGGGCGCTGGTATCTCAGGAATTGGTGCCTCGGGAACTGGTGTCTGAGGAGCTGGTGTCCAAGCTTGCGAGACGGCCGCGTGCAAAGGCTTGGGTTGCGCCTGCTGTACTTCTCCTGATCGCGATGGCCGTGGTTGTTCTGCTGGTCGCATCGCACAACGAGCATATTGCCGATTGTCAGGTCGAAACGACCTCCGGCGGCACTGTAATCTGTTCACTCAATTCGACGGATTTCGTTGGTGGCGTCGGATTCGCAAATGTTGATCTCGCTGCACCGGATAGTCGTATTGCAAACTCAGGTGTGGGCACGCCTTCGCAATTCAGCGCGCCGTCTCAACCTGGTACATTTCAGGGCCACGGCGTCCCAAGCTATGATGGTGCAAGCTATGATGGCGCACGGGGGCAATCATCGAAAGGCACGCAGGCGACCGACGACGCAATCTCGATCAGGCCATCGCTCATTTTAGATACCGGCACCGCGGGGATATCGCGCTCCAATGTGAGTTTGGGCGCAAGGGAAATCGATGGCGTAATGAGTTCGGACCCTCCGGAACCAACGTCGCCACCCGATAATGATCCGCCGGGCGTCATAGTCATCCCCTGGCCTCCGGATGGGCGCCCTGATCCCTCAGGTGGTTTTTGGCCGCCGCCTTATGATGACATGATGGTCAGTCTCGACACCCGAATCAGCAAAACCGAATCCGGCAAAGACGATCTCATCTTCAAGACTCGGCATTCCATCGGGAGTGGCAAGGATGGCATCTCCGCGACGGAAGAGAATGCTGGCGACCTCGTGATCGATGCGGAACACATGATTGAGGCCGATGAAGATGGCATTGATGCAAGGGAGTCCGGCACCGGCGAGTTGCGAATCACCGCAACTGAGGACATTGTGGCGGAGACGGGCCACGGAATAACGGCAGCTGAAGCCGGCGACGGAGATCTGACGATAACTGCGTCGGGCGATATTACGACGTCGGCCAATGGGAAACACGGCATAACAGCCCGCCAGGACGGCGCCGGCAAGATTGTCGTCACATCTTCAGGCAACTTGCGCGCCACAGGTAAAGGCAGCGACGGCATCCGCACAGAGAATGCCGATGCTGGCGGCGAGACGATCGTAAATCTGACCGGCGGCAGTGTCCGCGGTGGAGAGGGCGCGGGCGCCGGGGTAAACTTCTCTCGCTCCACTGCGGGTGCGGTCAACACGCTCAACTCATCTGCGCACGTGTCCGCCGCGTCGGGCATCGCGGTGCGCGGCGGTGCCGGCCATGACATCGTCAACAACGAGAACGGCGGTGTCCTGTCCGGAACCATTGATCTTGCTGGTCGAGGCGATGGAGATGACGCGCTCAACAACAGGTTCGGCGGGCGCTTGGAGGCGGGCGAGGTCATCAACCTCGGGACCCATGGCGCATTGGAGAACGCCGGTGCTCTCGCGCCGGCATCAGACGACACGGTCGGGACGACGGCTCTCACCGGTCATCTGATACAGACGGCGACCGGCAGGTATGACGTCGACATCGCAAGCGTCTCGCGCGCGAGTGATCGCATTGACGTTGCGGGTACGGCCAACTTGTCCGGTCACGTCTCGGTGACGCTCGACAAGCTTATGGTCGGCCAGCAGGATTTCACGATCGTTACGGCGTCTGGCGGCGTGGTGCGCAACGGTTTGGCAATTGACAGGATCGTGACGCGGAGTGGTCTCGAGATATCGCTCAATAGCCAAGTCGTCGATGTGCAACTCACCTATCCGAATGCAAAAGATGTCGTGTTATCAATGTCCGTCGATTTTGCACGTCGCATGGATGGAAGCCTCAACCAGAACCAGACCGCAATCGGCAACGTGTTGAACATTGCTTTCGCCGATGCGAATGGCCCGCTTCAGCCACTGCTGACAGGATTGATCAACGGCCCGGCCAACATTGCCGCCTATCGCGATGCTCTGAGTGTGTTACAGCCCGAGGTCTACCTCAACACCGAAGCGGCGATGTTATTTTCGGCGGACGACTTCATGAAAGATCTGTTCGCGTGTCCAACAGCAGATCGCGGCGCGACACCTAATCGTGGCAGTCAATGTGTCTGGGTGCGGCCAAAGGGTCGGAAGTTCAAACGCGAGTCGACCTCTGCGTCGATCGGTTTCGAAGACACGGTTGGCGGTGTTTCGGCCGGTATGCAATTCGGCTTTGCAACGGGCTGGTTCGCGAACATTGCTGCAGGCTACGAGAATGGGTCGCTTTCCACGGATAGCGGTGCCGAAAGTGACAGCGACCGGTTCCATGTCGGTGGCGCGGTCTTGTACGAGGTCGGCCCATGGCAGTTTTCCGGCGCATTTACCGGTGGCATCGGCATGTTCGATACGGCCCGACGTGTCGCATTTGCTGGGTTCAATGCCGGAACGGCGGTTTCGGACTACGACATTCGCTACATCGGCGGGCAACTGCGCGCAGCCTATCATGTATCCATGCCGGGCTGGTACCTGCGACCGGTACTTGACGTGAGCGCAGTCTACTTGGATCGCGACGGTGTGAATGAGAGCGGAGCCGGGGCGGCAAACCTCGTTGTTGGCGATAGCGAGGATACCGTGTTCTCGGCATCACCCGCGTTGGAACTTGGCGGCCAGTACGAGCTTGTGCCTGGTACAATGCTCAAGCCGTTCCTGATGCTGGGCGTAACAGTCTATTCGGACGATGACCGAAGCGCGGTGTCAGCCTTTGCGGGCGAGCCCAACCTGACGTTTGAGACGGCAACCGAGCACGGCAATCTGTTTGCGAACATCTCTGCCGGTGCGGAACTCGGCAGTACATCCGGGCTCGGCATGACGATTGGATATGACGGCGTGCTGTCAGATGATGTCACGCAGCACAGCGTCTACGCCAAGGGGAGACTGAGTTTCTAATTTGGCGCGACAGGGGGACTGCGCCGCGGCCGGGTGATCGCATTATCTCCAGGGCATCACCCGGCCATTTTGCACGTCCGGGAATGGTGAATGCTGACGAGCGGAGGACCCGTTTTCGTGCGGTGGGTCGCGAGAGTGCGTGCAGTGGGTCGCGAGGGGCGCCAGAAGAGCAGATCATTTCCGCCATTGGCGGAATGCTTCGCCGGCCAAAACCCCCGCAAACTCCCCACCCCGAACTCGGATGTCTCCGAGTTCGGCATCCAAGAACCAACGACATCGGGTCTTCCCGATATCGTTGGGTCACCCATGAAACCGTGCCGTTGGGTGGACGGCCAGGAGGGTCAAAGGACGGGGTGTGAGACGAGGTGTCGGATGCTTTGAGCTAAACCGGAGACGCTCTCGCTGTGATGCCTCATGAGGTTGTCCCTTGTCATTCCGATGCGGCTGATGGGCGGCAATCCGTTGAGCCTGAGCGGGACATGCCTGGGTATGCCACAGCCATTGGCCGTGAGCGATGGAGGGCAGGAGATGGAGAGTCAGAGAGGTAGAGTCTAGAGAGAGGTAGTGCCTAGAGAGATAGAGATAGAGAGAGAGAGAGAGCAGTTGAGGTGCGTGGGCGAGGTCGACGACATGTGAGTGTGGAGGCAACACGCATGCAAGCGCCGCCAGGGCATCATCCGCTCGCCAAGTCGTGGGCCATCACATCGCAAAGTTAACAGCGATTTTCGAGCACAGCGCATTCGTCCGCGCATCTGCGCACGGAGCGCCGATTTCGCCGTGGATTCGGCCAGTCTTGTGTTTGATTTGGTTTGCGAGAAACCTATCTTAAGTTGCAGAAAGTAAATGTTTTTACAATCATAGTGGCATCCAATCATCTGCGTGCGTGCTATATCCGCATCAGACCCCTGAGATTCATCCGTCGACGGTTGGACAGTATCAGGATCATCCGCTAACAAACCAATGTCATTTGTAGCTGAGAATTCGTTCGAGCGTTCCCAGCGAAGCGTTTGAGAACCTGATAGTGATCAGCTGGAGACTCAGTAGATGAGGACGATCGGCCCCTCAAGGGATGCAGCGGGTGCGCAGCCGTCGGCACGCGTGCCATATCGTGGACATCAGCCAGACGAATGCCCGCCTGTGCTTAGCCGTCAGCCCGGATGGTCTGGCAAAAATCGCGTCAGCGCTGGCAATGCGATCGGTCTGCAGAGGCGCCGTCGGCTGTCAACATCGTCGGTCGGTCTGCGCGGCGTGCTTATGGGGACGGTCGCGGCTGCTGCGATGATGACCATGGCGCCGACGGTGGCGTTGGCCTCTTGTATTAGTCAATCTGGTTCGTCGACGTTAAATTGCGACAGTGACAATGACGTGGTGGACACGATTGGCCTCGATCCCATTATCGAATCTATCGATCTCGGTGCTGGGGATGATACGCTTCGGGTCAATTCCAACACCGATCTTAGTCGCTTAGAATTCGACGGCGGCCTCGGAGGTGATATTCTTGTGCTCAACGGTGGCATCGGTGATGCCGATGGCGTGCTGGATGATCCATCCGTTTATCGGAACTTTGAGGAGCTACGGAAAGAAGGGGATGGTACATGGTCGTTGGTGGGGGATCATACATTTGAGAATGGTGTGGGCTTGGTTACAGGAACGCTCAATCTTACCGGCAATCTCACCACCGATCGGCTGGAAGTCTTTGCGGCATCTCTAGAGGTCGGTGGTAGTGGTGTGGTCGGAAATGCCACCATAACTAAATCCTCAAGCGGTAATCCGGGTACATCACTGCTTCATCAGCGCCAAGCTGATGGGGTTTTGATGGTGGACGTAGATCTTGAGAATGGTTTATCCGATCGCCTAACGGTCAACGGAGAGGCCTTGGTCCAAGGCACTGTCAACGTCAATCTTCTCAATTTGCCATCGCCTGTTACGCCCCAAACGTTTGTGATCGTTCAGGCGAATTCGGTGCGGATTGCTGGTGTTGGCACCGGTTCGAACACGGGTGTTTTGGAGCTCGGCACCGTTACGCATCAAGGGCAGTCCGTCGACCCACAGCAGCTCGATGTCAGCTTGGTTGTTACGACAGATCAAGTCCTCTTGCAGTTCGGCCCTCTCACCACACCACCTCCTCCGCCCCCACCACCACCACCGCCGCCGACCAACCCCGCTCCGGTGCCGGACGTCTACAACAACACCGAAACGGCCATGCTGTTCTCGGCGCTGGGTTTCATGAACGACCTGTTCGATTGCCGGTCGGTGGACATGCGGTCTGCGATCGTGCGCGAGGGGCAGTGCTTGTGGGTCCGCCCCAATGGCCGCAAGTTCACGCGGGATGGGACGTCCAGCGACATAGGTTTCGAGGACACGGTGCGCGGCCTTTCGGCGGGTGCACAGTTCAGCTTTGCGCCGGGCTGGTTCGCAAGCGTTGCCGGCAGCTATGAAGCCGCGACCTTGAAAACGGACAACGACTCTCGCAGCGACAGCGATCGCTATCATCTCGGCGGTGCGCTCAAGTACGAGTCCGGTCCCTGGCTGTTCGTTGCCGGCGTTGCCGGGGGTATCGGCGCCTTCGATACCTCGCGGGAAGTGGTTGCTTTAGCGACGGGCGGCACGGCCACGTCCGAGCACGACATTCGTTATCTCTCTGGACACCTGCGCGCCGGGTATCAGTTCAACATGCAGGGTTGGTTCGGTTGGTACGCGCGGCCGCTGATCGACCTCAACGTGACGTATCTCGACCGTGACGGACTGACCGAAAGCGGCGCCGGGGATGCGAACCTGCGCGTTGACGATGGCAGCGAGACCTACGTCTCGGTGACGCCGGCGGTTGAGATTGGTGGCGATTATCCGTTGGTGCCTGGCACGGTTCTGAAACCGTTCCTGATCGCGGGTGTGACGATGTTCGCGGACGACGAGCACAACCTGAAGTCGGCGTATGCCACATCGCCGGATCTCACGTTCGAGTCCGTGACGGCAAGCGGAGACGTGTTCGCCAACATTCACGCTGGCGCGACCATGATCGGCGACATATCGAACTTCAATCTGACGTTCGGCT
>JBCCOV010000137.1:0-13815 GCA_039039985.1 Pseudomonadota bacterium | reverse complement strand
GCCCAACGAGAACATGATATAGATGTCCGCGGTCCAGGGGCCAATACCCGAAATCGCAGTGAGAGCCTGATGGATGTCGCTATCGCTGAGAGTCTCAAAGCGATCGAACGGTAGATCCCCGGCACGCGCGGCACTAGCAACAGCTTTGAGCGTGCGGATTTTCGAAGCCGACAATCCGACGGACCTCAGAGTCGCCTCGCGGGCACGGGAGATACGGTCCGGCGTGAAGGGCTGAAATTTCTTCTCGCATCGCCCCCAGATTGCGCCAGCGCTGGCCACCGACAGTTGTTGACCGACAATGATGCGCGCCAAACCGGGAAACCCGTTCAACTGACGCCGCAACGGTGGACGTCCAACCGCATCATGTACGCCTCGGATAACAACACACTTGCGCCTCAACGCCCGCACGCCCTTGTCGATATCCTGCTCTGTTTCTATTCGCATGTTCACCGCGCCCATGTTCAGCCGCCGGAGATACTAAGGCACTTCCGATTGCAGCGGAGTTTCCGCTCCGTTTCGCGAACAAGCCGGCGTATCAGCCGGGACCTGAATGATCCGATAGAGTACGCAAATCAAGTGCCGCTGGAGCTGGCACCGTCGCTGGGGGCTGATGATGACCGACGACCCTGTTTTCCGCTTTGCGCCCAGCCCCAACGGACGCTTACACTTGGGTCATGCGCTATCCGCATTGACCACATTCGAGCTTGCGAAACGCATGGGCGGGCGCTTCCTGCTTCGGATCGAGGACATCGATCTCGGGCGATCCCGAGACGCCTATGTGACAGGAATCCTGGAGGACCTGGAATGGCTGGGTCTCACCTGGGAAGAACCCGTTCTACGTCAATCCACCCGGTTCGACGCCTATCTTGAGGCCGCCGCACGTCTCGAGCAACAAGGCCTACTCTATCGCTGCGCCGCAACCCGTGCCGAGATCCGCGCGGCGGCAGGCGCGGACCCGGCACGGGATCCGGACGGCGCACCGCTATATACACCGGCCTGTGGCTACAAGGGCCAAGATCCAGGCGATCCACCATGCGTCGGACACGGAACACCGACCGCACTGCGGCTGGATATGGCTGCAGCCATCGCGCGACTTAGGTACCTGCAAGGAAACGCTCTGCTGACCTATGACGCTTGGGATGGCGGTGATCAGATTCGCGACGTTGAGGCGCGGCCCGATCGTTGGGGCGATGCCATTCTCATTCGGAAAGACATTCCGGCAAGTTATCATCTTGCCGTGGTGGTCGACGATGCGTTTCAGGCTGTCACACATGTCACCCGCGGCCGCGATCTCGAACCGGCAACGGACTTACACGTACTGTTGCAAGCGCTGCTCGGCCTGCCCCAGCCGATCTACCATCATCACCGCCTCATCGCCGACACGGACGGGCGAAAGCTGTCAAAGAGCGCGCGCGACACCACACTGTGCGAACTCCGCGCCACGGGAACGACCCCGGCAGACATTCGACGCGCGGTCGATTTGGCTTAGTATGTTTCAGGTTTTAACGGCGTCGCGATCATCCTCATACACATCATTCCGCCACACAAATTGGTAAACGTGAGAAAAACGAAGGACCCATCCGAATGTCGGTAATCGATGTCCGCAAGCAAACAAACGAGGTTCGACGTGAGCTTCAAAATACGCAAGGTTACCGGGCTCTCGATTATAGCAGCGTTAGCCTGGTACATCGCAGCCCCTGCAACACTTGCCGCTGACGCGCAAACCACCAAGGCCACGCACGTTGCTGCAAATCCCGGCGAGACGAAAAAACCGAAGGCGTCTTTTGGCGAACGCCTGGCCGCTGCAGCATCAGAGCAGCGATGGACCCCGGCCCTTTACGATCCGTCATACCGCAAACTGAAGTACCCCATGGGCGATGTGCCATGGTACATCGGCGTCTGCTCTGACGTCATTGTTCGTGCATACCGCAAGGTTGGTATCGATCTGCAGGTCAAAGTCCACAAGTCACGGCTCGGTTCCGGCGACCGTAACATTGATCACCGACGCGTCCGTGTCCTGCGCAAATTCTTCACGAAGTACGGCAAGCGGCTGCCTGTAACGAAGAATCCCGACGCCTTCCAGCCCGGAGATCTCGTCACGTATTACCTGCCGGACGGAACGTTCTCAAAAGATCATATTGCCATCGTGTCCAGCACAAAGTCTGCAACGGGCGTACCGTTGATCATCCACAATATCGGCTATGGTGTTCAGCAGGAAGATTGGTTGTTTGGGGCAAAGATCACTGGGCACTATCGCTATTCCGGATAGCGCGATAAGAGATACACTTATTCCAGCCACCTTATTACGGAATGTGACAAAGCGGCATCATCAAACCGCCGTTATTTCAATCAAAACCAGAAAAACGAAAACATTATCACTGAGATTCAGTTTATTAATGGCTCATTAACTGTTTCTCTCAAAAGCTAGGTGTCTGCGTCGGAATTCACGTGAGCCATCGTCTTCCATGCTGAGCGCCCTTCTCGATACGTTTGAACGCACGCAAGCGCTGTACTGTGCTGGCCTCGGCTTGCTTCGGGCACACAGCCGGAACCTGTTGGCGCGCGCGACACAGCCGGACAATCAGGCAGTGTGCGCGGGCTATCGGCCCGTAACTGTTCCCGCACCCATGGACGTTGCAGGTCAACTCGCGAAGCTAAGCGACATTCTTGAGACCGGCCGCGCGACGCTCGAGCGCTTGGAGGCCGCGGAAGCACAGGCTTATGCGCACCTGGACGCGGCCACATACCGTCTCGGCCGGTTGCATAAGCGCATTACCGGCCTTGAAGTTGCAGAGGCGCCCAGCGCCAATTCTCTCCGCGCCGACCCATCGCCCTTAAGCGCATGGACACCGGAATCACAGTTGGCGGCGTAGCCCGATACGATCTGGGCCGCCGAACGCAGTTCGACACTCTTTGCGTTGACACTGACACGTAGGTCGTCCATACAGCGGCCAAATCCGACGGCAACCGAGCCGAGCCACTACTCGACCGCGAGATCATGCTTATCTCAGGTAGAGGGTCCACATCCGCCAGCGCGTAGCGCCCGCGGATGCATTTTCGTATGGGAAGCCAAATCCAGAAGCAGGCCGCTGTCGCCTGCACCATGAGGACACATGTTCGAGTCTCTGTCCGATCGCCTATCTGGTATATTCGAGAAGCTGACCCGCCGCGGTTCGCTTACGGACAGTGACGTTGCGGAAGCCATGCGCGAGGTTCGCCGCGCACTGCTCGAAGCCGACGTCGCGCTCGACATCGTCCGCGACTTTACAGAGGCGGTGAAAGAGAAGGCGATCGGCCAGGAGATCGTGAAGTCGATCACACCGGGCCAAATGGTCGTCAAGATCGTTCACGACGAACTCGTGCAGATGTTGGGCTCCGAAGCAGACCCTATCGATCTGCAGGCCGCCGCCCCGGTCGGCATCTTGATGGTCGGTCTTCAGGGTTCCGGTAAGACGACGACGACGGCCAAGATCGGTCACCGCCTGACCAATCGTGACAAAAAGAAAGTTCTTCTCGCCTCGCTCGACACACGACGCCCGGCAGCGCAGGAACAGCTCCGCGTTCTTGGCGAGCAAACAGATGTCGCGACCCTCCCGATTGTCGCCGGACAGACGCCGCTGCAAATCGCCAAGCGCGCAATGGAAGCCGGTCGTCTTGGTGGCTATGACGTGGTGATCCTCGATACTGCCGGTCGCGTCACGGTCGATGAAGGCCTGATGTCCGAAGTCGCCGACGTCAAGCGCGCCACCGAGCCTCACGAGGTCCTTCTGGTCGCCGACAGCCTGACGGGTCAGGACGCCGTCAACACCGCGAAGGCCTTTGAAGAGCGCGTCGGTGTGACCGGCATTGTGCTGACACGTGTCGACGGCGATGGCCGTGGCGGTGCCGCCCTGTCCATGCGCGCGGTCACGGGTAAACCGATCAAACTCATTGGCACCGGCGAGAAATGGGATGCGCTTGAAGAGTTTCATCCCGGCCGAATTGCCGACCGTATTCTCGGTATGGGCGATATTGTCAGCCTGGTCGAAAAAGCCGCCGAGACAATTGACGCCGAGAAGGCCAAAAAGCTCGCCGATAAAATGAAAAAAGGGTCGTTCGATTTGAACGACCTGGCCGAGCAGCTTAAGCAAATGCAAAAACTGGGCGGCATGGGCGGTATTCTCGGCATGATGCCGGGTATGGGCAAGGTCAAGAACCAACTTGCCGATGGCGGCATGGATGACAAAGTCATCAAGCGCCAACATGCCATCATTACATCGATGACCAAGAAAGAACGGGCATCACCGAAGGTCATTGACGGCAAGCGCCGCCGTCGAATTGCGGCCGGGTCCGGCACGAAGGTTCAGGACGTCAATCAGCTTTTGAAAATGCATCGCCAAATGGCCGACATGATGAAGCAGATTGGTCGCAACAAGGGCCTCATGTCGCGCATGCTCGGCGGCATGGGCGGTGCAATGCCAGAGCCGACACCGGAAATGATCGAAGGCGCCAAGAGCGGAAAGCTGCCCTCCGGCATGCCAGGATTGCCTGGTGCGGGCGCTGCTGCCGGTTTACCGAAGGGCCTGCCGGGACTGGGTGGTGCGCCAGGACTTCCCGGTCTGCCGGGCGGATTGCCGGGCCTGCCCGGCGGTGGTGCCGGACGGAAAAAGAAGAAGAAGCGCTAAGCCATGACCGTCGAGCTCACAACAGACCGGCTTCGCTTGCGGCCATGGCGCGTCGATGACTTCGAGCCGTTGGCAGCGTTCCTTGGTGATCCCGAACTTGCGCAATACCGGGCTCCGGTCGCAGACCGTTTCGAAGCGTGGAAGCACATGTGCGGCCAGGTCGGACAGTGGCGTATCCGCGGCTATGGGATCTTCGCGGTCGCATTGCGCGATTCCGACCAGCCAATTGGCTACAGCGGCCTCTACCATCCGATCATCTTCGATGAACCCGAGCTGTCGTGGAGCCTGTTTGCTGGACATCACGGACAAGGCTACGCGACAGAGATGGCGACGGCGGTTTGCCGCTGGGCCGCAAATGATCTGATGCGCCCTCCACTCATGAGTATCGTTCATCCCGACAACGTTGCGTCCATTCGCGTTGCCGAGCGGCTTGGTGCCAAGCCCGAAGGTGAAACGGTCTACCAGGACGCGCCTCGGATCGTGTACCGACACCGCGACTGGAGGGCATCGTGACATCCGCTGTGCCAACCATCGAAACCGAACGTCTCTGTTTGCGCGGCTGGCGCAACGAGGATGCAGAGCCTTTGGCGGCGTTGTTTCAGGACGAAGACACACCGCGGTTTCTCGGCGGCTCGGGCAGCTATCCCCAGGCCTGGCGCACTGCGGCGACGGAAGCCGGGCATTGGGTCCTGCGCGGATACGGCGCCTGGGCCGTTGAGCAGCGAGAGTCTCACATCTTTGTCGGCTGCGTCGGCATCTGGCATCCTGGCGAATGGCCCGAGCAGGAACTCTCCTGGCACGTGGTGCCCTCGCAGCGCAGCCGCGGCTTCGCCACAGAAGCCGCGATCGCGAGCCGAAGGTACGCGTACGAAACGCTCGGCATGACAACGCTCGTGAGCTACATCGCGCCGGAGAATGCGCCGTCAATTCGCGTTGCAGAGCGGCTCGGCTGCGAACGCGATGGAGAGGTCGACCTCTCGGGAAAGACGAGACTCGTCTTTCGACATCCTTCACCGCAGGCCGCCCAATGACGCTCTCTGTGCCACAGCTTGAGACGAAACGTTTGCGGCTCCGGGGCTGGTATCAGGCCGATGCGGTACCGCTCACAAAGATCTTCGAGCACGAGAGCGCGCGATTCATCGGCGGCCAGGGCAACTATGCCAAGGCCTGGCGCGTCATGGCGATGCATATCGGGCAATGGGCCATTCACGGCTATGGCACCTGGGCCGTTGAAGACAGAAACTCAGGCGAACTTATCGGCTTTTGCGGGCTATGGCATCCGGGCGACTGGCCCGAGCTGGAGCTCGGCTGGTCACTCATGCCGGATCGACGCGGCCACGGCTTTGCAACGGAAGCCGCGATCGCTGGCCGCGCCTGGACGTACGACCAACTGAAAGCAAGCACGCTCGTCAGCTACATCGATCCTGCCAATACGCCATCTATACGCGTTGCGGAGCGGCTTGGCTGTGTTCGGGACGGAAACGTGGAGCTGTCTGGTAGCGTATCGATCGTGTTCCGGCATCCCTCTCCGGAGGCCATATCGTCATGACCCACGTACCCGTCCTTGAAACGGATCGACTGCGGCTCCGCGAATTTCGCGCATCAGACCACGCAGCATTTGCCGATTTTGTTGGAGACCCAGGCGCTGCGCATTTCCTTGGAGGGGCATGCGACGCTGTTACAGCTTGGCGACGTATGGCGGCATTTGCCGGGCATTGGCCATTGCGCGGGTTCGGCCCGTTTGCCATCGCGAGCCGTGAAACGGATGAGTTCCTCGGATACTGCGGACCGTGGTTTCCATATGGAAAGCCCGAACGCGAGATCATGTGGGGCGTGATCCCAGCCGCGCAGCGCCGGGGCATTGCAAGCGAAGCGGCACACGCCGCCCGGCAATGGACCTACGAGAACTGCGGATGGCCGATGGCGGTCAGCTACATCGCACCAGAGAATATTGCCTCTCGCCGCGTCGCGGAGAAGCTCGGCGCAGCACACGATGGCAATGTCGACTACCGTGGATACGTCATGCAGGTCTGGCGCCATCCACCATCGGAAACTCTCAACCAGAAATCACAATAGAACCGGAGAACGAATTAGAATGGCAGTTACAAAAATCAGGTTAGCGCGCGGCGGTTCGAAAAAGCGGCCGTACTACTACATCGTTGTCGCGCCCGCGACGGCCCCGCGCGACGGCCGCTATATCGAGCGGATCGGGACCTATAACCCGATGGTGGCGAAAGATCATCCTGAGCGCGTGCGGCTGAAAGAAGAGCGCTGCCAATACTGGCTGGGCGTCGGCGCACAACCGACAGATCGCGTTGCGCGGTTCCTGGATGCCGCCGGCTTGATGAAGCGCACGCCAAAGAACAACCCGAAAAAAGCTATGCCCGGCAAGAAAGCGCAAGAGCGCATTCGTGAAGCCGAAGAGCGCGCCAAAGAAGCGGCGGAAGCAACCACTGAAAGCAGTGAAGGTGCAGAAGCCGCTGCGGAGTGAGCTCTTGGTGATGTCGTGGGATGCCAATCGCCGAGACATCCGTCTGTCAGGGTTGCGGCGTCATGCCCGCCCCTGATCGCGTCCTGCTTGGGCGCATCTCCACGGCGCATGGCATCCGTGGCGAAGTCATCGTCAAATCGTACTGCGACGTGCCAGAAGATATCGCGTCTTATGGTGCGCTGACGGACGGGGCCGGCACGCGCTCCTTCGACCTAACGGTCCGCGGGGCCACCAAGCGCGGCCTGATTGCCCGCATTGGTGGCATCGACGACCGCAACGCCGCAGAGCAACTGCGCGGAACGAAGCTCTACATCGAACGCAGCCATCTTCCACCTCCCGAGGAGGACGAATTCTATCATAACGACCTGCTTGGATTGACGGTCCTCGATCGCAGCGGTGACGTTTTGGGTAAAGTCGTTGCCGTCCAGAACTTTGGCGCGGGCGATCTCATAGAAGTCACGAAACCCAAGACGCGAACGACGGAGTTTTTGCCGTTTGATGCCCAGTTTGTTTCGGAGGTCGATCTCGATGCCGGAACGATAGTGATGGCGATCGACGAACCTGAGGTCGAAGACAACGGCAATGCCAACACCAACGCCGATGAAAACTTGCCGAGTAACGATCCTGACGGCCAAGCGGAAACTTAGTGCGCGGCGCGCGATTCCATGGACGGTACGCGAGCATGCGCTTCTAGCCACGCCTCAGTCTCTGCGTTGGCCGGAAAGAACAACTCAATTCTCAAGTCACTTACGGTGATATCTGTCGGTGTGCCAAAATGCGCGATGGTCGAAAACAGGTCTAAGATAACGCCGTTGCAACGGATACGCGCAACCGACATGGGGTGCAGCTGGGAGTCGATCCGATCAGCGTCTGCAAAAGCCGGGCTTTCGTGAAGCGACGTCAGGAGATCGCCGAGAACAGGGTCTTCCCCGCTCGCCGCGTACTCAGCTTGCAGCCGCGAAAGAAAGTGATGCGCCACTTCTGGCCAGTTTTCGAACTTCTCCTGAAAAGCCGGCATTGCTGCCATCAACTGCAGTACGTTTCGAACCGTCCCGTCGTTTGGCAGTCCGAAAACGACCGCCGCTGCAGCGTTGGCATCGATGAGATTCCAGTACCGATCGATGAGCACGGCCGGAAACGGCATGTGCCCTTCCATCATGCGATTGAGTGCCGCCCACACTTGCGCCAGTGCCTGGTCGTCGAGCGCAGACTGTCGGTAGAGCGCAGCGAACCCAGCCGCCTGCAGCAGCGCGTTCCGCTCAGAAAGGGGAACGGTCAACGCATCGGCGAGACCGACAATCATGTTCCGGCTCGGCTGTGCGCGGCCGGACTCCAGGAACGAGATATGTCGTTGGGACACGCCGGCGATTAACGACAGCTGCAATTGGCTGAGACCGCGCCGTTGTCGCCAGCTTCTGAGATGCTCGCCGAACTCGCTCATGGCCATCACCTCACCTCAACGATGACACAGTCGCAATTACCTCTGAGATAATTGCAGGCGCTGCAATCGAAAGCTACGTGCCGGATCTCTGACCAACAACCTCGAAAGGTCCAGCGATATGGTAGAGATCATAGCAGCTGTCCTCCTCTTCTTCGTCATTCAGACGGTGATCCCTCCGGCTATTCAGTACTTCGGCGGAGACAAGCCTCTGGCGGCACGAATGCTCGTAGCACTGGGACCGCGTGATAACCCGCCACCGATGCCCACGCTCGCGAAACGCGCTGACAAAGCTCTGAAAAACTTCATGGAATCCTTGCCGATCTTCATAACACTCGCATTGATGAGCCTGATCCTGGGCAAGGCAAACGGGCTGGCGTTGACAGGTGCGATGACGTTTCTGATCGCACGGGTCGCGTATGTGCCGGCTTACCTATCGGGCATTCCTGGGCTTCGCTCGATCGTATGGGGCATCGGTACTGGCGGCTTGGTTGCAATGCTGGTTCACATTTTGGAGTAGCGCCGCAGGCTCAGCATCACGTCCGCCCATGTGTCCGAGGGTGCCGAGCTGAGCGCTGAGCCCAATCGACTATGACACCTTTTCGAACTCGTCGATGCGGCCAAGCAGCCGATCCCAGACCTCGACACACTCACGGAAGTACGCAAGATTTCCGTGAGTCATCATGCAGTCCCACTCAACGTTGAGGAGACCCTCTTCATCAAGGAACGCGCGCCCGAACCGCCGTTCCCGATTCCAGGTATTCACTTGGTCCAGTGTGACGTCACGGCTCGCGATGAATGAAAACATGATGGAGTCGACCACGTCCGGCGTATCGTCTAGCTCGAACAGATAGAGCCCGAACTTCCATCCGGACGCTGACGACAATATGTACTTCCGCCCGTCCTCGAGCTTCTCCAACTCGGCACGATAGCCAGAGTCCATGAGCGCGAACGTCAGGTCCTCCGCGCTGATCGGGTTTGGATCATCGTCAGACATTGTCGACCTCAAGTATCGCATACGCGAGCGCTACGAAAACGCTCGCAAAACGCACGCGCAAACTGAGCACGTCGTTCAGTTCCACGTGAACGATGCAGCTGACAATGACCGGAAAGGGGCATTCCCCTCAAGCCGGCGTCTGCTTTTCAAGCGTATGGCGTCTAACTCGCCTTATGCGGCAATGGCGGCCTGCAACGTCGTACCCAAGCTTGCCGGGCTGTCGGCAACATGGATACC
Organism: Pseudomonadota bacterium; assembly: GCA_039039985.1. Taxonomy (GTDB): domain Bacteria; phylum Pseudomonadota; class Alphaproteobacteria; order Rhizobiales; family Hyphomicrobiaceae; genus JBCBWG01. The sequence continues at coordinate 3,988 of JBCCOV010000137.1, read as the reverse complement.
GGCGGACTTCATGGCCTCAATCTTGGAGCCGGCATCGCCTTTGCCGCCCGCAACAATCGCGCCGGCATGGCCCATACGACGACCCGGAGGGGCCGAGACGCCAGCAATGAATCCGGCCATCGGCTTTTTGCGGCCTTTCGCAGCCTCACGTTTGATGAAATCAGCCGCGTCCTCTTCGGCCGATCCACCGATCTCGCCGATCATAATGATCGCGTGCGTTTCGGGGTCGGCCAGAAACATTTCGAGCATATCGATAAATTCGGTGCCCTTCACCGGATCACCGCCAAGACCGACAGCGGTCGACTGACCTAATCCGACGTCGGAGGTTTGTTTGACAGCCTCGTATGTCAGCGTACCAGACCGAGAGACAATCCCGACGTTGCCTTTTTTGAAGATGTTACCCGGCATGATCCCGATCTTGCATTGATCTGGCGTCAGCACACCAGGGCAGTTCGGCCCGAGCAAACGGCAATACGACCCATCAAGCGCACGCTTCACCTTGATCATGTCCATAACAGGAATGCCTTCGGTAATGCACACAATCAACGGGATCTCGGCGTCAATGGCTTCGAGGATGGCATCGCCAGCGAACGGTGGCGGAACGTAAATGGACGTCGCGTTACAACCCGTCGCCTTCTTAGCATCCAGCACCGTATCGAAAATCGGCAGGTCTGCGAGATCGTCGGCCGAGTGCTTTGTACCACCCTTGCCGGGCGTCACTCCGCCGACAACCTGCGTGCCGTACAGGCGCGCCTGCTGCGTGTGAAACGTCCCCTGCGAGCCGGTGAAGCCCTGGCAGATCACTTTGGTGGTGCTATCGACAAGAATGGCCATTCCGTGGGCTCCTAAAGTCGCTCGAGATTCTTGACAGTCAGCGAACTGTCCGCGTTTCCGGTATTCAGGGTCGTGGCGGGTTCAAACATCAGGACAATCGGTTCGTCAGTCAGAGACCGCGGGCGATGTTCGATGGCCCGCGGAACAACAAGGAACTCGCCTTCGCCGAGTTCGACAGTTCCATCGCGAAAGTCCAGCGCAATGCGGCCGCTCAGGACAAGAAATGCCTCGTCCTCGGTCTCATGCGCATGCCAGTCGAATTCCTTGCCGAACTTGGCAATCTTCACCTGCGCATTGTTCACGTCACCGGCAATCTTCGGCGTGAAGACCTTAGTGATTTGCCGGCCGGCCTCTAGGAGATCGATCTTGCGTGGTGGCATTTCTGAAATCACACCCCCTCGCCTCTCGCGAACTCGGATCGGACCGCTTCGATGTTTGCGACGACAAGATCCGGTATCTCCGCGACAGGAAGATAACCCGGGTAGGCTTGGTCGACTTCGTCTCGGATCGAAGTGGTCGTCCGGCCAGCTGCGACTGCATCGCGAACCAGCATCAGATAAGATCGCGTCTGCTCCGCCAAGTGTTTGAGGGGCGCCTCTGCGCCGTGACCAGAGTAAGCGACTGTCTCACCATCAAAGCAGCGCTCCAGCGCGTCGATCTGATCAAGCCATTCTCTGGTACGACCTTCCAAGAGAAAGGGCGTCATGCCATTGGTCACAATATCTGCGCAAAACACTGCGCCAAGCTGATCCTCAGCAAACGTCATCGCCGTAAAACACTCTCCCAGACCCCACTCCGTGGCACGTAGATTGATGCCGGAGACCTCTATCACGTCATCGCCCGCGAGGATGCGATCGGGCCTGGGCAGCTCTTCCGCCGTATCGTCTGGCAGCACTTGGCGGGTCAGCGCGAAATAACCACGACTGTCAGTTTCAAGCTCATCAGCAGCAGCTGCTGACATTGCCAACTCCGCATCCGGAAAGCACGATTTGAGATGGGCGAGCCCACCGAAGTGATCAGGATGCGGGTGAGTTAGCAAGATCATGCGGACCGGCTTTCCAGTCCGCTGCGCCAAATCTGCCAGTCCCACTGCAGACGAGATCTGCCGCTGCGCGTCGATCAGCACAACAGCGTCCGCCGTCTCGACGACGTAGCTGTTCACCGAACCCGGACCGTCGACCGTATAGCGATGGATCTGGGTCTCCAACTCCAAGCCTCCTCGTACCAGCAACGACGCAGCGCCATAAGCACAGTCTTCAGCCGAGTGCCTTAACTTCATCCGTGATCTTTTTCGCGGCGTCAGCCAGATCGTCCGCCGGGATAATCTTGAGCCCGCTCTCCGCGAGGATCTTCTTGCCGAGGTCCACGTTGGTTCCTTCTAACCGGACAACCAACGGCACGGTGATCCCCATATCCTTGGCCGCCGCGACCACGCCCTCGGCAATGATATCGCACCGCATGATGCCGCCGAAGATGTTGACCAGAATGCCCTTCACCGCCGGATCATTCAGAATGATCTGAAATGCCGCCTGGACCTTTTCCTTGGAGGCGCCGCCGCCAACATCAAGAAAGTTCGCCGGCTGCATGCCATAAAGCTGAATGATGTCGAGGGTTGCCATCGCCAAGCCGGCACCGTTCACGAGACAACCGACATTGCCGTCAAGCTTGATGAACGCGAGATCGTACTTAGACGCCTCGATCTCCATGGGATCTTCTTCATCAAGATCCCGGAATTCCATGATGTCCGCATGGCGATAGAGGGCGTTGGAATCGAAATCCATCTTGCCGTCGAGCGCCTTCAGCTCTCCGTCCTTTGTCACGATCAGCGGATTGATCTCGAGCAGGCTCATGTCCTTCTCGGTGAACATCCGATAGAGATCGCCGACCATCTTGGTGCATTGCTTGATCTGAGCGCCTTCCAGCTTGAGCGCATAGGCAATCTTGCGGCCGTGGAACGGCTGAATCCCGGACGCCGGATCAATCGAGAAGCTCAGGATCTTCTCTGGCGTATCGTGCGCAACGGCCTCAATGTCCATGCCGCCTTCGGTCGATGCGATAAACGATACGCGCGACGTCTCGCGGTCCACAACCATCGAGAGATACAGCTCCCGTGCGATATCCGAGCCATCCTCGATATAGAGACGCCGCACGAGCCGGCCAGCATCACCGGTTTGGATCGTTACGAGCGTCTTGCCCAGCATTTGCTCAGCAAAGGCACGCACTTCGTCGACGGATTTGGCGAGACGAACCCCACCTTTATCCCCAGCTTCCGGCTCTTTGAAGTGCCCCTTGCCGCGACCACCGGCATGGATTTGCGCCTTGACCACCCAAAGCGGCCCGGGAAGCTTCGACGCGGCCTCAACCGCTTCGTCGACGGTAAACGCAGGATATCCTGTGCCCGTCGGCACGCCATAACGGCGATAGAGTTCCTTGGCCTGGTATTCGTGGATGTTCATCGGGCAGCCCTCGGATAGGTCTTGAACGGCCGGAAACCGGCGCATTGCGGTGCCAGGACGGGATCCGCCACAATTGAGGTCTTTGGGAACGACCGAGCGAAAACCAGATCCGGGACGCCGCAGATAAAGCAACACGTCGCACGGATAGCCCGCTGCAGTGCACAACACAACCCATCGAAAGTTCGGCGTGATGCGGCCTATCACATACTGGTCACAACGAGTTGCACGCGCCTGATGCGGATAAGGAATTGTCAACTCGAACCAAGATCACCACCTCTCGAATAGGCCGAGATCCCTCCCCCCCCGACGATCGGCCAAAACGGCCGCCGCGACACCCTTCACCCCCCAAGCCCCTCGCGGCGGCCCACATTTCCCGCCTAGGCCGAGAGCGTTGCAGACAGGATCATCGCGAAAAGAGAGCCAGCGAACGCTTCGAACAGCAGATAGATTCCAAACACGCACCACGCGAACCCGAAACAGCACATCGACCAATATAGCCGGAGCCGAACCGTTCAAACGGAGTAACCCAGCCTCCGAAACTCAAAAACAGTGGCTGTGAAGAGAATTGCCGGGAAAATGGGCATGAGACCCACATACGCCGCTAGCGCAATCATCATCGTTCTGCGCGGCGCCCCTTGCGTTTCGAGATATCCCACCAATACAGCGGCGCCGATCGCCGGCGTGATCATGACAACTGC
>JBCCOV010000136.1:0-13888 GCA_039039985.1 Pseudomonadota bacterium | reverse complement strand
GTTCGATGACCTCGTGAGCCAAGGCGGACTGTTTGCCCGCCTTGTCGCCGAAGGCTCACTGATCAAGCCGCGAGAAACCGACTGAGTGATCTCTGTCGCATCGATGATCGCATTGTGGTGGGAACTGAAGACACCGAAATCAGCTGATTAGAGCTTGTGGTCCATGCGGGCCCGCTTGGTGTCGAGATACTTCTGATTGTGCTGCGACGGTGCGGTAATGCTGCGGGCCTGATCGACAACCTCAATACCGTGCTCGGTCAGTTTCGAAACCTTGACCGGATTGTTTGTCATCAACCGAATACGCTCGAAGCCCAAGTACTTCAGGATCTTGGCCGGCAGCTTGTAATCGCGGGCGTCGATCGGTGCGCCGACGGCGACATTGGCATCAACCGTATCCAACCCACGATCCTGTTCGGCGTAGGCCTGAAGCTTTTTCACGAGACCAATCCCGCGACCTTCATGGTGCGGCAGATAGATAATGATGCCCAACTCCGACGTGAGAACACGCTCGATCGCAAGCTGAAGCTGCGCATAACAGTCACAGCGAAGCGAATGAAAGACATCGCCGGTCACACAGCCACTGTGAACACGTACGAGCGGGGCAAACTCTGATGCAGCGTTCTCACCCCGATGCACAAGCGCCATCGCCTGATAGGAACTCGAGTCGTCCTCGAAGGCGTGAGCCTCAAACAGAACTTCCGAACCGCGGAATTCGACCGGCAATACCGTTTGTGCAATCTCGTCAAACATGCCCTCGCCACGCACATCGAGCTCGCGATCGCTGAGGCCTGGCAGCACGGACACGGACGGCGATCCGTTGCGGATACGCGCCTCAAACCGCTCGACTGTCGAGCTGCCAGATGACGCACCCGCGGGCGAAGGACGTTGAGAAGCTGACATTTTATGCCTCTTGTATGCTCATGTTCGGATAAATGCTTATCCGTCAGTATCCGACGCGCGATATGCACAATGTTGCGAAACCATACATGACGGCCGTGTGAACGGCCGCCAATGCACAACGTGCCACGATCCGGGGCTGTAACGTCCGTGACTTTCGTCCAGTTCACGCCGAGTCATGAACACCGTCGGACTCAGCGGCCGGAAATCAGAGCTAGAACTGTGGCGCGAATAGGGTTCCGCGACAGGTTTCGTGCACCGATCACTTATGCTTGAGCAGCGCAAAAATGCTTTTAGCTCAACACCTTCAAGCGATCTTACCGCCAAGCTCATCGGCGATATGTGTGCGGATGATATCGTCAAAACTCGCGTCTGCCCGGAACCCGAGATCCGTCGCGCGGCGTGAGTCGAAGTTCCGTGGCCAGCCCGAGACGATCCCGATAATCGTCTGATCCGGACTATGCTTAATACGATTGGCGACTGTATCTCCGGCGACGCGGCGCAACGCCGCAATCTGCTCTCCGACAGTTACCGAAACACCCGGCATCGTCAGGTTGCGACGCGGGCCAATGGCATCCGTGTCCATTGTAGCCGCATGCACAAGGAAGCCGACGGCAGACCGAGGCGACGCGTGCCAGTGGCGGACGTCCTCAGACACCGGAAGAACCGCCTCTTCTCCGGCAAGCGGTTCGCGAATGATGTTGGAAAAGAAGCCGGATGCCGCCTTGTTCGGCTTACCGGGACGCACGCAAATCGTCGGCAAGCGAATGCCGACGCCGTCCATCATGCCCCGCCGCGTCATGTCAGCCAAAAGCAGCTCGCCAATTGCCTTCTGCGTGCCGTAGCTCGTCAGCGGCGTCAAATGAAACTCGTCGTAAATGGCATCCGGGAATGGCGCGCCAAAAACAGCGATCGAACTGGTGAAAACAACGCGCGGACAGTATCCGTCCCCAACCGCGCGGATTGCATCGAAGAGATTGCGTGTCCCGTCAAGGTTAATCCGATAGCCCTTGTCAAAATCGGCTTCGGCTTCGCCGGATACAATTGCCGCCAAATGGAAAACAACGTCTGGCCGATCCGCCACCAGTTTCTCGGCTTCGCCAACAGCCGGCAAATCGCCGACCTGAGCCGTGATCGGAAATGGCGCGTCTGACAGCGGCGCCGGATCAACCACATCGTAGGCCAACAGCGATGTAATCGGCTTACCGCCCAGCCCCCCGTCCGACGCGAGGCGCGCGATCAGTTTCCGCCCAACCATACCTGCAGCACCGATAACCAGAACTTTCATTGTGTTTCCTCTTTTCGCGCGATCGCTGTTATTTGGATTGGACTTTTCTGTTTACTCTCTTTGGTTTTCTTCTTTTCATTTGCGGGAGGCTTCGAAACGCCTTCAACCTAATGTCTGGTCGCACGTCTGGACCCAACTCAAGCCATCCAGCGTCCCTCCACGCGGCTTGTATTCGCAGCCGACCCAGCCATCATATCCGGTCGCGTCGATTTGTTTGAACAGGTAGGTGTAGTTCATTTCGCCGTCATCCGGTTCTCCGCGATCGGGTGGACTTGCGATTTGATAATGCCGCGTCAAACCCGCAAACTCGCGGATCGCCATTGCGACATCGCCCTCCTGGATCTGGCGATGATAGAGATCGAACTGCAGGCCGATGTTTTGCGATGCCACTTCGTAAATGACGGCGCGTGCGTCATCAGTCGTATTGAGAAAGAACCCCGGAATGTCACGCGTATTGATCGGCTCGATAATGACCCGAACGCCGTGATCGCCCGCCATCTGGGCCGCACGTTTCAGGTTGGCAATATAGGTCGCGCGGTCGGCGCCATGATGCCGCAATCCCGGCATGGCGTGCAGCAGCTTGCAGCCTGTCACATCAGCATAAACGAGCGCGGTGCGCATGGCGGCTTCGAAGTCTTTCTCGCGCCCCGGCAGCGCTGCCAATCCGCGCTCGCCGGCAGTCCAATCGCCCGGCGGCAGATTAAAGAGCGCCTGCGTGAGGCCGTTGGACTTGAGACGGGCCGCAATCTCTTCCGCGGGATGTTCGTAGGGAAAGAGGTATTCCACGGCCTTGAAGCCAGCCTGCGCCGCGGCTTCAAACCGATCGAGAAAGTCATGCTCGGTAAACATGAACGACAAGTTTGCTGCAAAACGCGGCATCGCGCTGTCCTCCCAGCTCTTGGTGCATTATCCCAACCGCGCGTCTCGGCGCGGAGTATCTCGTCATCGCGGCCCGGACATACCCAGATCGCGCGAGCAACTGTTCGGCATGTCATCGCGAGATCGTGCTTGCCGCACACGGCACCGCGCCGCTGGCCAAAACGACATCACTAATCGGCTTGACCTGTCTCTGATTGCGATCCGAACTGTCGTTCGACGGCACGAATTTGCCCGAGGTTGACTGCGTACCACAGGATCGTCAGCACCTGCAGCGCGAGAAACGTTCCAAATGCATACTGATACGCCTGTTTGGGGAAGCCGCCGGACGGGGTCTGCGGGAACAGATCGATGATCAGGCCGATGGCATATTGGATCGCAAACGCCGCCGCAAACAACGACAGATTGACCGCAGCGTTCGACCGCCCGGCAAGCGCCTGCCCGAAGTATCGTGCAAGCCAGGGATAGGCGAGCACAGCGGTCTGCCCGGTCATGCCAAACACAAACCAAATGGCAGAGTTGAACGCGAGCAGCTCCAGGATGATCCCGATCTGCGATGCAATGAACAGGACGATAAAGCCCATCAACGTGGTCAACAGGCTGACACCGCGACGCAACAGCCAATCCGCAAGCGCGCCGGACGTCAAAACCCCAACGAAGAATGCGATGGCGGCAACGAACAGAACCTCGGCCGCACCAGTGCGATCCAACCCGGCGACGTCGCGTTGCCATGGCCCGGCCCAGAGCGTCTGGATTGCGATCTGAGTCCCAGCCGTCGCCGCGAGCATCGGCGTAATCGCCCAGAACACGCGATCGCGCATGATCTGTGCCAGTCCGGCAACCTGGCCCGAAAGGGTTTGCCCGGTCGTCGTCTTGTTCGGACGTTCCGGCACCACGAACCAAATCAAAGCGGCCGAGACCAGCGTCGCAGCTGCAAGCGCCATGAAGACATCGCGCCAGCCGAACAACTGAACGGCAAACTCGGCCGGTGCCGTGGCGACCAGCAGTCCCAGCGCGCCGGCCGACATGACCCAGGCGTTGGCCAGCGCATGGCGTTGCGGCGATACCCAAATCGCAACGGCCTTGAACCCGCCCATCAGTCCACCGGCGAACCCAAGGCCGATCAGCGCCCGCGCGATGGTGAGCTCGACGATCCCGTCTCCGAGAGCGAACATCAACGCTCCGGCCGCCGCAATTGCGATGAGGATGGTCTGGCACCGGCGCGGCCCGTAGCGATCGAGCGCCACGCCAAGCGGAAGCTGGGCTAGAGCGAACGTGAAGAGATAGGCCGACGTGAGCAACCCGATTTCGGTGGCGCCGAGAGAGAGTTCCGCTTTCAGATCCGGCGCAACGACAGCATTCACCGCCCGAAAGAAGTATGACAGGAAGTAGCCGAACGCGAACGGGACCAAAACCAGCAGTATGGTCGCTGGGGTTGGCCGGCGGGCGGCGGTTTCAGCGGACTCAGCGTGGGTCATGTCAAGCCAATCGAACTCATATCAAGCCAATCGAATACGGGCGCCTGGTGCGCCGAAATTTCGGGCATCACCCATATCGCTCGGCGTAACCCAACGCAAACACGCTCTGGCACCTGAGTGGCCGATCCGGGCGTCAGATGCGCGTACACTGTGCATACCGCAAATCCGCCTAAGCCGTACCATAATTCTGCCCGCTGAATCAGTGACATTAAGACTGTCGGTGCAGTCACCACGTCCCTTGGTGATCATCCCCACCCCGCACCGACACCGGAGTGATCCGGCAATAATGGACCGTGGAGTTAGTTAGTCGCGCGTCACGGTCCTGCCGGCCCCGCTTTGAGCTGCCTGATCCTTCGGCGGTTCATTTCGTGAAATACCCACCAACCCTTGCAACAGGCACCGTCAAATACCCTCTCCGGGCTGAGCGCGATCTCAGCCGAGCCAATATGCAACGCCGGAGAACACTCTGCCCAAAGATCGCCCACTTAGTCTCGCACTGGATTTAAGCCCTCATTTCAGGTTAAGTGTCGGACGCAATTCGAAACTTTGGTTGCGAATGCAGGCCGTGGAGAGCGTTGGGCCTTGAAGAGCGTTGGGCCTTGAAGAGCGTTGGGCCTGGGAGAGCGTTGGAATGCCGCGTCGAGTTCCAATTCAGCAGACTGCAGTGTTTGTAAGTCTGCTCTTGTCTGCCGTCGCGGTCGCTCCGCCGTCGCTGGCGGCAGAGACTCCCGACCGACACCAGACCGAGGTCTCGCCACAAGATGCTCGGGCAAAGCGCGCACCGGTTCGCGACCGACCGGGCCAATGGCCGAAGTCACTCGACGAATTCCTCGCGGGCAACTACCTCAAGCGTGCCGATATCGTGCTGACGGCGCGCCGGAATGATCTTGTCTCGTATGTCATTCGCTGGTCGACGCAGTCCTTGTTTTCACACGCAGCGATCGTGTTCACCAGCCCGCAGTACGATAGCGGCGTCTCGTCCACGTTTGTCATCGAGGCCAGTACGAATGGCGTCGATTTGACCGATATTCGTGAGTTTTCAACGGACAAGAACTCAATTGTCGCAATCAAACGCCTGAACGCCGACTGGTTCGACGCCGAAACCCGTAGCCGGGTTCGCGGAACACTGCTGGACAACATCAAGTCGGAATACAACTACGGCGCGGTCGCGCGTCTTGCCCGCAACGTCTGGTTTGGTATCGAGCGGACGTTTCGCGGGGGCGCGGAGACGGTCGAGCGCTTCAAGGCGCGGCGTTGGAGCCGACCGAACACATCTGTCCTCTCCGGCCTGATACAGATTGGCTTCGTTGAGGCGATTGCTGAGGGCATTCAGGCGGGCCGACTGCCACCGTCAGCGTTGCAAGCAGTTTTATTCACCGAGAGCGGCGAGTCCGGGCGTTTGCCTCAGCTTGACGAGTCGACAGATCCCGAGGAGACGAAGCGGTTTGTTGATCGTGTCGTGCCGTCCGTGCGGTCATCTCTCGCCTCATCGCTGGAGGGAATCACACCGGAAGATCTCGCCCGCAGCGAGAAGCTCGCATGGCAGTATGTGATTAGAAACGGCCAGGTTCATCGGGTCTCAAGCCTGGCCGACGTGCAAGCATTGGCGAAATGAGGTGCCTTTGCGCGTCGCCATCTTGGAACAGTTGTGGTTTGTGCCGTGTTCGGCGGTTGCACGGCGAGGTCCAAGACCCTATAACCCCGGTCCGCGATGGGGCGTAGCCAAGCGGTAAGGCAGCGGTTTTTGGTACCGCCATGCGGAGGTTCGAATCCTCCCGCCCCAGCCAATTTCCGACCGCAAATCCGGGTTCCCACAACCGCCTCCCAGGGCCGCTTGGCGGAACGCATGCCAAGTATGGACATATGGACGTCAACCCCGAACTGATCGTTGCCACGCGCGGCGCGCATGTCGAAAGCTGTCACCGCGGTGCAATCGCCGTTGCCAATCCCGACGCAGGCCTGCTCATTGCGATCGGCGATGTCTCACGGCCGGTGTTCCCGCGCTCCGCGATCAAGGCGATTCAGGCGCTGCCCCTGATCCAAAGCGGCGCTGCCGACAGCTTCGGGTTGACGGACCGCGAACTTGCCGTTGCATGCGCATCTCACTCAGGTTCGCCGGATCACGTCACCACGGTCCAACGGCTGATCACGCGGCTCAATCTGGATGCCGAGGACCTTGTCTGTGGCGCGCACTGGCCACAAACCGACGACGACCGCCATGCGCTTGCGGCCGCCGGTCAACAGCCGACACGCCTGCACAATAACTGCTCCGGTAAACACGCCGGTTTGTTGGCCCTCGCCAAACACATCGGTGCCCCGACGCAAGCCTATTGGACGGCAGACCATCCGGTGCAGCACCGCGTCCGGGAGGCCCTCGCCGACCTGTCAGGATGCGACTTAACGGACGTGCCACCTGGACTAGACGGATGCTCGCTGCCGACTTGGCCGCTCCCGATCGCCGGGCTCGCCCGCGCATTTGCAATTCCCGCAGCAGGCGCGCGCCATGATCCGTCTGTTGCTCAGGCCATGGCACGCCTGCGGCAGGCGTGCTGGGCGGAACCTGCGATGGTGGCAGGTCCCAGCCGGCTCGACACTGAAGTCTTGGAGGCCGGTCGCGACCGTGTCTTCGTCAAAACCGGCGCGGAAGGTGTTTATTGCGGAACGCTGCTGCCACAAGGCTTCGGGTTTGCAATCAAGATTGATGACGGCACAACCCGCGCCGCAGAAATGGCAATGCTGCAGCTGATCTGCCTGTTCGACGACCGGTTTCGCACAGTACGGGATCGACGGGCCGTTATCCGAAACTGGTCCGGCGTTTCGGTCGGACGATTACAAGCGACCGCCGATCTCGTGGAGCATCTGCATCCGTTAACCGCATATGCGCGCTGATTACACGACCCGGTTGTCGTGAACGCTTATGCGATCCCCCGGCGTTGTCTGCGTGAGTTCAGGGCCGAACGGTGTATTCCCGTTCATGGTGCGGACGCCGCCCTGCGTCGCGCCGCTGATGAGATTGCTTGCTACAAGCGCATTCCCTGCCGCACGGTCTCCCGATACGCCGATGCCGATTGTGGCAGCCCGCACGACGTTGCCTGTCGCAACAACGTCACGCATAAACCGGTGCCATCCGATGCTCAGGCCAACCGACGGTGCGTTCTCAACGGTATTGCCGGTAACAGCCGTGTCGGCCTCAACACTGATCCCGACACCGCGTTTGTCGACGGGCTCGTTCTCGCGGCGCACCAGGTTGCGGATCAGGTTCCCCTGAACAACGGCAAGTCGGCCACCGTCATTGAAGTTGGTGACGGATATTCCCGTTGCAGCACTGTCGATCACGTTGTTGGCAATCACGGCACCTTCGAATGCGAACTCCGCGTAAATCGCGACCTCGCCAATGCGGCGCACATGATTGGCCGTGATTTGCGCATTCGACGCCGAATTGCAGCGAATTGCGGAGTAGGCGCAATCTGCAATCTGATTGCCGGTCAGGACGACATCTCCAGCGCGGAAGATGTTGATCCCGTTCCCGTTTTGCCCGGTGCCGCCCGCCTCTGCGCGCACACCCTCAATCCGGTTATTGGTTATCTGTGCCCCGTCGTGGCGCGGTTCCGATGTCCAGACCTGGATGCCGTTGTTGGCGCAGTTGGAAATGGCGCAGCCATCGATTGATAGGCCGTCGGTATTGTATGCGAAGATGGCTGCATCGACGATGTCGGAGATTGCACAGTTTGATATGCGGCCGCCGGACTCCGCGATCCGAATGCCGCAACGCGTGCTCCGCCGGATCACCAGGCCGTCCAGTTCGGCAGTGGACACGCGATTGATCGCGATGATGCCAGCCCCGTCTTCGATGGTCTGGTGGCGCGCATCACAGACCAGATTGCTTAACGAGAGTGTGCCGATCCGATCGGCGCGGAACAACGGACTGGCGCCCGCACTCTCAAGCACAGTCGCGTATGGCACGCCTTGGATAATGCACCCATCGGGCAAGTTGAGCGTCCGGGTCCGATAGCGACCGGCGGGCAGTTCCAAAATGGCACGGCGCTGCGCGGCGGCATCGATTGCGCGCTGGAGGACCCGCGTTTGATCCCGTTGCGATCCCGGTCGGACGCCATAACGAGTTGCAGATACGCGCACAGAAGCCACCGGCTCTTTGGCTTCGGCGCGCCTTATGGACGTCGCGGCGACACCGCCGGCTGCAGCGGCCGTCAGGGCAGCAAAAAACCGTCGGCGGTTCCATGGCATATGAGTGCTCCGCTTAGCTCAACTGGCACGTCAGATGCGACGTACACAGCAAGAACCGCGCCAAGCCAGATCAGGCAACGGCGGATACGGAACCCGGCAGGGCCTGGCCGTAACGTACCGCCAGCGACCGAACAACGATCTGCCCGGCGCGCACGGCCTGATCCCATGTAAGATGACACGGCCGATCAGGGTGAGCGGACTCGACAAGACCGAGCGGGATGTGAACGAACCCACACACTTTCAGCGCCGGACTGTGTTGGCATGCGGCGAGCGTGTCATACAGGACCCGATTGCACAGATACGTTCCGGCATTGCGGGACCGGATCGCGGGGATACCTAAGGCACGCAGCTGGCTGACGAGCTGGCGCGCCGGCCAACATCGCGTCACCCGAAACCTCGGCCCGTGCGAATCAATAACCGACGCCGTCGGCATCCGATCCCTGTTATCGACTGCGGCCATCTGATTGCGCGCAAGCGTCTCGATAACCACGCAACGCGCCTTGCGAGACACGCCAAACATCACGACGGCGGTGGGGTTGCGCTGTTTGATCGTGCACTGCAGTCGGGCTGGGCCGTCATGCCAATCGGTGTCCAACGCCAGCGCCGCGACCGTCGCACCCGCAAGGCTGTCGACGTCGGCGGTTCGGGCCAACTCGGCGGCCACGGCCGCTGAGGGATTCACAGGAACGCCAGGAAACGGGCCAAAGCCGGATACCAAAATCAACGGGCGGCTGGGTGTCATGCGCGATCACCATCAGCTGATGTTTCGCGGGCACCCAGCCCGATCGCTGCGAGAATTTGGTCCACGGCACGCGAGGGTGTCATCTCGCCGGCTCGAACCGCAGCATCGCATGCCGTCAACGCCTTGCGGCCATCGGCGCTGCGAAGAAACAGCGTCCAGAGCTCGTCACGCACCATCTCGTGCAACCAGGCCGAGGCCTGCTCTGCGCGTATGCTCTCGCGCAGCCCCAATCGCGTGAGCAGGGCCTGATGTTGCACAATAAGCGCCCAGAGTTGATCAAGCCCCAAGTTGTCCTGGCCGGAGATCGTCAATACCGGAGGCTGCCACTCGGGAATGCGCGGGCTGAGCAGACCGAGCGCAGTCTGATAGTTGGCCGCCGTGCGCTCGGCCCGCTTTACGTTATCGCCATCGGCCTTGTTGATCGCGACAATGTCGGCCAGCTCGATCACGCCCTTTTTGATGCCTTGAAGTTCGTCGCCTCCTCCAGGCAGCAGGAGCGCCACGAAAATGTCGACCATCCCGGCGACCGCCGTCTCGGACTGGCCCACGCCAACCGTCTCAACGATGATCACATCAAAGCCGGCCGCCTCGACCAACGCCATCGTTTCGCGGGTCTTTCGCGTGACGCCGCCCAACGTTCCGGACGTCGGAGAAGGCCGAATGTAGGCGTCCGGGGACAGCGATAGTCGGGCCATCCGGGTCTTATCACCCAAAATCGAGCCACCCGACCGCTGGGACGTCGGATCAACCGCGAGGACGGCAACGCGCTGTCCTTCCGCAATGAGGTTGATGCCAAGCTGATCGATCGTCGTTGACTTTCCAACGCCGGGTACACCCGTGATACCCACACGCAATCCAGTGCGCTTGAGTTCGGCGGCCGCTTCCAGCACCTCTTGCGCCAGTTTCCGGTGCGCAGGATTGCGGCTTTCGACCAGCGTAATCGCCCGCGCCAGCATCGCACGGTCGCCCGCGGCAATGGCTGCCACATAGGTTTCGGCAGACGCGTGACTCTTGGGTTCTGCGTGCGTGGGATCAGAGTTCAGGGGATCAGAGTTCATGGGATCAGCTTAGAGCATTCTTTCCGGAGACGATATCGCATCGCGAGCCCTTGAACTGTCGGACCGCCGCTCAATCTGCCGCACGCGCTCACAGTCCTCTGTCGTTTTGGTTTTCCCGCATGCGGTGCGCGCGGTTTGGTGTTTGGCTGCGGGCCGGGATCAAGGCCCCCGCGCAGATCGCGCCGATGACCAAAACCGCACCTCCGACCTGAAATGCCGAAAGAGATTCGTTCAACACCATAACCGAAACGACCATTGCCGTGACCGGAAGGGCGGCTGTCGCCAGCCCGGCTTGCCACGGCGGCACGCGCCCGACGCCGGCGTACCAGAGCACCGTGCAAAACACGCTTGCGGACAGGGCATACCAAGTCGCCAGCAGCCAAACCCAAAGCGGAACGTCCGCCAGCACGGTCAGACTGAGACCAGGCAGAGCAAACGGCAGCGCCATCGCTGCGCTGAGTGCCGAAACCGCTAAAGACAGGTCTGTTGGTCGTAGGCGCGCGCTGACACGCCGCGACACGAGCACAAACGTCGCTTCGCACAGTACGGCCATTGCGACCAGACCGTTTCCGGTGAGAGACGCTGCGCCGACGTCCGCACTGCCCGCCTGCATGACGATCAGGCCGATTGCGGCCAGCGCTATGCAAATCATGGCCGCGCGCGAGAGAACGTGGCGTAGGACGACCACACTCAGGATTGCGACAGCAGCCGGCAACGTTGCCGTAATGATGCCTGCGTCGACGGCTGACGTTCTGCGCGTTCCTTCGAGTAAAAACACTGTGAAAAGTACCGAACCGACACCCGCAAGAACCGCGATGTCCAGCCAATCCCGAAGCTGCAGCCCAGCGAGGCGCCGGATGCCCGGCCGACCGGTTACGCACAGCAATGCGCACGCGGCAACGGTGAATCGGAATAGGAGCACGTGGTAGACGGATACGGATTCAACCACGATTTTGCCGAACGGGACGTTGGCGCCCGTAAAGCTCATTGCGGCGATCAGGAAAAGAATGGCCGGCATCACGTGGTCTCGTGCGGCAAGAAGGAGGCGTCGCGCCAGAACGGCAAGTGCCCCACATGGGTCTGAGTGAAGCACGCCACGCCGGGGCCATTCTGAAGCCGCGATTATCTCGGATCGAGTGGCGCCGGATGAGAGCTCGAAACGTGGTTGGGCGTCAACACGAACATCGGCGGGTGTTATGGGATCTTACGTACTGATTGGCTTGGGTGCGGGCGTATTTGCGCTACTGATCCTTTTCATTTGGGTCGGAACCCACGAACTGAGCGCTGGCTGGAAGTGGCTGGTTCGGACGGCGGTGGCGGCTGTGGCAGTCGTGCCGCTGACCTTCGCTGTGCTGTGGACCCCACTCGATTCGCCGTCACCAACGCGCAGCGCCGAGGCCCCATCGCGCGCGGAGCGAAACGTTGCCGAGAAAACCGCGCGGCCAGCCGAGCCTGATGGGCGGTTGTATGAAGCGCCAGCGAAGACCCCGCCGCTTGCCGGCTCACGGACGGAAACGACGCGGTCCGCCGTCCGCGGGCTGACACCCGTTCCAGGGTCACCCGATGATCGCTGGCACGTCGTTCCCGTGTTCTTCGGCACGGATCGCGCAAAAGATCCGCTGCGCGTCGTCATTCCCGGGTACAATGCCGAGCGCGGCAAACGCCTGGAACTCGGCCGCGCCTTGGTCAGCATTCCCAAACAGCACCAAGTCCCCGACATCGAACGGCCGTGGGTCTACAAACTTCCGTTCACGAAGCTCGTGATTTACCGCGAGAAAGAAGACCCGCAGAAGCACTTCACTTTGCGCGCCGTGCAGGTCGTCGACAATACGACATTCATCGATCTGATCAAGCGCCGCCTCAATACAGCGACGTCTTTTGCCGACCACATGCTGGTGTTCGTGCACGGCTTCAACACATCCTTCGACGATGCGCTCTATCGCACGGCTCAGATTGCCTATGACCTGAAGTTCGATGGTGCGCCTCTGGTCTATTCCTGGCCATCGAAAGGCGAGGTCACATCCTACAGCTACGATCGCGAAAGTGCGGGCCAGGCCGAGCCCTACCTGAAGCAGTTCCTGCGTCTGGCGACCGAAGCCTCCGGCGCCAAGAACGTTCACATCATCGCGCACTCGATGGGCAACCAGCTGCTGTTGCCAGTCCTGAGGAGTCTGAAGGACTCGCTGCCGCAAGGGCTCAAGCTGGCTCAAATCATACTGGCCGCGCCGGATGTCGACCGCGACGCGTTTGAGTTTCTGGCCGCTCAGATCAAAGGTGTCAGCCGCGGCGTGACGTTGTACGCCAATGCGAACGATCGCGCCCTCGCCGCCTCGCGTCAGTTTTGGGGCGGTCCCAGGGCCGGCGACGTTCCTGCGAGCGGGCCGGTGATTGTCGCGGGCGTGGACACGATTGATGTTTCCGCAACCAGCAGCAACTTCCTTTCGCTCAACCACTCGGGATACGCCCGGAACAAGGCGTTGCTGAACGACATTCAGTTGATCCTGCAAACCGGGGAACGCCCGCCTGAAAAGCGCATTCCGATCCTGGAACGGATCACGACGCCTAGAGGCGATTACTGGCGATATCCCGGCGCAGGATAATCCGTATCAGCGCACGCCGAAATGGACTGGGGCGTTGATACGACGGTTGCCACGGCGGTCAGCAATCCTAAACCGTTTATAAACGATTGCGTCATTACGGTTCAGCTGGACCAGTTTGGTGGGGGCCAGCTGAATGAATATGCGATGGGTCTTGGCTGTGACAGCCCTGGCGCTTTGGGCCGGATCACTTGTCGAGCGGGCGCGGGCCGACGAGACGTTCGTATGCGAGAACGGCAAGGTGATCACGATCCAGGCCGGCCAGCGGGCGCGCCTGAGTGGCGCGAAGCCCTGTACGGCGGGTTGGGTCAAGACACTGACGGCGGCGCACATTATGCCGCTCCCGGCCGTCCATCCGCGCCGTCAACCGTTGGCACCACCGCGTCCGGTTCCCGTTGCGGTCAAGGCCGAGCCCCCGGCCCCAGAGCAGCCGAGTAACTATCGCCGCGTCCAGGTGATCAACGCCGCGTCACTGGCGACCCGCTGGTTCCATCATCGCCACTAGCGCGAGTCGCATGTTTGCTTTCGCTCACGGGCTGTTCCGGCCTTTGGCCGGGCCCTCCGCGAGGGCGGCGCAACGCGCCGGGCCGCGGTCGCGGCCTGGGGTGCCAGACGGTGGGCCTGTGCGTGTTGTTATCGCTCACGGCTGTTCAAGCCTGGGAACCGTCCTGCCAGGATAGCCTGCGCTCAAGTAGCGAGCGCTTGTC
>JBCCOV010000135.1:0-13888 GCA_039039985.1 Pseudomonadota bacterium | reverse complement strand
GTCCTACCAGGATGGCCCGCGCTCGAGCCGCGAGCCTGCGAGCGCGCGAACAGCGCCACTTAAAGACTCTCGCTCACGGCTATTCCTCGCTGCGCTTGGGCCTCCGCAGGGGCGGCGCGACGCGCCGGGCCGCATTCGCGGCCTGGGAACCGTCCTACCAGGATGGCCCGCGCTCGAGCCGCGAGCCTGCGAGCGTGCGAACAGCGCCATCAAAGACTCGCGTGCCCTGGCAATAGCGTCTCCGTTGCGGAATGTGCAACGCCGTTGGCTCAGCGATCCGCCCTCGAAACAGACACGCATCCGTATGTGCACAATCAGAACACAAGCCATTTTGATCACTTCTTGATGACAAGGCGATCGCAACAACGTTTTCCAAATCGCTCGCGTGTCCAAACTGCGTGCGCCTGGTACAGGCGGACAGCATCGTCATGCACATATCTTGCTCGGTACGTCGCTCCCAAATGGCCATTCGGGCGTCCTCCAGCGCACGTCCCAATTCGCCGCGTTTCCTGCGGTTCTCTGACAAGCTGGGCGGCGATACATGCCACGGCTTGAGATGGACTGAGACGAAATGTCACTTCCAAATTGCCTTCGGACATGCTGCCAGACGGCGCTCTATTGGGTATCCGACTTTCGTAGGGTCTGCGGCACGCGCGCCGTTGATGACCATCGCAACAGAATGCAGTAAGCCGCTTAAATCAAACACGTCTTGCCTGTTGAGTTGCACCGGAGTTCAGCGTGAAAATTCTAGGTCTCGTTACCAAGACCCACGACACTGGGGCCGCAATCGTGGTCGACGGACAGCCGGTTGCTGTCATGGAAGAAGAACGTTTCAACCGTGATAAGCATACCCAGCTTTTTCCCTCAGCGGCTCTTGATGCGGCACTCGAAACAGCAGGTCTCAAGCTGTCTGATATCGACGTTGTTGTGACGCCCTGGGATGTCGTGCAATTGCGCCGCTCATTTCGCGAGATCGTGTTGGGCCAGGTTCCTGCAAGCCTCAATCTGTTGCGTCCGGCCGCGCATGCGGCGCAAAACAGCGGCATCGTATTTCTGCATCAGCGTCTGAGGCAGGGCTTGCGCCGGCACCTAAATGAGAAGGGTGCACCCGACATTCCAATCGTCGACGTCGCGCATCACGATGCACACGCGGCCATCTACTTTATGTCACCGTTTGAGACTGCCGCCGTCGCCGTTATGGACGGTTACGGCGACTTGGGCGCGACCAGCACCTACATCGGCACCGGCGATCGGCTTGAGCGGCAATGGAGCGGTGGCTTTTTTGATTCCTTGGGCGCGCTTTACACGAGCGTCACCGCGTATCTCGGTTTCAAGATATTCGAAGAAGGAACTGTCATGGCGCTCGCCGCGTGCGGCGGGTCGACCTTGACGGATGCCTTTCAAAAGCTCGTCCACTTCAAGGACGATGGTCGGTTTTCGTTGAACCCCGAGTACATCAGCTTTCAGACACATGGGCTGGTTCAACCATTCACACCGCGATTCTACGAGGAGTTCGGCCCGGCGCGTGCGCATGGGGAGCCGTTGACCGATCGTCATCGTGACATCGCAGCAGCACTGCAGCACCTGACAGAGGATGTGGTTTTGCATGTCGTGCGCGCGCTTGAGCCACTCACGTCGTCTCGAAACATCTGCATCACCGGAGGAGTCGCATTGAACTGTGTCGCCAACGCGCGCGTGCTGCGAGACACAAAGTTTGAACGGGTTTGGGTGCCACCGTGCGCCTCTGATACCGGCGCGACTCTGGGCGCCGCTCTTTGGCATGCTCATCAAACCAACGGCACGCCGCGGTGGGGTGTCATGACACATCCGTATTTCGGAAAGAGCTATACGGCGTCGGAGATCGAGGCAGCGCTTCATCGCGCGGGCTTGACTTGGACCGAGCTGGACGACGATGCCCTCTTCGCGCAAGTGTCAGAAGACTTGGCCGCCAAGCGCATTGTTGGTTGGTTTCAAGGGCGTTATGAGATCGGGCCGCGCGCGCTTGGAAACCGCTCGATACTGGCCGATCCACGCGATAACAGCATCAAGGACAAGCTGAACGCGAAAATCAAAGAGCGGGAGCCATTTCGTCCGTTTGCACCGGCCGTGTTGGCCGAGCGTGCTGGGGACTTTTTCGAGATCTCGCAGCCAGACCCTTTCATGACGCTCGCCCCGCGAGTTCATCCCGATCGCGTGGCTGACATCCCCGCCGCGGTTCACGTCGACGGAACGGCCCGCATCCAAACCGTGGATCGAGATGCCAGCCCGAGGTTCCATGCGCTGATCAAGGCGTTCGGCGATCGCACCGGGGTGCCGGTCTTGCTCAATACAAGCTTCAATCGCCAGGAGCCCGTCGTTGCGAGCCCGGACCACGCGATCAATTGTTACTTGCGGACACGGATGGACGTTTTGGTCCTGAACAACCACTACGTCACCGACCGTAGCGCGTCGGCTGAGCAATCGGCTGAAGCAATCTTCGCGTCACAGCAAGCCGCGCTTGCAAAGCGGTTGGTGCGCTGGCGACAGTTCTTAGAGACTTAGCGATTTCGATGGAGCGCCCACGCTGATACGACCGAGGCGGCGACACTGTAGAGCGCCATGACCCAGATCTGTGCGTCCATTGTAATGCCGGCGTCCATCAGAATGCCCATGACGCCTGGGCCAAGCGCGGATGAAAACACCATGGCCGATGCCTGCAGGGCCCGGATCGCCCCCAGATGACGCGTTCCGTACAACTCGGCCAAAATCGCCCCGACGATCGGCTGCATGGCACCCGAGGTGCCGCCGAAACATACGAGCGCAATGCCGGCCATAAGCCCGCTTGTGCCCGTCGCGAGCAGCACGAGCGAGATCGCCATCGGCAACAGCAGGAACGGTAACACCGCGCGAGCGCCAAACCGATCAATGGCCCATCCTGTCGCCAGCGACGCGACAACGGTAGCGGTTGCAAACGGTGTATAGAGCAGCGCCCAAAACGACATTGTCCAGCCTTTCGTCTCCACCAGATGCGCTTGATGAAAGAAGATGGCCGTGAAAATGAACGCCGGTGCGAGGAGGGCGGGCTGCAGCAGCCAGAACAGCGCGTGGCGGACGACTTCGCGACGCGTCCACGCGTAGTCCGGTCTTGAAGGTGTCGCAGGCTTGCGGTGCGGAGCGGAAGGCTGGGAAACAGAGGGCGCGACAGGGTCACCGGGCGCAGCGGACCGGCGCAACAAGGCCAACAGCGCCGGCAATCCAAGCATGACCAACGCAGCGGCTGAGAGCCACCAGACCTGACGCCAACCGACCGCACCACTTAGCGCCACCGCAGCGGCAGGCAGCAAGATCTGTCCAAGGGGAAATCCGAGCGCTGTGAGACCGAGCGCGCGACCTCTATGTGCGTCGAACGCACGCGTCATGGCGGTCAACGAGACGTGGGACATCATACCTTGCCCCGCGATCCGCAATAGAAAGAACGCGATGAACAACGAAATCGGGCCTGTCGTGAGCGCCATGGCGGCGCACGCGCCCGCAAGCGCAATGATTGTCAGGCCGCCAATTCTGTATAGCGGCACTTGATCTGCCAATCGGCCCAGCCAGATCAGGACCGCCGCGCTCAGGAGTGTGCCGAACATGTACAGGTTGCCGTAGGCGCCATGGCTCAGTCCAAATGCGGCGCGGACCTCACCGCCGAACAGCGACAGAAAGAACGTCTGTCCAAAACTGGTCAGAAAGTTCAATAGCGTGCCGGCGGCAAGCCAACGTGCGTTTCCGGCAATGAACGCCAGAGTTGTCGCCTGGGCCAGGCGGGGGCGGGCCTGTGTCATGATGCCGTGCTTATGCGAACGGTGGCGCGCAAAGTAAAGAGAGCGACCGCGTACGCGTGGCGACGTAACCGGGGCGTGCGAACATGTTCCGGTGAAGCGATTCCGCCCGAAGGGGAAATGCTCTAAGGTCCTGCTCATGAGCGCATCAGAGACATCTGCGGCATCCACCAAGGCCGCAAAGCCGAAGGAAAACCGATGCTCGGTTCCCAGCGGCGAGCCCGTGCCCGTGATCAAGGGCAGCCACATCTACCTGGTCGACGGCTCCGGCTACATCTTCCGGGCGTTTCATGCGCTGCCCCCGCTGACGCGCCCGTCCGACGGTCTCCCGGTCGGCGCCGTACACGGCTTTTGCCAGATGCTGTGGAAGCTGCTTGGTGATAGCAAGCTTGCTGACCGGCCGACGCACTTCGCCGTCATATTCGACTACTCGAAAGACAGCTTCCGCAACGAGATTTACGACGCATACAAGGCGAACCGCCCGCCGCCGCCGGAGGAACTCGTTCCACAGTTCCCGCTTATTCGCGAGGCTGTGAAAGCCTTCAATGTGGCGTGCATCGAGCAGGAAGGCTACGAGGCGGACGACCTGATCGCGACCTACGCCACCGAGGCCGCAGCCGCCGAAGCCGAGGTGACGATTGTCTCCTCCGACAAGGATCTGATGCAACTCGTTGCACCAGGCGTGACGATGTTCGACGGCATGAAGAACAACTTTCTTGGGGCAGACGAAGTGCGCACCAAGTTCGGTGTCACGCCCGACAAAGTCGTCGACGTCCAAGCCTTGGCCGGCGACAGCGTCGACAACGTGCCTGGCGTACCGGGTATCGGTGTGAAGACGGCCGCCGAGCTGATCAATACTTACGGCGACTTGGATGCCCTGCTGGCTCGGGCCGAAGAGATCAAGCAACCGAAACGACGCGAGCGGTTGATCGAATTCGCGGACCAGGCGCGCTTGTCGCGTGAACTTGTGCGCTTGAAGTCCGATGTCCCGGTAGATTTCGAGCTGCCGGCATTTGGCGTTCAGGATCCAGAGCCGACAAACCTCTTGGGCTTCTTACGAGCCATGGAGTTCAACACGCTCACCAAACGCATTTCTGAGTCACTAGGCGTCGAGCCGCCGGAACCGCTCGACGTCTCGGTCGGAAGTTCGGTGGCTGCTGGGGCGGCGACGGCAAAGAGCAAGGCGCCGGCCGAGGAGACATCACATGACAAGAGCGGCGGCGTTGGCACACCTGCGGCCGGTGCCAGTGCGGCAATGGAGGCTGCGAAAGCGGTGCCCATAGACCGCGCGAGCTACGAGACCGTGACGACGCTTGAGCAATTGCACCAGTGGATTGCTGATGCGCGCGAGCGGCGCTACTTTGCGTTCGACACGGAAACGACGAGTCTCGACGCGATGCAGGCGGACCTCGTGGGCCTGTCGATCGCAACGGCGCCGGGTCGCGCGTGCTACGTTCCGCTGGCGCACACCACGAGCGACGGCGGATTGGATTTGGCCGGCGGCGAGCCACTTGCGCAAATTGGCCTACGCGAGGCGCTGGATGCCTTAAAGCCAGTCTTGGAGGATCCGGCGATCCTCAAGATCGGCCAGAACCTCAAGTACGATATTCTTGTTCTGACCCGGTACGGTGTTCGTCTCAGGCCGTTCGATGACACACTGCTGCTGTCGTACGCTGGTGAAGGCGGACGCCGGTCGCACGGGATGGACGATCTCGCGCTGTCACACCTCGGGCATACGTGTATCTCGTTCAAATCCGTGATCGCCCACGCGCCCGGCAAGAAGGCAGCCGACAAGTCGTTCGCGCAAGTCCCGATCGACAAGGCGACCGAGTACGCGGCAGAGGACGCTGATGTCACGCTCCGGCTGTGGATGATTTTGAAATCCCGCCTGATCGCCGATCGTCTTGCGACGGTCTATGAAACCCTGGAACGGCCGTTGGTCGACGTCATTGTCGATATGGAAGCGGCCGGCGTGAAGGTCGACAAGGCGATCTTGTCACGCCTGTCGGGAACATTTGCGCAGCGCGCGGCGCAGCTTGAGGACGAGGTCTACGATCTTGCCGGCCAGAAGTTCAATCTCGGCTCGCCCAAGCAACTCGGCGAGTTGTTGTTCGACAAGCTTGGCCTGCCCGGCGGCAAGAAGACCAAAACCGGGCAATGGGAAACGCGCGCCAATTTGCTTGATGACCTGTCGAACAACCCCGACCTGCCAGATGACGCGCGCAAGCTGGTGCTGACCATGCTGGAGTGGCGCCAGCTGACGAAGCTGCGGTCGACCTACACCGACGCGCTGCCGGGGCATGTCCACCCCGACACCGGCCGCATCCACACCAGCTACGCGCTGGGTGCGACCACGACGGGCCGGTTGGCGTCGACCGATCCGAACCTCCAGAACATTCCCATACGGACAAAGGAAGGGCGCGAGATTCGTACGGCCTTTATCTCGGAAAAGGGCCACAAATTGATTTCGGCAGACTACAGCCAGATCGAGCTGCGCGTGCTGGCGCATATTGCAAACATTCCGCAATTGCGGCAGGCCTTTGACGACGGCCTCGACATTCACGCGATGACGGCCAGCGAGATGTTCGGCGTTCCGATCGACGGCATGCCGGCCGAAGTGCGCCGCCGGGCCAAGGCGATCAACTTCGGCATCATCTACGGCATCTCAGCCTTCGGGCTGGCCAATCAGCTTGCCATCTCGCGGGAGGAAGCGAGCGCGTACATCAAGACGTACTTCCAGCGCTTTCCCGGCATTCGTGACTACATGGAAAACACAAAGACGTTCGCGCGCACCAACGGCTACGTCGAAACCGTGTTCGGCCGTCGCGTGCATTATCCGGAGATCAACACCAAGAATCCGTCGGCTCGCGGATTCTATGAACGCGCAGCGATCAACGCGCCGATCCAGGGCACGGCAGCAGACATCATTCGTCGCGCGATGATCCGCATGCCACGCGCGCTGGCAGACGCCGGGCTCGATCGCACACGCATGCTGCTTCAGGTCCACGACGAGCTGATATTCGAAGCCCCAAGCAAAGACGTGGACAAAACCATCGACGTGGTCCGCAAGGTCATGATCCGCGCGCCGGAGCCGACGCGATCCCTGGCCGTACCATTGCAGGTCGACGCCAATGCCGCCGACAACTGGGAGGAGGCGCATTAGGACTGGTCCACCCGAGGGAGCTTCGCTGTCTCCCGCCCACCACGCACACCGGACCTGCTCTTCACGCATACCCCTCGCCTTGCGGCATCGGGTGGGTCGCTTATCATGGCGGCATGATCCCGCAGATTGACGTGACAGCATGGTCAAAGCGACTTGTATTTCTTGCTGCGGCGACCGGCGCAGGCTTGGTTGCCAGTTTCCTGGGTATTCCTCTGCCGTGGATGATCGGGCCGTTGTTGCTAACTGGCGCAGTTGGTCTCGCAAACGTTAAGGTTTCGCTACACGCCGCCTATCGGCCGGTTGGGCAGTTGATCGTTGCCACAGCCGTTGGGCTTTACTTCACTCCGGCTGCGCTGCAAGAGGTGGTCGCCCAAGCTGGCTTGATGCTTGGCGCAGCCGTGCTGACGATCGCGGCCGGGATCGTGACGGCGATCCTGCTGTATCGCTTGACCCGATGCGACGGTACCGTAGCGTTCTTCGCATCTATGCCCGGCGGCCCGGCTGAGATGGCTGTTCTTGCCGAGCGGTGGGGCGCGCCTGGCGCGCCGGTGATTTTCGCGCAGACCTTGCGGATCGTGTTCATCGTTTTGTCGATCCCCGCTGGCTTGGTTTTTCTGGCGGGGTTGACACCACCGGATATCAGGCCGACGGCTGACGTTTACGTGCCTGGCCTGTTCCTGCTGTATGCGCTTGCTGCAGCTGGCACCGTCATCCTCAATAGGATCGGCGTACCGAACTGTAACTTCCTCGGCCCCCTCGCCGTTGCCGCGCTGATCTCGGCGGTTGGATTTGAGCTGTCGGGCGTGCCGATGCCGCTGCTGGCAGCCGGCCAGATTATTCTCGGCATTGCGCTCGGCTCACGGTTCACACGCGATCAGCTGCGTCGTGATCAGAAATTCGCCGTCGCATGCGTGTTCACGACCATCGTTCTTTTGTTGCAGTGTGCAGCAGTTGCCATCGGTTTGTGGTTGCTCGCAGGTGATCGTGCGCTGCCGTCTTATCTCCTGGCCACGGCGCCCGGCAGCGTCACCGAAATGGCGTTGACCGCGAAGCTGCTTGCACAAGGTGTCGCGATGGTCACGGCCTATCACTTGGTGCGGATCTTTATCATCATCCCACTGGCGCCGCTGCTGTATCGCGTTTTTCGATACACACTGCGGGATCGCGTTGAGTTTGGCGAGCCAGCGGAGTGAGACGTCGCTTGGTGCCGCCAGAGCCAGGCCGCCGCTCAGAACACGTCGCTCATCTCCGACAACTCAAGCGTGGCGCCGGACGCTTCGAGCCGATGTGCATGGCGGATGCGCAGCGGGTCCTTGCGATACTGCTCAAAGGCATGCCGTGACGGGAATGAGACAACGTGCAGTTCAACCGTGCCGTCGTCGCTCCGGAGCCGCCGCTCAAGTCTGCCACCGTACGCGTCGAGCAGTGGCAAGACGGCGTCCTCATAAGCTGCAAAATCT
The DNA here is from genome assembly GCA_039039985.1 of Pseudomonadota bacterium. Lineage (GTDB taxonomy): Bacteria > Pseudomonadota > Alphaproteobacteria > Rhizobiales > Hyphomicrobiaceae > JBCBWG01. Next base: position 5,462 of record JBCCOV010000135.1, on the reverse strand, counting down.
GCAACATCCGCAAGCGGTATACGCGCGATCAGGACAAGGGTGAGACGATCACTGTCGGTCATGTGTTGCACCGCTGTGGATGGAACAGAACTCATAGTATGACGACCTTCGGACGTCGATCGTGGCGTATTCACGTGGTATGACGAACACCTACGTCGCCAAGCTGCCACCAGCCATGTAAAATGTGAAAAGACCGTGATCTCAATCAGCGAAAAAGCTCATGGAGCATGTTCCGACGCTTTGCCGAGCCTGTTTGGCCACGTGGCGCAATGGCATCGTGCGTCCCGGCAGCCCGGATGATCGCTGCCCGGATTGCGGCTTGCCGACATTGCGCTCGCATCCTGAGCTATTCGCGTTAACGACAGCCCACATCGACTGCGACGCCTTTTACGCCTCGGTGGAAAAGCGGGATGATCCAAGCCTGCGCGACAAACCCGTACTTGTTGGTGGGGCGAGCGGGCGCGGCGTCGTGACGACGGCTTGCTATATTGCCAGGCGGTTCGGCCCGCGGTCTGCCATGCCGATGTTTAAGGCGCTGCGGCTATGCCCAGATGCCGTGGTGATCAAGCCGAACATAGCGAAGTACGCGGCGGTCAGCTCTGAAATTCGCCAGTTGATGCTGGAGTTGACACCGGTCATTGAGCCGTTGTCGCTCGATGAGGCCTACCTCGACCTGGCTGATGATGTCCGCCATGATCCGACGCAACCGCCTGCGGTTCTCCTGGCAGGTTTGGCGAAGCAGGTGAAAGCACAGATCGGGATCTCAATCTCAATTGGGCTGGCACCAAACAAGTTTCTTGCCAAGCTCGCCTCCGATCTGGACAAGCCGCGCGGGTTCGCGGTGATTGGCGCCGGTGAGGCCGAGGCGGTGCTCGCGCCCATGTCTGTTGGGCGCATTCATGGTATCGGCCCGGCGACGCAGGCCAAGCTTGAGGCGCGCGGGATCACCGAAATCCGGCAACTGCAAGCCATGTCAGATGAGGAACTCAAGGCGCAGTTTGGGCGTTTCGGTGAGCGTTTGGCTGCCTTCGTCCGCGGTCGCGACCCGCGCAACGTGTCATCGCGACGGGCGACCAAGAGTGTATCCAACGAAACGACATTTCGTGAGGATTTATCGCGTGCGGAAGATCTCATCGCTGCCGTCCGCCCGTTGTGTGAGTCTGTGGCCAGGCGCCTTCAGCGTTCGGGCTACGCCGGTGGAACCGTCGTATTAAAACTCAAGACGTCTGACTTTCAGGTGCTGACGAGAAACCGGCGTCTTGCAACGCCGACCCAGCGGGACAGCGTACTAAGCGCCTGTGCCGAACAGCTGATAGCCAAGGAGGCGGATGGCCGATCGTTTCGTTTGATCGGCATCGGCGTGACCGACCTCACCGCAGCTGATGACGCCGACCCGCCGGACTTGTTTGGCCTGAGTGATTAAGCGCGCGCGCTCAGCTCTTCTTCTCTTGCAACTTTCCAAAGAACCGATAGCGCGCGCCTGGCCCACGCACCGTAAGCGTCCAGTGGTGAAGCTGGTCGGGAAACGTGCAACCGCTGCCGTGTCCGTGGAAGATGAACTCGGCACGGACTCGTCCGCGTGTTTTGAGGGCGAACATGCCCGTGCCGTGAAAGGCGCCGGCCACACGGATCTCTTTGTACAAGCGCACATCGTCGATCTTGGTGACGTCGCCCGGGCGCATGTCGGCGAAGAAGTACTCGAACGCCTCCGGCAGTGTAATCGCAATTGTGCCGCCGTTTCCCGGCGCGTCCTTGAAGGCCAACGTCCAGCGGTCGCCGGACCGCTCCATCCTGACCGTGTAGGTTTCTGACTTGTCGGGATTGTTGAGCCCGCGGATCGCTTCTCCCCAGTCCGCCGCAGTGCGATAAAGCTGCGCCTTGCCGTCCGGCTGCACCATCTTGATTGCGTCAGCCGCAAAGCCGGGGCCGGTGAACGCAGTTTTGATTGTGCCGCGCATGCCGGCCTCAGCACAGCAAGCACACGCCAAACTCTGTGTCACGGACGCGAACGACAAAACAAGCACGAGGAGTATTGCACGCCAGCAGCCAGCAAAGGTCATAACGATCTCAGTCCTCGCCCATTTTAAGGGCCGCAATAAAGGCTTCCTGCGGAATTTCGACCTTGCCGAACTGCCGCATCTTCTTCTTACCGGCCTTTTGCTTCTCAAGCAGCTTACGCTTCCGCGTAATGTCTCCACCGTAGCATTTGGCCAGAACGTCCTTGCGCAGGGCCGAGATCGTCTCGCGCGCAATCACACGCCCACCGATTGCAGCCTGAATCGGGATTTTGAAGAGATGTTGAGGGATCAAGTCCTTTAGCTTTTCGCACATGGCGCGGCCGCGCTGCTCCGCCCGCGCGCGGTGTACAATCATCGACAAGGCGTCGACCGGCTCGGCATTGACGAGGACCGACATCTTCACGAGATCCTCAGGCTCATAGCCGATCATCTGGTAGTCAAACGACGCGTAGCCTCGGCTGATCGACTTTAGTCGGTCATAAAAGTCGAAGACGACCTCGTTGAGCGGCAGATCATAGACCAACATCGCGCGCGAGCCGGCGTAGGTCAGCTCCTTCTGGCGGCCGCGGCGGTCCTGGCACAACTTCAGAATGCCGCCGAGATAGTCGTCCGGCACCATGATCGTGGCCTGGATCCATGGTTCTTCGATCCGATCAATCAGCGTCGGGTCCGGCATGTCGGCCGGATTGTGCATTTCGATCAATTCACCGTCTTTGAGATAGAGGTGGTAGACGACGCTTGGGGCCGTTGTGATCAGATCGAGATTGAACTCGCGGTCGAGCCTCTCGGTAATGATCTCAAGATGCAGCAAACCGAGAAAGCCGCACCGGAAGCCGAAGCCCAGAGCGGCAGAGGTCTCCATTTCAAACGAAAAACTCGCGTCGTTCAGCCGCAGCTTGGCCATTGCCGACCGCAAGTCTTCAAAATCCGCCGAGTCGACTGGGAACAGGCCGCAAAACACTACGGGTTGTGCCGGCTTGAAGCCTGCGAGCGGCTCGTTCGTCGGCCGCTTTTCGTCCGTAACTGTGTCGCCAACGCGTGTGTCGGCAACTTCTTTGATTGCCGCCGTGAAAAACCCAACTTCGCCCGGCCCCAATTCATCCAGCATTTGTTGATGCGGCCGAAAAATCCCAACGCGCTCTACTGGATACACGCCACCGGTCGACATCAGCTTGATTTTTTGGCCTTTTTTCAAGGTGCCGTCGACAATGCGCACCAGAACGACGACGCCGAGATAGGCGTCATACCAACTATCGACCAGCATAGCCTTGAGCGGTTTTTCGCGGTTGCCGCGCGGCGACGGCAGGCGATCGACAATTGCGGCCAATACCGCCTCAATATTGAGGCCGGTTTTGGCGGAGACCGGTACGGCATCGCTGGCGTCGAGGCCGATAACATCCTCAATCTGCTGTTTGACCCGATCAGCATCCGCAGCCGGCAAGTCAACTTTATTCAGTACCGGAATAATTTCGTGGTCATGATCCAGCGCCTGATAAACATTTGCAAGCGTTTGCGCTTCAACGCCTTGGCTGGCGTCGACAACCAGAATTGAGCCTTCACATGCCGCGAGAGACCGTGAAACCTCGTACGCGAAGTCCACATGGCCCGGCGTATCCATGAGATTGAGCTGATAGACCTCACCATCCGTATGGCGATAGTCCAGCCTGACTGTCTGGGCTTTGATCGTTATTCCGCGTTCGCGCTCGATATCCATGTTGTCGAGCAGCTGTTCTTTCATCTCGCGATCGGCAACGCTGCCGCAATGCTGGATCAAGCGATCAGCCAGCGTCGACTTGCCATGGTCAATGTGCGCAATGATCGAGAAATTGCGGATGTGCGAAGTGTCTGTCATGGGCTACTCGTAGCATCGGCCGGTCAAATTCGGAAGTGGTCGGATGCGCGCTGCATTGCACGTAGTTTTGATAAAATAAATAGAAAATTCATAGAGTTAAATCTTGTGAGCAGTAGCTGCGTACTGTTCGGTCGTGCACCGCGGCTGTATGTCCGAGAGCCATGCCGTGCCAGAGATAAATTCGCCGTAGGCGGATCTATAGCGTTTCAGATTTAGCCGGAACCGTCCCACACCTCGCTCTTTAGGGACGTCCTGGCCGGCTAATTGGCCTAGAGCGTTTCAGATTTAGCTGGAACTATCCAACACCCCCTCCCGGCCACCCATGAAATCGTCCCGTTGGGTGGCCGGGAGGGGGTGTGGGCCGGCGAAGTGAGTCCGCCTATGGCGGAAATGATCTAGCAACCATCGCCAATTTACGCAGCCCAGAGATTAGCGCAGCACTGAAGATACCGTGTTAAGCTAATGGCATACCACGTGTTATGCACTGGCTGCGGCCACCACTATTGCCGCGCACCGCCACAATGTATCAAATAATTAATGGTAACGGCCATTATTGGGTACAAAAGGTGGTCGATATCTGGTTATCTAACATTTATTCACGTGAGCAAGTTGAAATCTATTGTCATATCCTCTTGTATGTCTGCGCGGAAATCAAACAAAGTTCGCGATGAGTTTGCCCGGCGGCTCCGAGAGCTTCGTCGGAGTGCTGGCTTTAAGACGGCTCGCAAATTCGCAGCAACGCTAGATATCGATGAGAACCGGTACACGCGCTACGAGCGCGCCGAGGTCGAGCCTGACCTTGGGTTAATTACGCGGTTCTGCGAGGCGCTTCGGGTCACGCCAAACCACCTCCTTGGTTTTGAGGCGATGCAGACGGATGGTGACCTGCATTCAGCGTTGCCGCCAGGGTTCGCTGAGGGAGGTGCCGCAGCACCGGCGCCAAGCGGGACGGCTGACGCCAACGCACTCGCCCAAGGTCCGCAACCCGAAGGCGTCAGAATGGCGGCCTGGCAGCTTGCCGAAGCCCACGCGAAACTGACGCAAGCTGGCGAAGACCAGATTTTGCAACTCACGGCGACAGCACGTCTGTTCGACGAGATTGTCCTTGATCCCTTGGCGTTCGTTGCCCGAATGGCACAGGGTATCGAGTTCGAACATGCCCCACGCGTAGAGCAGGACAAGCTCGCACAATGCGTCGACCACCTGATCCACTCGCTGCGTGAAACTGCACGCTGAGCAAGTCGTGATCTGAAACGATCGAACGCATGAGAGTCTTTAACTGCGCTGTTCGCAGGCTCGCGGCTCGGGCGAGTCTTTGTTTGCGCTACCGCTCGCGACAAGCGCTCGCTACTTGAGCGCGGGCTATCCTGGTAGGACGGTTCCCAGGCCGCGACCACGGCCCGGCGCGTTGCGCCGCCCCCGCGGAGGCCCGAGCGAAGCGAGGAACAGCGGTGAGCGATAAACAACCAGCGCGGGCCAGCCGTCAGGCACTGTTTCAGGCCGCGACCGCGGCCCGGCGCATTGCGCCGCCCCCGCGGAGGGCCCGGCCGTCAGGCCGGAACAGCCCGTGAGCGAAGAGTCTTTCATTTGCG
>JBCCOV010000134.1:0-14007 GCA_039039985.1 Pseudomonadota bacterium | reverse complement strand
GGCCAAAGAGGCCGCGGAACAACGGGCGCTGGTGCGCGCAGCAAAGGCACTATCAGCTGAAATCAAAAAGGCCCTTGGAAAATCTGCAGGTGCGGGTCCCAAAATCCAAGTTGGTACCGAAAACAAGACCATTGTCATACGCCTTGCAGACACGGCAACGTTTGAAATGTTCTCAATCGGCAACTCGAATCCAAACCCTCAGCTCGTCGAGCTGCTGCGTAAACTCTCACCGGTCATCACCAAGCGGAAAGAGCGGGTTATCCTGCGCGGACACACGGACTCTCGCCCCTACCGCGGGGGCGACTTTGACAACTGGCGCTTATCCATGGCGCGCGCCGAAGCCGCCTATCGTGCATTACGGGGGTTTGGCGTCAGTTTGGATCGGTTCGAGCGGATTGAGGCACATGCTGACCGTCGTCCGAGTGTTCCCAACGACCCTCAGGCGGCCGGCAATCGACGCATTGAGATTATGTTGCAAAAGTCATGATGAGGCACACCAGTTGGCGCGACAGGTTGAGACTCCGCGGCGTGGTCGGAGCGGTTGTGTTCGTCGGCATTACTGTGATGTTGGCCGTTGGTTCAAATGCCCGAGACCTCAGCGCGGTGGAGCCTTACAAGCTGTTCCGATCGGTCGCGGTTTTGCGAGAGCAGATCGTATCGGGCAATCAATCGGCCCACAAGCTGAACGCTGAGTTGACCGCACGCCTTGCCAAGCATCTCATCACTGTTGATCCGGAAGTCTGGAAGGACAGACGGAATCGCCTCGGCCTGATTCAGTTCTTAGCGAGCGGCGGCAATCCGAGCCCCATGGTCGAAGCGCTGAAGTACCGGGTGTTTCCAGAGGATGAGGCATCGCTTGCCATCGGCATGCTTGCCTATGCGACCGGTGCGAAAAGAAAAGCCGCCACGCTGTTGGAGAAGGTTGATCCTCATGACTATCCGGGTCGCCTCGGTGGCTCGATCGCGATCGTGAAGGCGATCTTGATCGAGCCAAAGGACATACCGGCTGCGCTATATCTCCTAGATCAGGCGCGCTTGTTGTCTATTGGAACGCTAGTCGAAGAGGCTGCACTTCGCGTCTCGCTCGGTTTCCTGTTGGAGGGGAGAAAGGACGCCGAGTTCGAAGAAGCCGCCCTGCGTTATTTCCGCCGTTTCCGCGCATCGATCTATGCGCCGACTACAATCCCCACAATTGCCCAGTACGCCGCCGAGCGAGACTATGCCAGCAGTGCGAAAAGTAAGCGCTGGCTCAATGAGGTCGCGTCGTTTCTGCCGAAAGAACAGAAGTATCGGCTTTATGCTGCTGTGGCTGATCGCGCAATCCGCCGCGGTGCCGTCTCTGCGACGGTTGCGGCGGCAAGATCGGCGTCAGGGTTCGCGGTTGAGTTGGGTCACCGCTCAGATCACCTCAGAGTTTTCGAGGGCGCTGCGCTGGTTCTTACAGACCGTATTGATCACGGCGTTAGTGCGCTTCTCGGGTTGGAAAAATCTCGACTGCCGAAACGGTATCGCGATCTTGTCGACGCGGCTCTGTCCGTCGCGAGTATGGTCCGAAGCCCGCCGTTGGAAACGGCAACGGCTCCCACGCCTTCAAAGGGTAAGGTCGGCCAAGCCGCAACAAAACTGCCAGATACAGACGATTACGTTCGACGCGCCAATGCGCTTCTCACAGACGCCAACGCACTCATCAAGAATTAACCGCACATGATCCCGACCAAGCCAACACCGCTGGAGACCGTCGCAACCCCGAAACAGTCGAGTGGTCGCGCGACCGCTGGCGACGTTGAGGCCGGCGCCGACTTCAAGGCGGCACTCAACGACGTCGCTGGGGACGCGGACATCGATGCCAAAAGAGCAGTCTCTGCCGATCGCGAATTGATTGGGGAGGACGGCGAAAAAGACCAGCCTTCCGCTCGGGACGTGCCTGAGGAAACCGGACCAAATGAGCGCGACTCCAAGCCGAAAGCCAACACCGGATCGCTGGATGTTGTGGCCACAAATCGCGCTGCAGTGGGCCTGCCGACCAGCGTATCTGGCATCAACATGGCCGAGGTCCTGCAAAACGCGCGGAACAAACTGTCAGCATCAAAAGCCGGCGATCCGACCGATGCCAAGCGGGCGCAAGGCATATCGGGCGACGCGCAGCCGGCTGTCGATACGGTCAAAACGCAAAGTGCGCCAGCTGCCGAAGGCGGCCTGCAGAAGCAAAACGGACGCGGCGCCAACGCATCTCAGTCCGCCGCTGCTGCCGCATCAGTTGGGGACGATGGCGCGACGGTCCCGTCTGAGCCGATTGCTGCAACGGCCGCGAAGGCAGTTGCGAAGGTGTCCGACGGACAACCATCGGCGCCAACACGCGTGTCCGTTACGGACCAGCGGACCTACTTCCCGCCGACGGCAAGTGGTGTCGCAGAACCCGGCAGAGCCGAGAAGCTGGATTTGCAGCCGCGGCAACGCGTTGACACAAGCGCAGCTGAGGGCGAGTCGCGCATGACGAACGCGCGCACTGAAGCCGGTACGGCGTCGGCCGAGTCGACAAACGGCCCATCGGCGCCAGCGGCACCGGCGAAGCAGGTTGCCGTGCGGCTTGAGCAGGTGTTGGCAGAGACGCGTGCGCAAACACCCGAGTCGACCATGTTGAATCGCAGCCTTGCGACGGGGACCGGTCAGGGGCTTGTGAGAACCATCAGAGTTGAACTCACGCCGGCGTCACTGGGGCAAGTTGAAGTCGCGCTCTCGATGCGTGAGGCCGAGCTGCATGTCCAGGTGCTGACGTCGACGGCGGATGCCCAGCAAGCACTGGAGCGCGACCGCAATCTTCTGACCCAGCTGCTCAAGTCTGCCGGCTATAGCTCGGCTGAAATTGATATCGACCGAATCGCCGTCCGGCAGGCATCGGAGTTTGGCGAGCGGGTTGCCGGGACGACGCAGGCTTCCCAGGGCGAGCCGGCTCAGGGTTCAAACTCTGGTTCAAACACTGGGACCAATGCTGGGGGGCAAACGAACACGCCACGACGAGACGGAACAGGACACGAACATGCTGCGCCGGCTGATAACGAGGGCGCGGAACACGAGGAGCGGGACGTCCGTCAGCCGCTGATCGGTGTTTCTCGCACGCTCTGAGGAACGCGCAATTTCGACGGTCTGCCCGGCATTGCGAGTGTAACTGATCGGCCACGGCTCGGCGTATGCACTCGGTCGAGCAAAACTATTCTGCGAATTGGGCTGACGTATCAGCCGAATCCCCTCAGAAATTGAGGGCAACACCAGCGTCTCGACGGCACGATGGCGGGAGCCGCGGGCCCTTGTTTGCGTCTGCAGTACGATTGAGACGGAGCAGGCACGCACATGGCAGACGCAGAAAACGAGCAAGGTGCCGAAGTCGATTTGACGGGTGCCGAGAAAGTGACCGCCCTCCTGCTCGCCATGAGCAAGGAGAACGCGGATCGTATCATTCGCTTGTTCGATGAAAGTGAAATCAGGGTGGTTGCCCGATCAGCTTCGGAGTTGCCGGCGATCTCACTCGACCGGCTTGAGGAAGTCATCAGCGAACTATCCGACGAACTGGCCGTTGAGAAGGGGCTTATCGGATCACCAGAACATGCCGAGCAACTGCTGGCCGGTGTCGTGCCCGACGAACAGGCTGTCGAGATTATCTCTGATCTTCGCGGCGAGTCCGGTCTGCTCGTTTGGGGCAAGCTGGAGGCGATGCCGTCCGCCGAACTTGTCGAGATGCTTGCGGATGAGCACCCACAGGCTGCCGCCGTCGTGCTCGACCGTCTCGACACCGAGCGAGCCGCCGCAACGCTTGACCTGATGACGTCTGAGCGGCGTATCGAACTGAGTCGGCGGATGCTTAGTCTGCGCAAGCCGTCCGACGCAGCAATCCGAATGATTGAGAACCGGCTCAAGGAGAAGCTTCAGGCCAACAGTCAGAAGCCGGAGACATCGGATTCAGACGTGCGCCTAAGCGCTGTCCTGAACAACCTTGATCGCGAACATGCCGACGAAGTGTTGCGCGGGATCGAGGAATCTCATCCCGATGAGATTAGCAGCATTCGAAAGCGCATGTTCCGGTTCGATCAAATTACGAAGCTGACCCAGGAGGATCGTGTTCGTCTATTTGACCCGATACCATCGGAAACGGTGATCCTTGCGCTGCGCCAGGCTGAAGATGACTTGAAGGAATGTGTGTTGGCGTCCGTTTCAGCGCGCTCTCGCCGCCTTATGGAGCAAGAGCTCGACGTTGCGATGCGTGTGACACCGGAAGCTGTGCTGGAAGCGCAGAGGGGGATTGCGCGAAAGGCACTTGAAATGATTCAGGCGGGGGAGATTACATTCGAGGCGACAGAAGACTAGCGATCAGCATAAGCGGTGAGGGGGCCGTCACGTTTGTGCAACCTGAATCTGCATCAAAGTCTGCAATAATCTTGTGACCTGACGACGCCGACCGTCCGGCCATATGGGCCGAGGCCATATAAGGATGTGAGCGTGAGCTCCGAGAAGTCTGAGGCCGGATCGAAGGGTGAAGCGCTTGTGTCGCTCTTCGGGCCTGCAGAACCACCGATTTTGGAAGACTCCAGAGTGCTTGCATTTCTGGAGCAGTTTGCGTTGTCCGTCAGCGATGTCTTTTTGAACCTCTGCACGATTGAAGTGGTTAGCGAATTGGGCCCGTTGCGCGTCTTCGAGCCCCATGCCGGTTTTGATGCTGAGGACAAGGCGCTTGGCTTCTTTTACGGGTCGGAGCCAGCAGGATCACCGGCAATTGTCCTGCTCCCACCAGGCCTTCCTGATCTCCTGGTCGAATTGGTGTTTGGCGGTGCAGCGCCTGAAGATGTGAGTGCCAAGCAGACGAACTCGGATGAAATCAGCGAACTCGCCCTTGATGTCTCTCGGAACTTTGCAACCGCGATCATGTCAACGCTTCAGCTGCAGGCCGCGGGCCATAGCAAGCTGGCGTTCGAGTTTGATCGAACCGAGCAGGTGCTCCACGAGGTGGAGTTTGAAAGTGGCAGCGCCCGGCTGTTTTGCGTGCAGATCAATATCGGTCCGTGTGTCGACAGTGCCTTGCGCATTTTGATCCCGGAAGAGATCCTGAAACCTCTGCGAGCGCGGGCGACCACGCCGAGCAACAACTCCGTTTCTGCCGTAGCAGACCCGACGTGGACGCCACGTCTCCATAACCGCGTGCTGGCAACTGTTGTTGATTTGAATGCAACCGTTGATGGCCCTGATCTGAGCCTTGGGGATGTTGCCAGGCTGCAAATCGGCTCCGTGATCGAGCTTGACGCCGGATGTCTTGAGGCCGTCCACCTCAATAGCAGCGGGCGGCAGATTTTTAAGTGCAAGCTCGGCCAGTCAAATGGCTATTACACTGTCAATCTCGTTTCGCCGATCATTCAAAACGAAGACGAAGAATAGACTCTCTGGATAGTTCATCCGCTACTCAATAACGGATTGCACGCCGAACGACGGCCTCACGCAAGCCAAATAGGCGATCGTGCATCGTATGCAATGCAGCCTATGGTGTTACACGCCGAATTCCGGGAGCCGCGCGTGGCTGGACTAGACGCAGTCTACCTCGATTCAATCAAACGGTTTGAGGGATTTACGCCGACGGCTAAGTGGGATTATGCCCAATATACCAACGGCTTCGGCACCAAAGCCAAGTTTCCCGGCGAAAATATCTCGCGCCATGAAGCCGAAACGCGGTTTCAATCGGAAATCTCGAAAGCCCGCCAGATTGTCGACAGGGTTGCCCCGCAGTGGGACGAAGGCACAAAGGCCGCTTTGACCTCCCTGACATTCAATGCCGGCACGAAGTGGATCAATGCCGGTCTCGGCGATGCCGTGCGCGGCGGCGATATTGAAAAAGTCCGCGAGATATTCGTGCTGTATAATCGTGCCGGCGGTAAAGTGCTGGCCGGTCTTGCAGCGCGTCGCGAGGCCGAGGTGTCTTGGATTGGACATGGCCCGCCACCTACGGATGCGCCATCAGCAAGCGCGGTCGCGGCCAACCCATCTCCCGCGGCTGCGTCCATCACGTCAGCGGCTCGACCAGCCGAACCGGTGCGAGAGCGATCGCACGACCTCGCCGTCTCATCGCTGCGTTATGCGATACCGGCGCGCGGCATCGGTGAACTGGCGACAGGCCCCATCGACACATTGGGTGTTTCAATGTCGGCGGAGTCCTGGGCAATCTTCACTGATCTGCTTGCCGCATCATCCACGCCGGAGCGAGAGCGCGAAGACCGTGAGCGGTCAGAGTCCTCCGCGACATAACGCACATGAGTCTTTCGTTTGCGCTGTTCGCACGCTCGCAGGCTCGCGGCTCGAGTGCTGGCTATCCTGCGAGGACGATCCCAGGCTGGAACAGCCGTGAGCGATCAACAACCAGCGCGGGCCAGCCGTCTTGCACCCCAGGCCGCGACCGCGGCCCGCCGCCTTGCGGCGCGCCCGCGCAGGGCCCGGCCGCAAGGCCGGAACAGCCCGTGAGCGATAGCAAACTAGAGCCGCCTGTCCGGTTATGCGGGGACGGCATCAGCCGTGAAGCGAAGTGCGTCCGCAGCGCATGGCTTTGAAAACAGGTAACCTTGCATTTCGACGACACCTGCGTGCTGTAGAGCCACCTTTTGATTTTCCGTTTCCACGCCTTCAGCGGTGATCGAGACACCCAACCGTCTCGCCAGGCCGATCACCGCATCGATAACGGCATCACAGTCTTTGCGAAGACCAATATCTTTCACAAACGAACGATCAATCTTGATCCTGTCGAATGGAAACATCGTGAGATGTGTCAGTGCTGAGTAGCCCGTCCCAAAGTCGTCAAGCGCGATCGCGACACCGAGCGCTTTCAACTCTTTGAGGCGATCGACCGCCTGATCGATATCGTCGATCAGTGCCGTTTCCGTGACCTCCAACTGTAGTCGTGCAGGGTCCAGCCGGTTCTCCGATAGAACGCGTTCGACGAATGCGGCGAAGCTGGCGTTTCTGATCTGAACCGGTGATACGTTGACGCTGACGGACACGTTGGTCGGCCACTGCGCCGCCTGGCGACAGGCGCGCTCCAGAACAGCCTGTCCGAGATCTTCGACGAGACCGGTCGCTTCAGCAATCGCGATGAAGCTCCCGGGCATCAGAAGTCCGCGGCTTGGATGCTGCCAGCGCACCAGAGCCTCTGCGCAACAGATTGCGTTGGACGTACTGTCGACAATCGGCTGATAGTGTACGGTCAGTTGATCTTCCGCGAGCGCGATTTTCAACTCCTGCTCAAGTGCCGCGCGCTCGCTGACCTGGCGTCCCAACTCAGCGTCGAAGTACCTGTAACAATTTCGGCCGTCCTGCTTGCCTTGATAGAGTGCAACGTCGGCATTCTTGAGTAGCTGGTCACCGCCATTGCAATCCGGTGTGGCAATGGCAATGCCGATCGTCGCGGCGATTTCTATCTTGCGTTCGCCGAACTGAAACGGGCGCTTAAGCAAGTTTATCAGCTGATCTGCGAAGGCGCCTGCGTCTTCGCAATTCGCGGGTCGATGTGCCGGAACCACAGCGAATTCGTCGCCGCCGAGCCTGGCAACCATGTCTTCCGGCTCAACAATCCTGCTGAGTCTGGCTGCGAAAGCTCTGAGCAGTTCGTCACCCTGGTCGTGGCCGAATGTATCGTTGATCAACTTGAACCGATCGAGATCAATGATGAACAGCGCAACCGGCGCGCGGGCCGGATCAATCACGCGGCATTCGTGCTCCAGCCTTGGTAGAAAGGCTGTCCGATTCAGGAGGCCTGTGAGTTGATCGTGGTTCGCCAAGTATGTCAGGCGCTGTTGTGCTGCGCTTCGATCTGTGACGTCTTCAACTGTCGCGATCAAATGCAAAGGTTTGCCGTCAGAGTCGCGTACCAACATCCGCGTTGTTCTGATCTTGCGGAGCACACCTGTTGAGGTGCCGTCAATCTCGACGGTGGCGACGATTTTGTCGCCGGTCATAGTCGCAAAATCGGCTCGCATAACCTGCTCCGCCGTCGAAGGATCGTAAATGTCAGCTGCCGTCTTGCCGAGAATATCGTCGCGGCTTGCATTCATGATCTTCTCAAAGGCGTGGTTCACGAAGACATAGGCGAAGTTGTGTGCGTCTTTAACAGTAATGCCGAGCGGAAAGTGCTCGAGCATCGTATTGACCAGCTTTTCGTGTCGACTCCTTGCAAGTTCAGCCTGCTTCTCAGCTGTTATGTCGAACGCGAGGCCGCGATATCCAAGGAATGTCCCGTCGCCACTGAAGACCGGCCGGCCCGTTGTCCTCATCCAGATTTCGCCGTCGTTCTGTTCGCGCTTGAAATCATAGGCATCGAATGGGAGCCGCGCCTCGTGTTGGGCTACGATGCGCTTCCATTCCGATGAGTCGGGATCGACGGTGCCAACTTCGGCCCGCGTCTTCCCATAATGCCATTCGGGGTCCTTGTCGGCATAATCGCGAACCGTATCCGACATGTAGGTGAACCGAAGTGAATCGTCCGTCTCCCAAATCCACCCTTTTAGGATGTGAAGGACGTCATTCAGTCGGCGCTCGGAGCTGAATTGCTGGTCAGCATGTTGCTGCCCAGTGGCATCTGTTTCAGGTAGGCGATCATCGCAATCGCAATCCGTGAAGTCGCAACCGCATGCGCTGGTCGATCGGCTTGGCTTTCGCTGCAAGCTGCTATCGGTTGCATCGTCACGCATTACAAATAACCTCGAAAGTCTGCACTCAGCAGGCTGACCAGAACAATGCATGGCAATCAGTTGTAATTCTTATAATAGAGAATGAAAAAATCTTCGGATTATTCAAAGTTTATGCCGCCATTCGGCGCAGTATTGTCGTCGCGTTGATTTGATTTCTACCGAAGCGTTATGCATTGGCCGATAGGAATCGCGATGCTGGCGGCGAGGCCGGCAACATCACGATCACGTCAACGTGCGTCTTAATGTGCTTCGCTGTCCGCCAAACAATGGCCCGCTCTGGTAAATTGCGACCACGCAGCGGCAAGGTGGGATGGTGTTGCTCCATTGCCCATGCCCAGTTCACCAGCTTACGTTGCGCTCTGACGACATGTATGTTGCGCATTCGCATCGATGCGAATGTTTTCATGGAAATTCCGAGCCGCCGCGTCTGGATGTCTTAGAACAAGGCTTCGGATAGCGTAGAGCCTTTCCGCCACAGGCGGCTCGTATCGCCAGAGGTGCCGGGCCGTGGGAAGGTTCCAGCTAAATCTCAAACGCTCTAACAAGATCGAGCGTACGGCGTTCAGCCGAAAACCGTGGGGGAATGTCGAGTGGAACAGATCATCCGACAAGTTGTCCGCTTCCTGGAGCAGGGCATTGACGCCATCATTGGCTTTCTGCAGCTCATTTGGTCGTGGTCGTTCGGGCAGATTGTGGCGGTGTTTCAGTCGAACTGGCAGGCCTTGCCGGCCTGGAAGATTGCTGTGCTGGTACTGGTCGTCGTGGCGATCGCCTTCACGCTGTACAAAGCTGCGCGACAGATTTGGGGCGCCGCCGAAGGTATCTTCAAGGCGTTTGTTGCGCTGTTGACCGCATTCGTCGCTGTGCTGCCCTACATTATAGCCGCCGGAGTCATTGCGTTCGCAGGCGGCTGGATCATTCGGACAGTGAACTTCTAAGCATCCGGCCTTGCCGGCCAGGCTTTGATCGTTGCTGTTGTCGACTTGGCGCACTTCTGGGTTGACATGCGCGCGCCGTAAGGTTCTGACTTGGCTTCAGCATCCTGCCCTTCTACGTCTGCCGTTGATCCTGCGGTGGAAAATAAAAAGTCGCCTTCATACCAGGGCATAAATGCCCTGGTATGTGTGAGGTACGAGGGGTGGGATGCCAGATCCGGTCGATGTAGAAGCTGCAGCTCTACCGCTGCGGCTGCGCGGGAAGCCGCTGCAGACAGCGTACGATGTCGTGGCCTATCTTGGTGTACGCCACGGACGCTTAATCCGCCTCCTTTACAATTCTCCGGAATCAAGCCGGTACACTGAGTTCGAGATTCCAAAGCGGACCGGCGGTATGAGGTCGATCCATTCGCCGATTGGCCTCCTTCGCGAACTCCAATCCAAACTCAAGGATGACTTCTCGGCGCTCTACCGTGCGCACCCGCACGCGCATGGTTTCATTCCAGAGCGGAGCGTTGTCACGAATGCCCGCGAGCATGTTGCGAAACGGTGGGTGTTGAACATCGACCTTGAAGACTTTTTTCCGTCCGTGAACTTCGGCCGAGTCCGGGGGCTGTTTATGAAGCCGCCGTTTGACATGGGCCCACCCGCCGCCACGATCTGCGCAAAGATCGTCACCCATCGCAATGGCCTGCCGCAAGGTGCGCCGACATCACCCGTCTTGTCGAACCTCATCGCCAGTGCGCTTGACCGGAGATTATTGCGTCTCGCACGGCAGAATCGCGCGACATATTCCAGATACGCTGACGACATTACGTTCTCGACAAATCTCCCGGTGTTTCCACCGGCGCTCGCGACGCGGACTGCAATCTCCGGCGGAATCTTCAAGGTCGAGGCAGGCGATGCACTCATCCAAGCGGTGACGGCGTCCGGCTTTTCGGTCAACGCAAGTAAGGTCCGGATTCACGGGCAAAGTGATCGACAGAACGTCACCGGCCTCAGCGTGAATGCGCGGGTGAATGTGCCACGCAAACGGATAAGAAAGATCCGAGCCATGTTGCATGCGTGGCGCAAATTCGGACTCGAAGATGCAGCAAGCGAGCACTTCACCAAGTACCGGAGTCGAACACAACACAATCAGGCGCCACGGAGTGAGCAGGGATTCCGAAACATCGTCTACGGCCACCTTTCGTTTATCAAAATGGTTCGCGGTGCCGACGACCCGCTGTTTCTCAAGCTTTGCAGCCAGGTTCTCGAACTGGACCCCAATCCGTCCAGTTTTCTGCGCCAGATGGTCTTCGGTTTCGATGATTTCGAGGTATTCATCAGCCACGCAAGCGAAGACAAACTGGGCATCGCCCGTCCGATATACGAGGCCTGTGAGCGCCAGGGTCTGAAGGCATTCCTGGACGAAGAGCATATTGGTTGGGGGCAGAGTTTTACGAGCCGCATCAACGTGGCGCTCGGTGCGGCGCGCACCGTACTTGTGGTCATCTCCCAAAACTCAGTTTCCAAAGAGTGGCCGCTTGCCGAAATCAATACTGCACTGGCATTGGAGATTTCAGGCGCGAAGCGCGTCATTCCCTTGATGGTTGGGCATCCGGATCTATCGAAACTTCCGCTCATTCGAACCAAGCGTTGGGTTACGTGGACCGGTGATCCCGATCTTGTCGCTGCAGAGCTCAAGCAGGTCCTTAGGGCGGGCAACGTTGCAGAGACAGAGCAACACGAGCACTTGGAGGTCACCGAAACGGGGCCGGATGCGTCGGACCGCCGGTCAGTGGTCGGCCCAATTGATCGTTCAGCGCAGTCGGCGACGTCACGTGCCGGCCTGTTTACACGTCTTTTCAAACGTGAAAAGAAACTGGATCGCGAATGACAAACGGTAACAAGTCATGAACGATTGAAGCGTTTTTCGCAGCGATCACGACTGATTTTTCGTTAAAAACGCTCACCCGTACCGGGCAAGCTCCACAAAACCGGCCTGCCGCAGGCTGGCAAACAAAATCTTTATCCGAACAATATATGCTCTGACCTCTGTTCGAGGAGATGGGCGTGTCTGGGCTTTTTAACGGCATATTGCGCTCCTACATCAGGATCGTGCGACGAACCACGGCGAAAGAGCTCTGGAAACGGTATGCTGTTGGTCTTGCTGTCCTTCTGATCTTGGTTGTTGTTTCGCACTTTGCAGCATTATCAGCGTTGAATTCAGCCAGAAGTCATGCCCATGTTGTTGTTGCAAGCATCGGGCAGCGCCCCGTCGTCCAGCGGATTATGTTTCTGTCCAGCATGGCGGTTTCCGAGCGGACATCGGCCTTGAATGATCAACTCAAAGTTCTGATTCAGAACTTGAAGGGCACACACGAGAAGCTCTCGCGAGATCCTGGCAACACGCCGGCACTTAAGCAGCTCTATGTTTCGGGGCGGCACGGTCCGGCGCTTGACCCGATTATGAAGAACTTCATTGCCGACGCGACCATTGTTGCAACGGCACATGGCGCCGCTGAGCGAGAGGCCGCATTCGCAAGAATGCAAACGGTCGGTCCGGAAACGCTCCCGCGCGTTTTCGATGAGGCCGCAGAACTGTATCGCAGTGCGGACAGCTCTTACGCCGATCAAGTTGGCACGGTACAATCCGCGGCCTTTGTAGCGGCGTTGCTCGTGCTGTTTCTTGAGGCTTTGTTCATCTTCACGCCGTCCCAGCTGGTTGCCCGTCAGGCGCTGCACCGGCTGGAAACACAGTCCGGCCGTTTGCGCAGAGTTCGCGACAACCTGCTGGTCCGGAAGAAACAGCTCCAGGGGCTGCGTCAGTCGGCCGAGTACGAGACCTATCACGACGGGCTAACCGGGCTTGCCAACCGGCGCAGTGTGGAGCCGGAAATCGCAAGACGCTGCGAGATGGCAACCGACTCACAGTTCGACATTGCTGCCATTAATATCGGTCTGGATCGGTTCAAGGGCATCAACGACACGCTTGGTCACGCCGCGGGGGACTACATTCTGACCCATGTCGCGAAAGTGCTGCGGCATGTCACCGGCCCACAAGACTTTCTTGCGCGGACTGGCGGAGATGAGTTCGTCATCGTCAGAGACACGGACGGTGATCGCAGTGCACTTGATGTCCTTGCGGCTCAACTGATCGAACGGATAAGCCAACCGATTTCCTATCATGGCGAGCTTTGTCACATTGGTGCAAGCGTCGGAATCGACACGCGCCGCAGACGTGAGATTGTGAGTGGCTTCGATCCGGCTTGTCTCCTGGCGAATGCTGGAATCGCACTCTACCGTGCAAAAGAACTTGGCCGTGGACGCGTTGAGTTCTTCTATCAAGACCTTCGCGTTCAGATTCAGCGCAGCAAGGCGCTGAGCGACGAAATCTCGCTGGCAGTTTATCGCGAAGAGTTCTTTCCGGTCTATCAAACTCAGGTTGATGCGCGATCCGGCAAACTTGCCGGCGTGGAGGCCCTGGCACGCTGGCAGCATCCGATCAAAGGAGAGCTTTCTCCCGGTGTTTTTCTGCCGACCGCGGAATGTCTGGGTGTCGTATCGAAAATCGATCATATCATTTTGAATAAGGCGCTCGACGATTTCGCGAAGTGGGAAAGGATGGGCCTTCATGTCCCGCAGATCTCGGTCAACGTTTCGTCGGATCGTTTGCGCGACGCGGATTTCATCGCGTCGTTGGACAAACTTGATCTTCCGGAAGGTCGCCTCGCATTTGAGATACTGGAAACGGTCTTCACCGATAATGCCGATGACGATTTGTTGCAGACGCTGAGCCGACTAAAGAGCAAAGGCATTGATATCGAAGTCGATGATTTCGGCACGGGGCATGCATCATTAATTGGGTTGCTGTCCCTTGGCCCGACACGATTGAAGATCGACCGAGAGTTCGTGAAACCGTTGCCGGACTCGAAGCCGCACGTCAGTCTTCTGAAGTCGATTATTGAGATCGCATCGTCGCTCAACATTGGTGTTACGGCCGAAGGTGTAGAGACGGCAGCGCAGCGCGATGCTTTGATCGCGCTGGGTTCTGATCGCCTTCAGGGCTTTTTCTTCTCGCGGCCGATAACGTCAGAAGAACTCATAGCCAAGCTCAAGAGCGAAATGCCGGTTCGAGAGCACATTACTGCCGCTTAATGCGTGTGGCATTATATGTGTCTTGCTTTCGCTTGCTTTCGCTCACGGCTATTCCTCGCTTCGCTCGGGCCTCCGCGGGGGCGGCGCAACGCGCCGGGCCGCAGGCGCGGCCTGGGGTGCAAGACGGCTGGCCCGCGCTCAAGTAGCGAGCGCTTGTCGCGAGCGGTAGCGCAAACAAAGACTCGCTCGAGCCGCGAGCCCGCGAGCGTGCGAACAGC
>JBCCOV010000133.1:0-14052 GCA_039039985.1 Pseudomonadota bacterium | reverse complement strand
GCCGCACATAACTTCATCAAGGATCAACAGGATGCCGTGGCGATCGCAAATCTCGCGGACTTGCGCGAAGTATCCCGGAACAGGCGGCACGGCGCCCATCGTGGCGCCGACAACAGGCTCAGCCACAAACGCGGCTACCGTTTCAGGGCCGAGTTCTGCGATTTTCGCCTCCAGTTCCGCCGCCAAACGTGTTCCGTAAGCCTCCGGGGACTCGCCGGGCTCGGCCCAGCGCCAGTAGTGGCAGGGAGATACGTGATGCATGGCGTCGGTTAGCAGCGGGTCGAACTGGGCCCGGCGCCAGCGGTTGCCGCCGGCAGCAAGTGCGCCGAGCGTGTTGCCATGGTAGCTTTGCCAGCGCGCAATAACATGCCGCCGCTGGGGCTGGTCGACTTCAAGATAATACTGGCGCGCGAGCTTGATAGCCGCTTCGACGGCCTCGGAGCCGCCGGATACGAAGTAGACGCGATCAATTCCGTCCGGCGCCAGGCTGATCAGCTTGTCGGCCAGCGCTTCGGCCGGTTCTGACGTGAAGAAGCTGGTATGGGCATAAGCCAGCGTATCGAGCTGAGCCTTGATCGCGTCAATGACACGCGCATTCGAATGACCGAGGCATGAGACGGCGGCGCCGCCGGACGCGTCGAGATATCGTTTCCCGGCCGCGTCAATCAGATAGCAGCCGTCTCCATGGTGTGCTGTCGGTACGGCGATACCCGTATGCCTTGGAAAAACATGCGAACCGCTGGGCTGAGAGGCTGAAGAAGACGCGGAGGCCGACATGGATGCTGTCCGATTATGATGAGTTGTGATCGCGCGTCCGATCTAAGCGGTGCGCCAGAGAGGGAAGTATTAAGATGTTCTGGCCGGTCGTGTCTTGCAAAGTGTGCAGACCGGCTCTGTCAAATGTTCACTGCCGTCGAGAATGTTAAGTTTTGCACTGGCTGCGGAGATTCACCATGTACCGGTTGGGACTGAGCACAATCATTGGCTGAAAGCCTTTGTCTTAAGGCATGCGCCGTTCAGATCGGGACAACCTCTGAATGGCGTTGGCGTCTGGTGGTTAAAGATCGCAATTTTGCCAATTGGCGCTAAACGTTGCTGTTCGCGACCGACAGCGATTGAGTTTTTGTCGGCTAATGGTCATCCGGCACGCAAATTGAAGGATCAGACGTTGCGCGTGATTGTGAACGGCAATGAGGAGCAGACCGAGGCAAGGACGCTTGACGGCCTATTGCGCGAGCTTGGCTATGGAACGGCGAAGGTTGCCACGGCGCTGAATGGCCAATTCGTCCCGGCGGCAGAGCGGTCGAATGTGCAACTTGATAGCGGCGCAAAGATCGAAATTGTTTCTCCGAGGCAGGGTGGATGATCCAATCACAGGGCCGGAAACAACGATCGCCCGCGCGGCCGGAGTGGGGGCTCTGACAACCAAGCTTCCCGGCGAGAAGCTTCCTGGTGAGAAGTCTCCTGGCGAAATGTGCGCCGAAGTGCCGAGATCTTTATCGAGACGGAATGTATGCAGGACCTGACACGAACCGAATCTGACGATCAGCAACTTTGCCTCTACGGACGACCGGTTGCATCTCGGCTTTTGCTGGGCACCGCTCAGTACCCGTCACCAGCATTGCTCGGTGATGCGGTCAGGCGCGCTCAGGTCTCAGTCGTGACGGTGTCGCTGCGTCGTGAGGGCGCGCGCGAGCGGAGCGGGGAACGGTTTTGGCAGATGGTGGCCGATTGGGGCGTGCACGTGCTGCCGAATACCGCGGGCTGCCGGTCCGCGAAAGATGCGATCACAACGGCCCAGATGGCGCGCGAAATCTTCGACACGCGTTGGGTGAAGCTAGAGGTCATTGCGAATGACGATACGCTGCAGCCGGACGTATTTGGGCTCGTCGAGGCCGCGACGGAGCTGGTGCGACAAGGATTTGAGGTTTTTCCCTATACAACTGAGGATCTCGGCGTCGGCGAGCGTCTGCTCGCAGCCGGCTGTGAGGTTCTGATGCCGTGGGGGGCGCCGATCGGTACGGGACGTGGGCTGGCGAACCCGCAAGCGCTCAAAACCATGCGCGGATACTTTCCAGATACGCCGCTCATCATCGATGCCGGGATTGGCGCGCCATCCCATGCGGCACTGGCGATGGAACTCGGGTTCGACGCCGTCCTGCTCAACACGGCGATTGCAAAGGCGGGCGATCCCCCCGCCATGGCAGAGGCGTTTGCAGCAGCCGTCGCTGCCGGCCGGACCGGATATCGCGCCGGTCTTATGGAAACGCGGGATATGGCCACGCCATCGACACCTGTCGCCGGAACGCCATTTTTCGATTTGTCCGACGGTTAGTGAGGCCATGCAATGACGACGCTCAGGGCCGGCCGCCAGCCGGATGTCTTTTATCCGATTGTTCCCGACCTGGACTGGCTCAAGCGCCTTGTTCCATTGGGCGTGCGAACGATCCAGCTGCGGATCAAAGACGCGGAGCCATCGGATGTCGCGCACCAGATCCGTGAAAGCTTAAAGGTTTGCGCGGATTACGGGTGCCAACTCATCGTCAATGATGACTGGCAGGCCGCAATCGATGCCGGTGCTGATTATGTCCACCTGGGGCAGGAAGACCTGGCGGGCGCAGACGTATCCCGGATCCGCGCCGCGCACATGCGGCTTGGTTTATCGACGCATAGTCATGAAGAACTCAAAACGGCGCTTGCTGAAAATCCGGACTATGTCGCGCTGGGCCCGATTTACGAAACCAAGTTGAAAGTAATGAAGTGGGCGCCACAAGGCCTTGATCGCGTGGGAGAGTGGAAACACTTGATTGGGGACCTGCCTCTGGTTGGTATTGCAGGAATCACGGTGGAACGCGCGCCGGGCGTGATTGCCGCTGGCGCTGATAGTGTTGCCGTAATCACGGACTTTCTGCAGCATGATAATCCAGAGGCGCGTGTGCGCGCGTGGCTATCATGGGCTGCGGAGGTCCGCGCCGCGGAACAAGACGAGCAGACGAGTTGATGACCGCAGGAGAAAAAGGATGACGTTTCGCCTGGCATTGAACGGACCGATTGCCGATGACGTGCGCACGGTCTGGCAGGCCCAGTTGCGGAAGAACGGGCGGCGCTGGGCCAGGCCGAGTGATCTCGGACATGCGATCCATGCATCACGAAAGTCCTTTAAGCGTATGCGCGCGCTCATTCGTCTGATTGCACCCGCCATCCGCAAGCGCGACGTCAAAATTGAAAATGTGCGCTATCGCGATCTCGGCCGGTCCATGGCTGTTGCACGCGATGCGCAGGTCATGGGCGAGACACTTGACGCACTTGCGACACTCGGCGGCCTGCAAAATACATCGAGTTTGCGTGCGGCACGTAGCGTCCTCGCAGAGCGTTTGGTCGCCGCTCGGAACAACACGGACGTGGCTGTCGATCCGTCTGTGGTGAGGGACGCCCTGAGCCATGCCGCAACCGCAGTGTCGGATCTGGACCTGCAACGCCTGGACGATGATAGGCTGGCCGACGGTTTCGCGAAGGCTTATGCGACGGCGCGCGCCGGGCTCAAGGCCGCGCGATCTGCCGTCGACGACGAGATTGTGCACGACTGGCGCAAAGACGTGCAGACCCACTGGCGTCATTGCGCTTTGCTCGAAGCCTTGTGGCCCGAGCAAATGCTAGTTCGCATAGAAACGGCACGGCAGATTTCCCACCGCCTGGGTTTCGACCATGATCTTTGCGTGCTTATGCAGTTTTTTGAGCAGGTTACGGGTGAAGGGTTGTCAAACCGACAGGCTGCGCTGCTGACTGAGCGAAGCCGCCAGATACAGCTGGCCGCGCGCGCGGAAGCGATTTGCAGTGGCCGGCGACTGTTTGCGACGCCGACTGGCGCGATGCGGACGGCGGTCCAACAATGGTTGGCGATCACGCGCGAAGAGGTCGCAGAGAACCGGACGAACTTGAGCGAGGCTCACGAGACGGCGATTGACACCACCCTAATGCGCGTCCAAGGCATGTAGCCGGGGCTTGCGACCAGCGGACGCAGGGTCTGTTGCTGTCCGCTGCACGTAAATGTGCAGCAACTGGAGAGAGCGATGAACGAGATCCCAACGACGAGCGAGTTCCGTGTGACCGTCGGCTCCAAGGCAGACAGTGCCCCTTGGCCTGCTGACCATCCCCGCGTCAAAACCGGCAAGATTGGCGTTCTGCTCGTGAATCTCGGCACGCCCGACGGGACCGACTATTGGTCCATGCGCAGATATCTGGCTGAATTCCTGACCGATAAGCGTGTGATCGAATGGCCAAAGGTCATCTGGTATCCGATCCTGTTCGGTATTGTTTTGAATCGCAGGCCGCAACGCGTCGGCGAGGCCTACGCTGAGATTTGGAACAAAGAGCAGGATGAGAGCTTCCTGCGCACGTATTCTCGCAGCCAGTCCGATCATCTCGCGGATGCACTCTCGGAGCACGACGACATCATCGTCGATTGGGCAATGCGGTATGGTCAACCATCGATTCCGGATCGTTTAAATGCGCTGAAGGAAGCAGGCTGCGAACGGATCCTGTGGTTCCCGCTCTATCCGCAATACAGCGCGACAACGACTGCAACGGTGAACGATAAGGCCTTCGAAGCGCTGATGGCGATGCGATGGCAGCCGGCAGTGCGTACGGTGCCGCCGTACCACGACGACCCCGCTTACATTTCCGCGCTCGCACAGTCGATCGAACGGCATCTTGCGACTTTGGACTGGGAGCCTGAGAAGATCATTGCGTCCTATCACGGCATTCCGCAGAGCTACTTCAAGAAGGGCGATCCGTACCACTGCCACTGCCACAAGACGACGCGTTTGTTGCGCGAGCATTTGGGCTGGTCCGACGATCGCTTGGTGACGACCTTTCAGTCGCGGTTTGGCCCGGAGGAATGGCTCCAGCCGTATACCGACAAAACGGTAGTGGAACTCGCCGAGAGTGGTGTGAAGCGGGTCGCTGTGTTCAATCCTGGATTTGTGTCCGACTGCCTTGAGACGCTGGAAGAGATCGCCGGTGAAGCTGCTGACGAGTTCCATGAGCATGGCGGCGAGAAGTTCACGCACATTCCCTGCCTGAATGACAGCGATCTTGGTGTTGGGCTGATTGAAACCGTCATTCGGCGCGAGTTGCAGGGCTGGATCTGACGCCGCATCCCGTACGGCGGTTGCAACAACAAGCTGGCGAGCTGTTATGATGGGCTCGCTGAAAAGTCCTGGAAGTTGCAGAATAATCCAGGCTTTTACCTTCTCTTTGGCATCTCCACGTAGTTTGTTCGAATCCGAGCCGCGGGCTCAAGGTCGCGTTCGCCTTGTCAGAAGCGCGTCGCAGACTCGCGCCGCTTCCTGGCCAGCCAACACGCAACAAGCCGCCTGGGCGGCAAGGCAGCGGTGTGGAGAGAGTTCAGCCAAGTCTGGGTTTCTGTAGGCCCAATGCGCCGCCTGATGGAGATGAGCCATGGATTTCTCGAATCTGGGTGTTTTCGGACTGATTCTCGTCGCGTTTGCGATCGCGATGCTCTGGTCGACCGTGAAAATCGTGCCGCAGGGCTTCAATTTCACTGTCGAGCGGTTCGGACGCTACACGCGGACACTGACTCCCGGTCTGCATATCCTGACGCCGGTTATGGAGCGCGTCGCCTACCGGATGAACATGAAGGAACAAGTCATTGATATTCCAGGGCAGGATATCATCACGCGCGACAACGCCATGGTCCGCGTTGATGGCGTAAACTTCTATCAGGTGCTGGATGCGGCTCGGGCGGCCTACGAAGTCGATATGCTGGAAGGTTCGATCGTCAACCTGACCATGACCAACATCCGGACCGTGATGGGCTCCATGGATCTCGATGAGTTGTTATCGAACCGCGACAAAATCAACGCGGAATTGTTGAATGTCGTTGATGCAGCAACTGAGAACTGGGGCGTCAAAGTGACCCGCATCGAGATCAAGGACATTGATCCGCCGCGCGATCTTGTCGACGCGATGGCGCGTCAGATGAAGGCCGAGCGTGAAAAGCGCGCATTGGTGCTTGAAGCGCAAGGCCGTCGGGAAGCCGCGATCTTGAAGGCCGAAGGTGAAAAGCAAGCCGTCGTGCTTGAGGCTGAGGGCCGTCGCGAAGCTGCCTTCAAGGACGCCGAGGGCCGCGAACGCGGGGCGCAGGCCGAAGCTAAGGCGACGGAAATGGTGTCGGAAGCGATCGCTGGCGGGAATGTTCAGGCCATCAACTACTTCGTCGCCAACAACTATGTGAAAGCGCTCGAAACGCTGGCCCAGGCGCCCAACCAGAAAGTTATCATGATGCCGCTTGAGGCGTCGTCCGTGATCGGCTCGATTGCGGGTCTGGCAGAAATCACAGGCCAAGCATTCGGCAACAACAATGGTGGGTCGTCTCATACCTCAAACGGTGCCAGCGGTACGGCGCCAACGACGTCAACGCCGCGCGTGTCGACGTCGCCCTGGTCGCCCTCTGGATCCGATGCGTAATCGCCGGCACCTGTGACGGCCTGGGCGCCGCTATGGGATATGAGACCAGGGAATCCGTGATGGCGGGCTGCAAGTCAGATACAAAGAGGACTGTGGTCCGCCACTTGGCGTGCGGCAGGTGATCGTCATGAGGTTAAGGCATGCAGATCGTTTATGACTTTTTCGCCGGCCTGGGGACTTGGAACTGGTTTCTTGTCGCGTTGGGTCTGTTTCTTCTCGAAGTCGCGATACCTGGGGTCCACTTCGTCTGGTTCGGCGCCGCGGCAGCCGTCGTTGGCGCATTGGCGTTGGCCATTGATGTGCCCTGGTCGCTGCAGCTCATCATCTTTGCTGTGATCTCGGTCGCCAGCGTATTCGTCCTGAGGCGCTATTCGTTGGCTATTGCCGGCCATTCCGACCAGCCAAACTTGAACGTACGCGGCGCACAGTACGTCGGCCGTATCGTTGTGGTCGAAGATGAGATCGCAAATGGTCGTGGGCGCGTTCGCGTCGGCGATACGCTTTGGTGGGCAGAAGGGCCGGACGTCGAAGCCGGGCTTCAGGTCAAAGTCGTCGGCGTCAACGGTACGGCATTGGTTGTCGAGCCGACGCAGGATGCGTCGACGCCCACCTCATAACATATCGCGAGCTATGCAACCCCTGCACGTAGCAGATCATGAACATGCACGATGCCGACCGGCTTGCCTTTGTCGACGACAAACAGCGCTGTGATACGTGAGCTGTTGATGCGTTCCAGCGCGGCAGATGCCAGTGCGTCCGGGCCGATCGTCTTAGGGCGCCGGGTCATGATCTCCCCGGCCGTGGCCGACAGCAGCTTTGGGCCCATGTGACGTCGCAAGTCGCCGTCCGTGATAATGCCGACGAGCTTGCCGGACTTGTCCACGACGCCGAGACAACCGAATGACTTCTCCGTCATTTGCACCAGCGCGTCCGACATCAATACGTCTTGCCGGGCAATCGGAAGCTCCGTCTGCGCGTGCATCATGTCCTTCACGTAGCTGAGCTGAGCGCCGAGTGAACCGCCGGGGTGAAAAACCTTGAAATCATGCGCGGTAAAGCCGCGGGCTTCCAACAAAGCGACGGCTAGGCTGTCACCCAGGGCCAATTGCATTGTCGTCGATGTGGTCGGTGCCAATCCATGCGGACAGGCTTCTTCGGCATCCGGAAGCTGAAGCACGATGGTTGCCGCCCGTCCGAGCGCCGAGTTCGCGCGCGCTGTAATCGAGATGAGTGGAATGTCGTGGCGCTGCGTATAGGTCAGGATGTTTGACAGCTCAACGGTCTCGCCGGATTTCGACATCGCCAGCACAACGTCGTCTTTCGTGATCATGCCGAGGTCCCCGTGCGAGGCCTCGGATGGATGCACAAAGAACGCCGGGCTGCCCGTTGATGCAAATGTGGCGGCGATCTTTTGGCCGATGTGACCGCTCTTACCCATCCCCGTGACGATGATCCGCCCGCGTGCGTTGAGAAGGGTTTCGACAGCGGTCGCGAACCGCTCTGCCAGCGGGCCCGACAGCGCCTGCCGTACCATCGTGACGCCCTGCGCTTCGAGCTTCAATGTGCCTTTCGCACTCGCCACTGCCCGTTTTTGCAGAGGGGAAAGACGAAGCGCCGCCTTGGTCTTTTTCCCGTCGGACTGCGACTTGAGATACGCCCTCGCCATTGGCTCTGACCTCTGCGCCGGTTGGGTGCCCTAGTTTCCGGCTCGTCTCTAACAGACGGAATCGGGCTGCTAAAGTGGGAAAAACAGCGCCACCTGGCCTGCTGCGTGTGCTGCAGTTCGTTTCACGCAGGTTTCATCGCGGCAATGCGACATTAACCCTTCCCGCATACTCTTGAGCGCGCGTGTGCGTCCCGATACTCGAAAACCGTTGCTCTCGGAACGCCCTGTGTCAGAAGCTCCACATATCGACCAGCGAATGCGCGCGTCCGAAGATCTGAGGTGGGCGAAACCGCGATGGCATCGCCTCACGCGCACGCCGATATCGTGCCATCAGCATAAAAACACTATCGTTTATATTGTGGTGGGATTCGTCGTCTGTGTCGCCCCAACCCAAAGCGGCGCACAATCGCCATGGGACTCGTTGACCCGCATTGAAGCGCCGCCACAGGCGAGGCCGGCACCAACTCTCCGCCGGTTGCGGCCGCTGCCGCGCGCTCCTCTCTCACCGCCGCGCGCGGCTGAACCGGCGGCGCCGGTCGCGGATTGGAACAGGACGACGACGACGCGCGACGACGGCTCGCACAGACTTGGGGCGCCGTCGCCACTGGATCTCGCGCCACCACCAGGGCGCTTGGGCGCTGACAACGGTCGTGCGCCCTTATTGAATGCACCGGATTCCACAGGTCGTACGTCGACACC
Organism: Pseudomonadota bacterium; assembly: GCA_039039985.1. Classification (GTDB taxonomy): domain Bacteria; phylum Pseudomonadota; class Alphaproteobacteria; order Rhizobiales; family Hyphomicrobiaceae; genus JBCBWG01. Next base: position 5,198 of record JBCCOV010000133.1, on the reverse strand, counting down.
GCGCAACACGCCGGCACGCTCTGATGCGCGGCCCCCCGAAGATCGCGAAGCATTCGCCTTGCCGTCGGCAGGCGTTGACCGGCAGGCGTTTGACATCGAGGTCTCACCGGTCTTGAGCGAGCGGCCACGGCAGCTCTTCCGCTTTCAGCCGTACGAGCCGACCGGCATTCGTGTCGGCAGCTTTACCGTCTTGCCTGAAATCGAATTCGCCGCGTTTACCGACAGTAACGTGCTCCAGGAATCATCGGCCCGCGCCGACGAGGCCATCGAAGTGCTGCCAAGCGTGCGGATTGTGTCGAACTGGCGTGTTCACGCTCTGGAGGTTCGCGCGAGCGGTGCGGCGACCCGGTTTCACCAGCTCTCGTCTGAAGACGAAGACAACTACGACATTGCCATTCGCGGCCGGATCGACGTGCGGCGGCGAACCAACATCGAAGCCATGGTCTCCCGGAGTGTCAGCACGGAAAGCCGATCGGACCTCGATGCCGGTCCAGCGGGCACGGAACGGGCGGACGTCACGACCGATACCGTTGCCGTGACGCTCAACCAACGCTTCAACCGACTGGCTCTGCAGCTGCGCGGCGCGGTCGTCGACGAGCGCGTCAGCGATACGTCCGACCCGACGACGGGTCTGATCAGCAACGCGGATCGCGACGAACGCGAGGACGAAGTCGCGATTCGTGCAACGTGGGAGTTCAAGCCGGCCCTGTTCGTGTTCGCGGAGGCGGCCATCAACTGGCGGACCTATGGAGCACCGGCGGCATCCGACGGCCTGCGCCGGGATAGCCAGGGTGAGCGCTTGCGCACGGGCCTGTCCTTTGGGTCGACGGGACAGTTTCTACGCGGCGAAATCAGTGTCGGCTTTGGTCGCCAACGGCCGGATGACTCCCGGCTGGCCAGCATCGACGGCATCCTCGTCGATGCCAACCTGACCTGGCGGATCAACGGCCTGACATCCGCGTCGTTCAACGCAACGACGGACTTTGAAGGCACAACGATTGCCGGCTCATCGGGATCAAAGCGTCACTTGGTTGGGCTCGCGCTGCGCCATGCGTTCCGCAGGAATGTCATTACCACGGCCGGCGTATCTTACGAGGTGACCGAGTTCGAAGGCGCGGGCATCCGCGAGCGCGAATTCACAGCAACGGTTGCGCTGGAATATCTCTTAAATCGCTATGCCGCGATGCTTGGCAGTTACGAGTTTATTGATTATCGGACGAGCGAAGACGATCCAGGTTATAATGACCACAAACTGCGGTTTGGCATGCGCTTCCGGCGCTGATCGTTACGACGACCTTTCTAAAATCCTTAAAATTGAAACTCGCCTCCTCACGCGTCGTTTGAGTCTGAAAGCTATCGTGCCGCCTGCAAGGGCGCAGCCGCACATGCGGGTGCAGTACGGTCGGCTTGGAGGTCTGCGTGGCGGTACTCGTAACGGGCGGGGCGGGCTATATCGGCAGCCATATGGTTCTTGCTTTGCAAGACCTTGGCGAGCAGGTCGTTGTTCTGGACAATCTCAGCACGGGCTTCGCCGCGGCCGTACCAAAAGGCGTGCCCTTGATCGTTGGCGACATTGGCGACAGCGAATGCACCGGGCGACTGATCTCTGAATTCGGCATTGAGGCGATTATTCATTTCGCCGGCTCCATTATTGTTCCGGAGTCGGTTGCAAACCCACTCAAATACTATTGGAATAATACCGCAAAATCGCGGAACCTGATCCAGTGTGCTGTTGACGGTGGCGTGCGCCATTTCATCTTTTCTTCGACGGCAGCTGTTTACGGTATGCCGAAAACCAACCCGGTTGCAGAAGATGCAGAACTGCAGCCGATGTCGCCATACGGCTCGTCCAAACTGATGACGGAACTGATGTTGGCGGATGTCGCAGACGCGACGGACCTCTCGTATGTCGCATTGCGCTATTTCAATGTGGCTGGCGCAGATCCGCTCGGGCGCAGTGGACAATCCACACCGCAAGCCACGCATCTGATCAAAGTTGCTTGCGAGACGGCGCTGCGCAAACGGGAACGGATGGCGATTTTCGGTACCGACTATCCGACCGACGATGGCACGTGCGTTCGCGATTACATCCATGTGTCGGATCTGGCGGCTGCGCACGTGTGTGCGCTTGCGCACCTGCGTCGTGGCGGCCAGTCAGACGTCTACAACTGCGGGTATGCGAACGGCTACTCCGTCCGCGACGTGATCGATACCGTCAAGCAGGTATCGGGTTCGGACTTCCCGGTCGATCTTGAGCCAAGGCGTGCCGGAGATCCGGCGGCCATTGTGGCGCAGTCCTCAAAGATCCGCGCAGCGCTCGGCTGGCTGCCAATGCTGGATGATCTCGAGACCATCGTCACCCATGCGCTGGCCTGGGAGCAGCGCCTGGCCGAAGCGAAGCTGGCCAGCTGAGCACGCGCGAATCGCCGGCCAGTACGCAGGCCGAGTACACGGGCCGAGTACACGGGCCGAGTACGCAGGCCGGCTTGTGCTGGTGGATGTCTGCGTGGTCTGCGAAGCCCGGGTCCATTGCCCCCGATAGACGCGGCGCAAGCGGATGATGTCGGTTGCGTATTGCGTCTCAGTCCAAAATTCCTCAAGAATCCGCACCACGGTGCCGCATGTTCGGTAGCGGCCGCCAGCGGCAACGATGTGCGCTTCTGGTGGCAGCGCGCTGACCCGACGACGGTCAGCCAAAGGAGCGTGGAGCGGATATGCAAGATCGCCCGCAGACGCCGGCCCAGTCCGACATCGCGGCAGTAATGGAGGGCCTACGCTCGCGCGCTGCGTCGGCTGGCGTGTCTGAGAAGACGTTCCAGGCGGCAAATCGTGATCTTGAGCCCGATCGCGAGGTCGTTGCCAGATACACGCAACAGCCGGAATTCGAAAAGACACCCGGCCAGTACATTGCCCAACTCGCCAGCAACGCGCGTGCAGCCGAAGGGCGGCGTAAGCTTGCAGACGCTGTCGAGCTTTTTGACGCAATCGAAGCGGACTACGGCGTTCCACGCGTCGTTCTGGCCGCGATCTGGGGCATTGAGTCGAATTTCGGTGCACAGATGGGCGAGTCTCGGGTGATTCGAAGCCTGGCAACGCTTGCTGCCATTAAAGATCGCCGCGCGGAATTCTGGACAGACCAATTGCTTGCGGCCCTGGACATTGCCGAGCAGGAGCGCTTCGCGCCGAACGACTTGACCGGATCATGGGCCGGCGCAATGGGGCACACGCAGTTCATGCCGCGCACGTATCTTGCGCACGCCGTTGATTTCGACCGCGACGGTCAACGGGACATCTGGACCAGCATTGCCGATGCTTTGGCATCCGCGGCGGCCCTCCTGGCGCATTCCGGTTGGATTGCGGATGTGGATTGGGGTGTGGAGGCCCATCTTTTGGCGTCATTTGATTTAACGCGTACCGATCCGTGGCGCGCAGCGCCGCTGTCAGAGTGGCGGGTACGCGGCATCGAGCCTGTCGGTTCCGACAGGCGCATTGCTGACGATTTAAAGTTACGCCTCATTCTGCCGGAAGGCGTATCGGCGCCCGCGTTTCTGGTCTCATCCAATTTTGACATGATCCTGACTTATAACCGCGCCCAGTCGTATGCGTTGGCGGTTGGGCACCTGAGTGATCGGATCTCAGGGAGACCGCCGCTGTCGCGCGCTTGGCGACCGCCAGAGGACGCTCTGGATCGGGCGGGTCGGGTTGCGCTTCAAGAGTATTTGTCCGCATTGGGATGGGATACGGGTGGCGTTGACGGTATTATCGGCCCCAAGACGCGGTCGGCCATTCGTGCGTTTCAACTGCGGGAGCGTATCGTGGGAGACGGTTATGCCACAACGGATGTGCTAAACCGGGCGCGCCAGGCGGCATCAAACCTCAAGAGCGATTGATGGCAACACCAATGATGGCGACAATCTTGACGGCTTTTCGAAGCTCCGATCTCGTGAGAAGACCGCGCGGGGTGCCCGCCGCGGCGGGTTACGCGATTCTGGGTTTGGCCGTCTTGAGCGCCATGTCCGCGCCGGCACCGGTGCTGGCCCAGGCGATTAGCCGGGATCTGCCAACAAACAGCTATCTGACGCCGTTCCCGGAGGGGAATGTCTACCGGCTGCGCGTGTTCGGCGATTCGATGAGTGAAGGTTTGCAGCGCGCCCTGAAGTATGTGTTCTCAGGTGATGCGCTCGTGCGCGTCGCGCCGGGGCGGACTGCGGTGAAATCGTTGACGTCGAGTTCGTGGAGCCGCGTCGTTTTGTCGATCGAGCGTGGTTCGCCGCCATCCCCCATGCCGATCGCCGTTGTCATGACCGGGACGTTCGACCAGGCAAGCGTCCGCCAGCCTGGCAAGAACAGAATTCGCCTTGGCACGGAAGCGTGGCGGCGCGCCTATAGCGCACGCGTCGGTCGTATGATGACGGCCCTTAAGGCGCGCAAGGCCGGTGTCTACTGGGTCGGTCTGCCCGTCATGCGCCGCGAGGCTGCAAGCGGGCACGCGCGGCTGGTGAATGAGATTGTCCGCGAACGGGCGCTTCGTAACGGCATCAAGTTCATCGATATCTACGAGAACTTCACGGACGGAAACGGCCGCTACAGCCCATACGGTCCTGATCTTGACGGCAAGGTGCGCTCCCTCAGATGGCGCGACGGCATCCACTTTACCTCTGCGGGCTATGCCAAGATCGCACACTTTGTGAAGCGCGAGATTGTACGGGATCTCCGGCAGGCCCGCGCGGAGCGCATGGTGGAATTGCGCGGCAAACCGGCCGAGGTTAAGCGGCTCCAGCCAAAGGCTGACGAAAAGAAATCCGATCAGCGTAGCTGGACATCGTTGATTACGGGGCGGCGACAGCCAATAGGTCCGCAAGCTAAGGGCAAGGCCGCCGCGAAAGGCGCTGCGGGTCGTGGCCTCAAGGCAGAAACCGTTACGGTCACGGTCCCGTCCGCGGCGGAGGGGGCTGCGAAGTCTCGCGCCCTTAAGCTGAAGATTGTTCGCCCGGCCGTCGCACCGTCCATTGTCGCGCTTGTCACTCGGCGGTCGTCGCCAGATCAGGGCGTTCAGCTGGGCGAGGCTATGCCGCTCAGTTCCAAGTCAGGGCCGGCCGTTATGGGCACGGTGACCCCGGCGTCATCGAGTGCCATCACGGTCGTCCGCAAGAAGACGACACCAACCCAGCTTCCCTTCTTCAAGGTCTGGGACAAGG
>JBCCOV010000132.1:0-14408 GCA_039039985.1 Pseudomonadota bacterium | reverse complement strand
GTGCCCATCACGGCACAGGTGCCCGCGGTCGTCACCAGGCGGCTCTCGACCATGTCGATCTCATCATCGGACAACTTGCCGGCCCGATATTGCGTCCAGAACTTCCGGCAATCGGTGCACGCCCCGACGCGATCGTCCTTGTAGCGTGACGTCATCTGCGGCCCGCCGATCAATTGAATGGCTGGCTTGCCGCAACTCACGGCTGCCATCAGCTGGGCCGGCACCGTCTTGTCGCAGCCACCCATCAGAACGGCGGCATCCATCGGTTGGGCGCGGATCATCTCTTCCGTATCGAGCGCCATCAGGTTCCGGAACTTCATGGAGTTCGGGGCAAGCGTGGATTCGTGCAGGCTGATCGTCGGAAACTCGAGCGCGAGCCCGCCGGCTGCCGTAACGCCGCGCTTGATCGCCTCAATCAGTTCGGGAAAATGCCGATGGCACGGATTGAAGCGCGAGAACGTGTTCGCGATTCCAACGACGGGTTTGTCCAGTTGTTCGCTCGAAAACCCTTGCGACTTGGCAAACGCGCGCCGCATGTAGATCGAGAAATCGCGGTCGCCATAGGTCTGCAAACCACGTAGAAAGCCACGCTCCAGCTTTGAGTCGCTCTCGTCGCCCATGCTTGTCCTCGCACCAACCCCTTGAGTCGCGCACCGTGTAACACACCGCGGCGGCACGCGCCGCCAACCTTAACGATTCGTTAGCATGCGTTCTTGCATAGGACGTATGTTGCAACACCACAGGAGCAACTGGTGGAATGCCGTCCACGTTCGATCATCAGGGCCCACGGACAACGTCAACCCTCAATTCAGCCCGCAATGACACCGGGCGCACAGCCTATTGCGGCCCGATCGTTGTCTCCGCGATTACCGGCTTCTCGGTGAGCAAGGTCGAAGATGCCGTCCGCGCGTATCGTGGCCTGCCGGACGATCTCAAACCCGTCATCCAAGGCACGTACGCTGAAGAGGTGGCCAGCGCACTCGCCGCTTTCGGCTACAGGATGGAACAAACTGAGAATTTCATGCATCTTGAGCGCAAAGAGCGCCCGACGGTCTGGGCCTGGATGCAACGCCCCCGCAACGCCTGGGCGAACTACATTCTCGGCATCCACAAAGGCAAGGACGGCCACTGGATCCTGATCCGCGGCGTCAAACTGTGCGATACGTATACCGACGGTAAGTGGACATTCGTGTGTGACGGGCCCCATCGCGGAGCCCGCATCATGGAGGTCTTCGCCGTCAAGCGGGCGCTGACCTGACGCGCAGACCTCGCCAGTCTTGCGCGCGAAGCCCAGTCAGCTTCGCATCCTGCGCGGATCCGTCAATTCGACTCGGTTGACGTTGGTGAGCGACAGACTTTCATGAAGTTCAGGTAGTTCAGCTCGATCGTCTTGTTGATCACGATCAGATCTTCGGCAGAGTCGAGACAGTTCTCGATACTCTCCTCTTTCGTCGCCTCACGTGTCGTGACAACACCTTCAACGACGACGGCTGTGCATTGCGTCCGCAGACAGGCTTCGCCCTTCCCGATATCGGTCGCAAAGTAGCGATAACAGTCGTGAACGACCCGGGCTGCAGCCGGAGTCGTACTCATTTGGTCCACCTGTTGCTTGGTTAGACCTTGCATCATCAGCGTGGTTCGGTTGCACAATTTGTCACTCAACCGCGAAGCCTGCGCAGACACCATCGACCCAACCATCAGAATAGCAACGGACGATACCCACAGGCCGCGTCGCAAAGTCGTCAGGCGCATTGACCTTACCGCCACCTTCTACTCCCATTTCACGCGAGACACGCTCGTACTCGCTCACCCCAACTGAAAACCCGTGCGAACAATTCGTCCTACGGGCGCTAAGCACATGAGATAGACTTGAATTGGACAGCACCACGGGTGCGCCAGTCTGTAGCAATTAAGTCCGTATCAGTTAAGTCTGTAGTAATCCTATGACAGACATCACCGCATCAATCTGATCACGATGCCGCGTGTCAAATTGGATCCACCACACTTATAGGTTGAGATCGCTCAGCGATAGCCTCACCGGCAGCAAAAAGTTGGTCTTCACCAAAACGCTTGGCGATCAATTGTACGCCAACCGGCGTCGTTCCGAGCTTGTCTGTCGTCACCGTCAGACCTGGTAGGCCCATCAATGGCAGCCCGACCTGGATGAGCTGGGCGCGCATGACCCGTGCAAAGGCCTCAGCTGATTGAACATCGAGTTGATCGGGAAACGGCAGCTCACCGGAGACCGGACACAGCAAGACCGGATAGTCCTCCAGAAAGGCCTGCCATATCCGCGCGAGCCTGGATCGCTCTTTCAATGCATCCATGACGCCGGCCAGATCGGGTGTGGGGCACAGCGCCTCCATCTGCTGGAAGACGAAGACGGCATCGGCGTCGTTTTCCTCGTACAGCGCCGCCGCACTCGTGTGACGAAATTCGCCCAGCCAGAGGATCGCTTGCAGGCGCGCCGGTTCGACAAACGACGGCGGCGTGACATCCGCAACCTCCCAGCCGGCATCTCGTAGTTTATCTGCCGCGGACGCGACAGCGGCCTTCACCGGCGCATCAACCGACATACCTTCAGGTTCCAAGCATAGGGCAGCCCGCTTGCGGACGGCGGTCTCGACGGGCGGGGCAGCCACCGACCATGGGTCATCGCGGCTGGGCTGCCCCATAACCTGCAAAGCGAGCCGGAGATCGCCGATTGTGCGCGCCAACGGTCCCGACACCGACATAAGCTGTCCGCCGATGAGGCGATCCCCTGATGTGACGTTGAATGCCGGTACGCGGCCGAGTGACGGGCGCAGACCGTGTACGCCGCAGGCATAGGCCGGATACCGGATCGAACCGCCAATGTCGGTTCCATGCGCCAAAGCCCCGATCCCGGCGGCCAAGCCTGCCGCGGCGCCTCCGGACGACCCACCAGGCGTCAGCTTCGGGTCATGTGGGTTTCGGGTCCAGCCATGAAGGCCGTTGCGGCAGAACCATCGGATCGAGAAAGCTGGAGTATTCGTCCGCCCGACGATGATGGCGCCGGCACGCTTCAAGTTTGCAACGACCGGATTATCCTGCGTGGCAATCAGGTCTTTTTGCAAACGGACACCGTTCGTTGTGGCATAGCCCTGCTGGTCTGCGTTGACCTTGATGGTCACCGGGACGCCAGCGAGCGGCCCTGGATCTTCCCCGGCGGCAATCCGTCGATCCGTCTCCTGCGCGGTCGCGAGAGCCTCGTCCGCACAGTCCTGAACAACGGCATTGATTCTCGGATTGACATCCTGGCAGCGTTGCAGAGCGGCGTGGGCCATGTCGCTGGCTGACACCGCCTTGGATCTTACGAGTTCGGCAATGTCCTGTGCCGACAGTTGCCAGTATTGCATCTCACCTCGCTTACTTCTGTACGAGAATCCTGCCCGACCACGGTCATTGTCAGAACCAACGCTGACAGATGCCACGCCGAAACGTGCCATTTCCGCAGCTCTGTCCTTGCAACTCCGATACACACATCATCAAATCGCGTATCCTAGCGATCAAGCATCCAAAAGACCGGATAACCACGGCGCGTCGGCGACGCGCTGAAGATCGGGAGCGAAGGAGACGCCATCCATGTCTGAACGCCCAATACTTGCACTCGCAATCGGCGATCCGTCTGGTATCAGCCCCGAACTCTCAGCGAAACTGCTGGCCGACTCCGAAATCCGTCAGATGGCGCAATTCCTTGTGATCGGAGACCCGCGGATCCTCGCCGCCGGCGCAAAGATTGCCGGTGTGCATCTTGACCTGCCGCTCTGGCGGCGTGGCCAGAATGCGCTCGATACGTCGGCGGACGCCGTTCTCGTCGACCTTGAGACGTTGGACCCAAACGACGTCGTTCTCGGTGAAAGCTCATATGCAGGTGGGCGTTTCGCCTATCTCAACTTCCAGGCCGCCTTGCGGCTTGCCGCGGCCGGTGTCGTCGATGGGGTCACGTTCACGCCGTTCAATAAGTACGCCATGCGCCTTTATGACCGCGGATACGTCGATGAGATCGAGGTCATTACGCGAGAAACGGCCGCAGACAAGAACGGTCGCGAATTCAACATACTCGACAAGCTTTGGAATGCCCGCGTCACCTCCCACGTTCCCCTATCCGGCGTTGCTGAGCGGATCACCCGTCAGGCCGTCCTGGATGGGCTGAGACTGACCAACACCTGCATGAAAGGTGCCGGGTTCGCACAACCTAGAATTGCAGTTGCCGCTCTGAACCCCCATGCGGGCGACGGCGGGAACTTCGGCCACGAAGACGACGAGGAAATCACCCCCGCCGTGGCCGATGCAAAGGCGGAAGGTATTGTCTGCGACGGACCGTTCCCGTCGGATACGGTGTTCCTGCGGGCGCGGCGCGGCGATTACGACGCGGTCCAGACGATGTATCACGATCAGGGTCAGATCGCGATGAAGCTGATGGGCTTTGAAAGCGGTGTAACGCTGATCGCAGGCTACGGCTTTCCCATTTGTACGCCGGCCCACGGCACAGCCTACGATATCGCCGGTAAGGGGCAAGCCAACCTTGGGGCAACACGGGAAGCCATTCGTGTCGCGTCGCGGCTGGCGGAGACAACGTCGCGGGCGACCACCGATCGCGCGGCCCGACTACGCGACATTGTCGAGGGCCTCGAGTTCAAGTCATGATCCAGCTTACGCCGCACGGCGATGACGACGTTCCGTTCATCGACTGTCACCATCACATCTGGGAGCCGCACAACACCTCACATCCGTGGCTGACCCAAGAGCCCCAGATTCCGTTTCGCTACGGCGACTACAGTGCGATCCGCGGTCCATACTTGCCGGAGCACTACCTGCGCGACATCGGCGAGCATCGTGTTGCCGCACACGTCACAATGGAAGGCGAGTGGGATCCATCCGATCCCGTTGGCGAAACCCGCTGGCTGGCAGGCGTCTTCACGTCCGCACCCGACTACCTTGGGCACGTCGCGCGTGCGTTTCTGCATCACGCTGACGTTCAGACGATTCTGGAGGGCCACGCGGCCTATCCATTCGTCAAGGGTATCCGGCACAAGCCGACTGCCGCAGCATCACCCGATACGATCGAGCACGGTACCCCGGGCGGTCTCACAGACCCCGCTTGGCGGCGCGGCTATGCACTGTTGGCGCAGTACGGGCTGCACTTCGAGTTGCAGGCGCCGTGGTGGCATGCCCACGAGCTTCTCGATTTGATCGCGCAGTGTCCTGAAACGCCGATTGTGATCAATCACGCATTCCTCCCGGCCGATCGCAGCGACGCAGCACTGTCCGGCTGGCGCTCAGCGCTCCGTCTCGCAGCAACCGCGCCGAACGTGATGCTCAAGATATCCGGCATCGGCTTGCCGGATCGCACATGGTCCCTGGACGATAATGCGGCAATCATCTCCGATTGCTTAGACGCGTTCGGTGTCGATCGTTGCGTGTTCGCGTCGAACTTCCCGGTCGATCGTCTGTGCGGCACGTTCGAGACGATCATCGGCGGCTATAAACAGGCGACCGCGCATCTGCCCACATCCGACCGGCGCAAGCTCTTTTGCGACAATGCCGCTGGGATCTACCGGCTCGATCTCCAGTCGATTGCGAGTGAATAGGAAACGCCCCATGCGGATCATCGACCTAAGTCTTCCGATCGTGCGCAGCCATTTGCGGTGGCCGATCGAACAATCGGTCAAGGGCGATCTCGACGCCGGCGATCTCTTTCAGGCCACGACGCTGAAGGTGCCGTGCCACGGCTTTACGCATGTCGACGCACAGCGCCACTTTTTCGCTGGCGCGCCGACAATTGACGCAACACCCCTGGCCGCGGTGGTGGGCATGGCTGACGTTATCGATCTGAAGGATGTACAGCCGAATTCCGCAATCGACGCCGCGCGGCTTGCTGAGCGCGCCGATCACATCGCGCCCGGCGCCAAGATCATTCTCGCAACCGCCTGGCATCAGCAGAGATCATTCGAAACGGCCGAGTTCTGGCGCGATGCGCCCTACATCACCCGCGACGGTGCCGAGTGGCTGCTCAGCCGCGGTATCGAGACAGTGGCCTATGATTTTCCGCAGGATTACGTCATCCGACTGCTGCTGGATGGCGACATTCGTCCGCGACACGAACACGTGACTCACGATGTTCTTTTACGCAACGGCATACACATGGTTGAATACATCTCAAACACGGCCGATATCATGGCGTCTCGGGTATTTCTATCTGCGGCACCGCTTAAGATTCCGGATGCAGATGGTGCCCCGGCACGGGTATATGCAATCGAGGAGCCGATGTTCTAAGGCGGGCATAGGCCATGGACAAGCGGACTGAGGTGAGGCGCGCCTGCCACGCAACAGCCACACGATGTTCAGCGGTTGCGCATAGGCAAAAGGAATTGTCCGCATATGGCGGACCCGTCCGCTCGTTGGGTCTCGTTATGGTTCATCTCGCTTTTAAGATTGTCGCGACATGTCTCTTCGTCTTCTCGCTGGCTCTTGAAACGCCGCGTGCGCACGCTGAGGAGCGCACGGTCGTTTGGGCGCGATCTGGTGATGCGCTCACCCTCGATCCGCACGCGATGAATGAGGGGCCGACGCTCACGTTGTTGCGCCAGATTTATGAGCCGCTCGTTGCCCTTGACCATAATGGCCGCTTGGAACCGGCGATCGCCAAGTCCTGGTCGCTGACGCGCGATCCGAAAGTCTGGCGCTTTGAACTCTTTGACGATGTTGCATTCCACGACGGCAGCAGATTAACGGTCAACGATGTTGTCTTCTCTCTGAGGCGGGCGATGGCGCCGTCTTCGGACATGCGCAGCTTGATCTCGAACATCGTCCGGATTGAGCCGACCGACGGCACCGCGCTGCTGATAGAGACCAAAGCACCGGATCGCCTGCTGCCCACACGGCTGTCACACATTTTCATCCTGTCGCAAAGGTGGGCGACGCAGAACGGATTGGAGACGCCGCGCCGTCGCACGGCGGACCAGGCGGATCGCGACGTTCGCATCGCGAATGGCACCGGGCCATTCCGGCTCGTCCGCCGCGCGCCCGGCCGCTTGACAGAGCTGGCTGCCGCATCGGACTGGCGCGGGTGGCGCGGCCGAACGCCTGCCATTTCACGGCTTGTCTATCGCCCGATCCCAAACGCGAATGATCGCATCGCCGCCTTGACGGCCGGCGACGTCGATTTTGTCCAGGACGTGCCGGCGAATGCTCTGCCTACGCTCGCGTTGTCGACCGACATTCGCCTCAACGTCGGACCGGACAACCGGGCGATATTCATCGGGCTGAACGTAGACCCAAAACGCAAGAGCATCCAATCTGTCTTGGCGGCCAACCCATTATCTGACATCCGTGTGCGTCGGGCCCTCAACTTGGCGATTGATCGCGAGGCGATCCAGCGCACGGTCATGAACGGGCAGTCACTCCCCAGTGGTGTCGTGGCCCCGCCTCAGATCAATGGCTATCCGCGGCAACTGGATCGCGTGCAGAAGCCGAATGTCGATCAGGCCCGCAAGCTTTTAACAGAGGCCGGTGTCGCTGATGGCTTTAAGTTAACGTTGAACTGCCCGAACGATCGCTACCTCAACGATGCCGAGATTTGCGCGGCAGTCTCCCGGCAACTCGCCGAGATTGGCGTCATGGCAACGGTCGTCGCGCAAAGCAAAACGGCGCACTTTCCTCTGATCCGGTCCGGCGGTGCAGACATGTATCTGCTCGGATGGGGCGTGCCGACATTCGATAGCGCCTACGTGTTCGAGCACTTGTTCCACTCCCGCGGTCAAACCGCCGGCAGTTGGAACGGCACCTCGTATTCAGACCCAATCGTTGATCGCGCGATTGCCGCACTTGATTCCGAGATCAACCAGGCGAAGCGCGCCCTTATCGTCGCCAATCTCTGGGAGCGACTGCACGAGGAAATGATCTATCTGCCGCTTCACATTCAAACTCTGAGCTATGCCATGTCGAAAGATCTGGACATTCAGGTTGATGTGACGAACAAGCCGCGCCTGGCGTTTGCCCGCGTTTTGACCAGTGGTGCAACGTCGCGCGAAACCAAAGCTGGCGAAACGCCTTCCGTCCGTTGAGGACTCGCAACAAACTCGGCCGATGCGTGCGGTTTTAAGCCCGACGGGGATAGAACCGCGACGCTATCCGTTGCCGCCGCCAGTTATCAGAAGGGAAAACACATGGCCAATGCCGCTTCCAGAGCGAAACCAGCGCGCAGTGTCTGCGTCTATTGTGGTTCGGGCTCAGGTAAGACTGCGGCCTACGCCGAAACGGCACGTCAACTGGGTGAGGATCTGGCTGCGGCGAACGTCGGCCTGGTTTACGGCGGCGGCGGCCTGGGCCTGATGGGTGAGGTTGCACGCGCCACGCTCAATCACGGCGGCTACGTGACCGGTATTATCCCGAACTTTCTCTCCGAGCGGGAACAGATGCTCCGCGACGGCGATGAATTGATCGTCGTCGACGACATGCACGAACGCAAAATGCTGATGTTCCAACGCTCCGACGCGTTTATCGCACTTCCCGGCGGTATTGGAACGTTGGAAGAACTCGTTGAGCAACTCACGTGGGCGCAGCTCGGCCGCCATACCAAGCCGATCATTGTCGCCAACATCAATAACTTCTGGGCGCCGTTTCTCTCACTGCTGGAGCACATGCGCGCGGAAACCTTCATTCGGTCTGGCCTCGAGGTCCGGTTTCACGTCGTCGCCAACGCAGATGAGATTGTGCCGAAGCTCGAACATGAGTGGGCGAAACTCCCCGCCGAACCGGACGACCAGCAGCAGGCCGCCATGGAGCGTTTCTAAATTCTCGGCCCTCGGTATGCGATGGACGGAACGCACAATCTTCCATGTGGATGCTGCATTCCCGACCACGTGAAAGCGGGTTAAGTTCATCGCCCGACTGTGACCGTCGACGCCAGCCGACCAACGCGATCGTCCAAGAGTGAGCCAGGCAATGAGACAACTGCTCGATGCCGAAACGCACCGCGCCCATAAAACGCGGAATCAACTTCACTCCGCTCTGCTCCTGGGTGGTCTCGCCGTTCTTCTTGCCATCCCGACCTTTCTCATTCTCGGTCTCGGCGGGCTGCTCGTGACCGTCATCGCGATCGCGACCGTTATGCTTCTTGCTCCGCGTCTGCCGCCGCACGTCATCATGCGGATGTATGGCGCACGCCGGATTGATGCGACCTTCGGCGGTGACCTGGCGAACCTCACGCGCATCCTGTCCGAACGCGCCGAGCTGAAGCAGCAGCCAAAGCTCTACCTCATTCCGAGCCCGACGCTGAACGCGTTTGCAACAGGAACGCAGGACGACGCTGCTATTGGTCTGACGTCCGGCCTCGTCCGCCGACTGACGCTGCGCGAACTCGCCGGTGTCATCGCCCACGAAGTCAGCCACATCAGAAACAATGATCTCTGGGTTATGGGGTTGGCCGATGTCATCAGCCGTATGACGCTGTCGCTGTCCTATCTCGCAGTAACGCTCGCCATCTTGAATGTGTTCTACCTGGTAACCAGCGGCGTAACCGCCGTCTCATGGATCGCCATCATCATTCTCTACTTCACGCCGTTGTTGTCGAGCCTCATGCAGCTTGGCCTGTCCCGCGCCCGCGAGTACGACGCGGATCTTGAAGGGGCCATGCTGACCGGAGATCCAGCCGCACTCGCATCCGCACTACAGAAACTCGACAACATCATGGGGCGCGCTTGGGAAGACCTGATGATGCCGGTTCCCGGTCGCCGCATGCCGCAACCGTCCGTCTTGAGAACGCATCCAAAGGTCGAAGACCGGATTGCCCGGCTGCGCGAGCTCGATCCACGTCGCTCGATGCCGCAAATCTCGGTGCGTGAGATCCCGGTGGTGACGTTGATCGCACCAGGCCCAATGGGGCTTCGCCCGCGCTACCGCTTTCCCGGTGTGTGGTACTAGATCGTTTCAAGTCCAACTGGATCGCTCTGGCCTATGGAGACCAATCTGCCGGCGTCAGACAAAACCGCGCATTCGTCCTCAGACAGCGACGCCCATCTGGCCGCGTTTGATACCGGCCACAGACGCGCCATAGCCAACGTTCTCACGGCGCTGGAGACTGGGCGCACAAGCAATCTCGCTAGCCTCGTCCAAGGGCTTCGCTCACGCGCGCATGGTGCCAACATTATTGGCATCACGGGCCCACCGGGTGCCGGCAAATCAACGCTCGTGAACGCGCTCCTTCAGACCTTACGGGTGCGCGGTCGTCGCCTCGCTGTGATCGCGGTTGACCCGTCCAGTCCGAACAGCGGCGGCGCCATACTGGGTGACCGTATCCGCATGTCGGCGGCCGCCGAAGACCCGGACATTATGATCCGCTCGCTCTCCAGTGCCGGACATCTCGGCGGCGTTACCCCCGCTGCGGTCCGCTTGATCGATGGATTGGACGCGGCAGGGTTCGACCCGATCCTGATTGAAACTGTCGGCACCGGTCAGAACGAAATCGACATTGCCAGGATTGCAGACGTCCAGCTTGTTGTCGCAGCGCCCGGCCTCGGAGATGGCGTCCAAGCCATGAAAGCCGGCTTGCTTGAGATTGCCGACATTCTGGTCGTCAACAAGTCGGACCATCCCGGCGCGCATCAAACTCGCGATCAGCTCCAAAACGCCCTGGCACTGCGTGCGCATGACGTTGCACAGCCTCCGGTGCTCGCCACGGCCGCAACCACGGGCACCGGAATCGAGGAACTCGCGACGGAAATCGAAAACCAGATTGCCAAACGGATGTCGTTGTCTCCGGCCGAACGCCGCCAAAAGCGGGCGCGCTATCTCCTTCAGCAAACCCTGATTGCGGCCATTGACGAGCGGCTGAAGGACCCCACTTTGACAACCGAAACCAAAGACCTTGCCGAGCGCTTGACCGACGGCAGCATGGACGCCGACGCCGCAGCGCGGGCGCTCCTTGCTTTGCCTCGCGAGACTTAGAGCTGGCCGCGCTCAATCAGCTTCACGTCTTTCGTTGCGCTGTTCGTGAGTCTTTAATGGCGCTGTTCGCACGCTCGCAGGCTCGCGGCTCGAGCGAGTCCTGACGTGCGCTACCGCTCGCGACAAGCGCTCGCTACTTGAGCGCGGGTTAGCCGTCGAGCATTGTTCCAGGCCGCGAACGCGGCCCGGCGCGTTGCGCCGCCCCCGCGAAGGCCCGAGCGAAGCGAGGAATAGCCGCGAGCGATCAACAACCAGCGCGGGCCAGCCGTCTGGCACCCCAGGCCGCGAACGCGGCCCGGCGCGTTGCGCCGCCCCCGCGGAGGCCCGAGCGAAGCGAGGAATAGCCGCGAGCGATCAACAACCAGCGCGGGCCAGCCGTCTGGCACTCCAGGCCGCGAACGCGGCCCGGCGCGTTGCGCCGCCCCCCGCGGAGGCCCGAGCGAAGCGAGGAATAGCCGTGAGCGAAAACAAACCACAGCGAAGCACATATAACGCGACACGCAATACGCCGAGGCAACCGCGCCGTCGTCAGACACTGGCTATGCCGCATGCGGCGCAACGCCGTTCTTCAAAAGTTTGTAGTTGATACTGTCGACCAGCGCTTCGAAGCTGGCATCGACTATGTTGGGTGACACACCCACCGTAAACCACCGCTCACCGGACGCTTCATCCCGGCTCTCTATAAGCACGCGCGTCACGGCTTCCGAACCGCCGGTCAGTATGCGAACCTTGTAGTCGGCCAGAACAACACTCTGGATATGGCATTGGTACGGGCCCAGGTCTTTTCGGAGCGCCCGATCAAGCGCGTTGACCGGGCCGTTGCCCTCTTCCACCGACCAGATCGGGCGCGTCAAACCCGGGATAAACACTTTGACCGTCGCCTCGGACACCGTAACGCGCTCACCCAGCGCGTTATGGCGCTTTTCGACCATGACACGGAAGGAATCGATCGAGAAGTACTGCGGCACCTCGCCGAGCGTTCGCCGCGCGAGCAACTCGAACGACGCATCGGCGCCTTCGTAGGCGTAGCCGATGGCTTCCCGCGCCTTGACGTCCTCTAGCAAGCGCCCAATCCGTTCATCGGATTTGTCGACGGCAATTCCCAGCCGGTCGAGTTCCGCCAGAATGTTCGATCGTCCTGCTTGATCAGACACCAGCACGCGGCGCACGTTGCCGACACTTTCCGGACGCACGTGTTCGTAGGTTTCCGGCGCCTTTAAGATGGCTGAGGCGTGGATCCCGGCCTTGGTTGCAAAGGCGCTTTCACCGACATAGGGCGCCTGCCGGTTTGGCGCCCGGTTCAAGATCTCGTCGAGAACCCGACTGGCATGTGTGAGCCGAGCGAGACGCTCCGGCGTGACGGCGGTTTCAAACGACGACGCGTACTCGCTCTTCAGCAACAGCGTTGGAATGATGGACGTCAGATTGGCGTTGCCGCAGCGCTCTCCCAGACCGTTCAAGGTCCCTTGGATCTGGCGGCATCCCGCGCGAACGGCCGCAAACGTATTGGCGACGGCATTCTCTGTATCGTTATGTGTGTGAATGCCGAGATGATCGCCGGGAACGGAATCGGTGACATCACGAACGATATCCGAAACCTCCTCGGGAAGGGTGCCGCCGTTGGTATCGCACAGCACAACCCAGCGCGCGCCGGCTTCATACGCGGCACGCACCACGTCCAGCGCATAGCCCCGGTTGCCTTTATAACCGTCGAAGAAGTGCTCGCAGTCGATCATCGCTTCCTTGCCAGCAGCGACCGTTGCCGCCACCGACTGGCGAATACCATCCACGTGCTCTTCGTTGGTCGTGCCCAGCGCAATGCGGACGTGATAGTCCCAGGCCTTCGCGACCAGACAAACCGCATCGGATGACGATTGCAGAACTGCCTGCAGCCCTGGGTCGTTCGACACCGATCGTCCCGCACGTTTCGTCATTCCGAAGGCGACGAACCGCGCCGCCTCAAACACAGGTCGGTTCTCAAATAACGCTGTATCCGTCGGATTTGCACCAGGGTACCCGCCTTCAATGTAATCGACGCCGATCGAGTCGAGCACGTTGGCGATCAGGCGCTTATCTTCAACCGAGAAGTCGACACCCGTCGTCTGCGCACCGTCGCGCAGGGTGGTGTCGAACAGATAGAGGCGGTCACGATTTGGCGTTGCTGACATTTTGAAGCGTCTCGAATCTTAGTGATGCGGGCGGATTGGCGCGCGTGCTGCAGGTGACGGCCAATCGACACGATGTGACTGGCAACCGACTGCCTTAAGAGGGACGATCATGCCCCGTTACTTTTGGCTGAAGGGATTTCGACATCGTCGTGTTGGTGAGCCACTGATCTCCGATGGACACCGAGTTCCGCCGCAGACCAACAAAGCCGCGCGTCTCGAAGAACTCGACCGCCGTCTCGCTGGCATCGACGGTGACCGTCTCGACACCACGGCCCGCCGCAATACGTTCCAGAGCATCAACCAGTGTTGAGGCGACTCCCTGCCCGGCAAAGTGCGGGTGGACGTACAGCATATCAATCACGCTGTTCTCCTTCAGGCAGGCAAACCCAAGCAGCTCGCCGTCGCGCTCAACGACCAACGTGACATTGCCGAGTATGCGCTGACCAAAAGCGTCCATGTCTTCGGCCCGGCTAATCCAGGCAAGCCGTTGATCCTCATCATAATCGTCTTCGGTCAATCCATCGATGCTCTGCGCGAACACATCGCGCAGGCGCGGCACGTCGGCCGGCAGGACCGGACGAAGCGGATGCTGAGCCGTCATCGTGCAATCTCCCAACTCGAAATCGCCTCGCCGCTCTGCGGATCCTTGCTGTCCTTCACCTGAACACCCAACGCGGCAAGTTCATCACGTAGCCGATCGCTCTCGGCCCAGTTCTTCGCCTTGCGCGCCTCAAGTCGTTCGGCCACCAGCGCCTCGACTTGCGTTTCGTCAACCTCATGGACCGCGCGCCCGGCCATGAAGTCCTCGCGGGTCTCGCCGCCGTACAGACCGAGAAACCGCAGTGTCGCACTGAGATCAGCGGCGCGCTCCGTATTTCCCCGCCGCGCAGATTTTGCAATGCCATGCACAATCGACATCGCGCTTGGCGTGTTCAGGTCATCGAGCAATGCTGCAATCACGTCATCGTTTGGCGCGTCAGACGGCGGCACATCCGCGATCAGGTCGGCGAAGTCGGCAAGCGTGTTCCGCGCCTGCGTCAAGCGATCCACAGTCCAGTCGAGCGGTTGTCGATAATGTGTCGCCAGCATCGCCCAACGTAAGACCCGGCCCGGCCACTTCTGCCCACCAAACCCATCTGTCGCCAACAGATCGTGAATCGTGATGAAGTTGCCGAGCGACTTCGACATCTTCTCACCTTCGACTTGAAGGAAGCCGTTGTGCATCCACACATTGGCCAGAACCTCGGTCCCGTATGCGCAGCACGACTGTGC
>JBCCOV010000131.1:0-14447 GCA_039039985.1 Pseudomonadota bacterium | reverse complement strand
TTACCGGCGCAACGGATTCGTGCCAATGGCGACCGTGCCATGGCAAAGTCGTCACTTGTTGTTCCTCGGCCGCGACTTGCAGCTTTCCGTCGGACAAGCAACGACATAGCTTCTGAGAAACGATCGGGTGTTGGTAACCCGAACTTCGGGTGGGGGAAGGAAGCCGTCCATGGACGACGTACTTGAGACGTATGACTACGTAATCGTGGGTGCCGGCACGGCCGGGTGTTTGCTTGCCAACCGCCTGTCCGAGGATGCCGACGTGCGGGTGTTGCTGATCGAGGCTGGCGGGGTCGACAACTACATCTGGATCAAGATTCCGGTCGGCTACCTCTACTGTCACGGCAATCCCAGGGTCGATTGGGGGTTCAAGACGGCGGAAGAGCCAGGTCTCAACGGCCGGGCCCTGAACTATCCGCGCGGCAGGGTTCTCGGCGGCTGTTCGTCCATCAACGGCATGATCTATATGCGCGGACAAGCGCGTGACTACGACCTCTGGCGGCAAATGGGCAACGACGGTTGGGGATGGTCCGAAGTCCTGCCGTACTTCATGTTGCACGAGGACCAGCGCGCGCTCTCAGAGTCCGAGATGGGTGAGACGCACGCAACCGGCGGGGAATGGCGCGTGGAACATGCCCGTGTCCGATGGGACATCCTGGAGGCCTGGGCGGAGGCTGCAGCGCAGGCTGGCATACCCCGCATCAACGATTTCAACACCGGCAACAACGAGGGCTCGAGCTACTTTCACGTCAACCAGAAACGCGGCGTCCGTTGGAACACGTCCCGAGCGTTCCTCACGCCGGCGATGTCACGATCGAACCTGACGATCATGACCAACACGATGGTTGAACGTCTGATCGTGCAAGATCGCGCAGTTCGCGGCCTCGACTTGCGGCGCAATCAAATTCCGCTGCGCATCGGGATTCAGCGAGAGGTCGTACTCGCAGCCGGATCAATCGGGTCGCCGCAGATTATGCAGTTGTCGGGAATCGGGCCGGGCCGGTTGCTCCAGAACCTTGATATTCCCGTCGAAGTGGATCTGGAAGGTGTCGGCGAAAACCTGCAAGACCATTTGCAGCTGCGATGCGCTTACAAAGTCAGCGGCGTACCAACATTGAACGAGCGCTCCCAGTATTTATGGCAGAAGGCGAAGATTGCGCTCGAATATGCGCTGTTCCAGTCGGGGCCGATGGCCATGGCACCCTCACAGCTCGGCACCTTCGCCAAGTCCGATTTGTCCCGCGAAACCGCTAATCTCCAATATCATATCCAGCCGTTGAGTTTGACCAAGTTCGGCGAACCGCTTGATCCGTTTCCGGCGTTTACAGCGAGCGTCTGCAATCTTCGCCCGACAAGCCGTGGCCATGTGCGCATTACCTCATCGAACCCAACGGACCACCCGGAGATCCGGCCCAACTATCTTGCCACATCTGAAGACCGGCAGGTTGCGGCCGAGGCCATTAAGCTCACCCGATTTATCGTTGCGCAGCCGGCGCTAGCGCGGTTCCAGCCGGAGGAATTCCGTCCCGGGCCGGACATTGTCGATGATGCCGCTCTTGCGCGCGCTGCCGGCGACATTGGTACGACGATCTTTCATCCGGTCGGAACGTGCAAAATGGGTATCGACCGATCGTCGGTCGTGGATCCGAGCCTGAAGGTTCATGGTGTTCACGGGCTGCGCGTTGCTGATGCCTCGATCATGCCGACGATCACGTCCGGCAATACCAACGCACCAACGCTGATGATCGCAGAAAAAGCCGCGGATATGATCCGAGATGACTGGGTGGGCTGAACCGGCATGTGCGAAGCGTAATACGCGTAGTCGCAAACAGCGCGTTGTATGCGCGTTCGCTGAGCTGCCGGTACGCACGGCAGATTGCCGGCCGAGACGCCAGCATGGATCATGTCCGCGATGGGTGGGATCATCTAACAGGGCGCGCAAGTCTTTGAGCATGCGACGGATCATACGTCGCGCCGTCCGGCAATTGCCGAACCGCCAGCTCAAAGTCGCGCGCCCCTAACTCAAGGCAGCATGCTCGCACACCAGATTATTTCCACCGCGGGCTAAAACAGTCTAGGTGACGTCGCTGCCGACAGACTGGTCATGCGCTTCTGGCGCCGCTCCAGTCTGCGAATAATCCGGTCGCCCGACCGCATCGAAGTTCAAAACCCGCGCGGCCTCGACATTCGAGACCATGCGCTGGCCGGAAACACGCGTTCCTCTTTCCGTATAACTTTTGCCACTCGACACCATTGCCGCGCGGAAAATGACCATGTGCCCAAGCATTCAAGCCTCCATGCAGTGGTTCCCAGCTCAACACCGAGCCTGGTGACTTGTTACGTCGCTTGAACTCGAGGCTCCGTTCCCGACATGACAGTTTTATGACATGTATCATCTTATACAAATCATTGCAAGGATTATTCCATTAAAGCGATAATCCACCGTCGATATCAACCGCGACGCCAGTCACGTACGCGCTTTCATCAGCAGCGAGGTACACGGCAAGTGCCGCGATTTCTTCTGCCGTTCCGACCCGGCCAAGGGGCTGGCGATCGATAAAAGCCTGGCGGACGTCCTCGACCGGACGGCCCTCGGATTTCGCCTGGTTCGCAATGCGCTGATCGAGGGATGGAGATTGCACGGTGCCGGGGCAGATCGCGTTGCAGCGGATGCCGTCACGAATAAAGTCACGGGCGACCGACTTCGTCAGCCCGATCACGGCAGCCTTGGACGCGCCGTAAACATAGCGATTTGGGATCCCCTTCGGGCCCGCCACAGACGCGATGTTCACGATCGTGCCGCCGCCTTGTGCCAGCATTCCAGGAAGGCAGGCGGAAATCGTCCGGTGCATCGACTTCACATTCAACTCAAACGAGAAATCCCAATCGTCTTCGCTGCAGTCCAATATCGTGCCGTGATGGACGAAGCCGGCCCCGTTGAACAAGATATCAATCTGGCCGGCCGACCCAACACAGTCGCGGATCATTTCCGCATTGCGAACGTCGAGCACGCGGGTCTCAGCGATGCCGTGGGTCTTCAGATCGGCCAAACTGTCTGCATTGATATCGGTGGCAATGACGTGAGCACCTTCAGCCGCAAACGCCAGAGCCGTCGCTCGGCCTATGCCGGCACCTGATGCCGTACAGAGCGCCCGCTTGCCGTCCAGTCGTCCCATCCTCATCCTCCCGAATTCCGTTCTTGATCCGTCCGGCTCGACACGCCGTCACTCAGCGTCCCGCCAGCAGCTTATCCATTTCACCACGGGCTGCGCGCTTGATGAACGTATGCGTGCCGGCATCGCGCAACTCTTCGGCGGCTCGCAAGAACTCGCCAGCTGCTGCACGGGCCAGGCCGGCGCCGACACTGATCCTCTTGGCGCCAGCTGCTGCCATATCAGCGACGCTGGCATCGCGGACAAACACATTGAGGACGTTGACCGGTTTGGACACGGCAGAGCAGACAGTCTTGATCTGTTCGAGGTCGCGCAAGCCAGGTGCATAGAGCACATCCGCGCCCGCGGCTTCGAACGCCTTCAGCCGGGCGATCACATCGTCGAACTCTCCGCCGTGCAGAAGTCCTTCGGCGCGGGCTGTCAGCATAAACGGAAATGGCAGTGCGCGGGCTGCTTCCACGGCTGCGGCAACGCGAGCCACCGCCGCATCGAACGGAAAGATCGGCGCGTCCGCATCTTGCGTCGCGTCCTCGACAGACCCACCGACCAGGCCGGCTTCGGCAACAAGTTTAATGGTCTCGGCGACGCCCGCCGGATCGTCCGCGAACACCTTTCGAGGTCGCCCGAGATCGGGAGATCAACCGCCTCCGTCAAGGCACGGCAGTGCTCCAGCTTTTCTTCGCGCGTTATCTTGTAGTCGTTACGCCCGAGCGTCATGGCAAAGCCGGAGCTTGTGGTCGCGAGCGCTTCAAAGCCTAATCCGGCCAGCATTTTCGCCGAACCGACGTCCCAAGGATTTGGAATAACAAAAGCCCCGTCTCGCTCATGCAAATCACGGAACGCGGTCGCCTTCTCGGCTTGTGTCGGCATAAGGGGAGTCCTCCAAGTCGAATTGTTTTAGGCTTTCAAGGCACCGCGGCGGCTCAAATTCCGCATCAGCGCTGCGGTACCAAATGTCCACGGTGGCGCAACGTCTGACGTGGTCATGACGTTCGTCAAGCTCCCGAGTTTGGGCGTCGCGATGGTTACGATATCTCCGACCTTATGGGTAAATCCCATGCCGGGCTCGCCACGATCTTTCGTCGGCGCAAACATTGTGCCGAGATACAGTACGGCACCGTCCGGGTATTGATGTGCGCCACCCATCAGGCCGGCGACAAGATCGACTGGATCCCGCGCGATCTCGGACATCGATGATGTGCCTTGCAGTTGAAAACCATCGGTCCCGGTCACGGTCAATGCCACGTCCAGCTGCCGCACGTCATCAAGTGAGAAGGTTGCGTCAAAAAACCGGATGAACGGGCCAAGTGCAGCTGACGCATTGTTGTCTTTCGCCTTGGACAAAAGCAATGCAGATCGGCCTTCGAAGTCGCGCAGGTTCACGTCGTTACCGAGCGTGGCGCCAACAATGTTTCCGGCCGAAGTTACGACAAGAACCACCTCGGGTTCCGGGTTGTTCCAGGTCGATCGCGGGTGCAAGCCGGCCGTCATGCCATGACCGATGGCCGACATCGGCTGCGCCTTCGTAAAGATCTCGGCATCAACGCCGATCCCGACTTCAAGGTATTGGGACCACGCGCCCTGCGCGATAAGGGTTTCCTTGAGTGCAAGCGCTTCCGGCGACCCGGGCACCAGGTTTCCGAGATCACCACCTAGGTGCGCTTCGACCTCTTCCCGAATGGCAAGAGCCTTTTCCGGCGCACCTTGCGCCTGCTCCTCAATGACGCGCTCCAGCATCGACTTCGGGAAAGTCACGCCAGCGGCCTTGATGGCCTGCAAATCGACCGGGGCAAGCAGCCATGGCTTGGAGGAATCCCGCACGGCTTCCGGCGTGTTTGCGAGTATGGACGCGAGATCGCCGATGTTATCGCCCTCGGCCTGATGCACGATCTCGGCCGCATCGCCGCGCTCCGCCAGTTCCTGCATCGTCGAGACCACCGATGTGATATCGATCAAGCCGTCCTCTCGGACGACGACAATGCTCGGGCCATCGACGTCAGGACGCCAGACCCGACCAGCAAGGGCGCCTGTTGTCCCGTCTTGCGGCAGCGTCGCTGCAGCTGTCATTTGGTCCTGCATGTTTCCTCCCGCACGGACTGTCGGTGTCGCCGTCTTGTTTGGGTAACGTTAGGCGACGGACGCGACGTGCGGAAGGGCTCACGGGTCGCGAGGCCACGATACCAAGCATGCATATTCCGGACGCCTAATCGGCGCCATGCGCGAACTTTGCCTTGAGTTGATTGGCAACGCCTTCGGAGACGAATTGTGACACGTCTCCCCCCATGGCCGAGACCTGGCGCACGAGATTTGCCGCGATGTGGCGTACAGACGGCGAAGCCGCCAGAAACACCGTCTGAATCTGAGGGGCCATCTGAGCATTCATGCCCGCCATCTGCATTTCATAATCGAAGTCCGTACCGTCGCGCAGCCCGCGAACAATGATGGTCGCCCCCTGCTCTGCGGCCGCATCGACGGCGAGGTTGTCGAACGTGACAACGCGAATGTCCGCGCCGTGCTTCTCCGCCAGCGGACCAACCTCAGCGTGGATCATCGCGATCCGTTCGTCAGCGGAGAACAGCGGCTTCTTGCCGTGATGAACACCAATGCCCACGACAAGCTCGTCCACCAGCGTCAGAGCGCGGGCAATAACATCTGTATGACCGTGCGTTACGGGATCGAATGATCCGGAATAGAAACCGATTTGGGACATGGAACCTGCCGTGCTGCAACCGCGAGACGTCTAACGATAGCGCCTTCGTGAGTAGGCCGATAGCCGCGACACGGCTACGCTCTCAACGTCCATTAGTCGATCTAGGATAATCCGATGGCGAACCCGCGTCGGGGCCTGTGTCTTATGCCCGTCCTTATGTTGGCCTGTTCAGTGTTCGCGATGGCCGATGCGGCGTTGGCACAACACACGCGGCCTGGCGGCACCAAGATACTGTCAACTCAGGCTGTCAGACTGCTTGCGGACAGAAAGATCCTTCTGGTGGATATTCGATTGCCCCAGGAGTGGCGCGAGACTGGGGTCGCTGTCGGCGCCGTTCCCATCACCATGCATCAGAACTTTGATCGTTTCGTCCAAGCATTGCGCGCCAAACTAGCGTCTGCAAATGGTCGACAACTGGCATTGATTTGCGCGCGCGGCGTGCGGTCACGGCGCATGCAACGGGTTCTGGCTAACATCGGGATGACCAACGTCGTTGACGTGACCGACGGTATGCTCGGCAGTCCGGCCGGTCCTGGTTGGCGGAAGTCAGGGCTCGCCGTACGACGCTGGCCGTGACACGGGAGGCAGATCCCAGAACTACAGCGCTACGATCACAGCGCTTGTGACACAAACTGCCAGATCGCGATGAGACCGGCCGTGAGCATGACGAGCGTTGAGCCGGCCGCACCAAGCGCACGCAGCGGATGGGTAACATCGTCCGCCTTCAGGCCGATCGGATGCAGAATTCTGGCGGTGATGAACGCGAGCCCTAACGTATGCAAGACCCACGGGCTCGTCCGATTCAGTTCAAGAATGCCAATCGCGAGCAACGTCAGCGCCGCCGTCTCAAGCAGGTTGCCATGGTGGCGAACTCGGAGGGCCAGCTCCTGGTTGCCACCATCATGAATTGAGATCCCGCTGCTTCCGCGCATGAGCCCAACGCGCATACCGAGGCCAATGGCCAGGAGAATGGTAAGGCCGACGTAAAGGGCCGTGATTGGAACGGACAAGACAGTATCAGACATAGCGGCTCCTGCTGCTGCGACGACGCCATGAACCGGGCGCTCCGCAGGCGTCTTAGCGGAACCGGCGTGCGCGCAGAAGCTTGTTCCATGAGGCGCAGGGCATAACAGCAGTTCGGCAATCGCTAAATTGCTTCGTATGCGAATCCAGTTCCCTTTTTGACGACACGGCCAATCCCCGGCGGTGGCAAATGCGTTGCCATAATCATCGTCGCATTTGCCGAGAGCCGCTGCAGCAGTGCCTTCCGTGTCTTGATCGCGCGATCTTTGTCTTGATCAATCGCCGGCGTCCAATCCGGATGGGCGAACGAAATGATCGGGTGCATGAGTGCATCGCCAAGCACCATCGCCGTGTCCTGCCCTGTTCCGACTTCGATCGCGATGTGCCCCGGTGTGTGTCCCGACGTGTCGACAGCGCGGACGCCGGTCACGATGTCCTGGCCGGGCTTTACCATCGTCAGGCGATCCTTGACGGCCTTGATGTTGCGCTGCGCGCCGACTGCAAACCCCTGGCGCTCTTTCGGCAGTTGCGTCAGGACATCATCGGCCATCCAGAATGCGTATTCAGCTTCGGCCATGTGGTAGCTGGCATTTGGAAAGCTCAGTTCGTCGAAGTCGTTGACGGTGCCCCAGATGTGGTCGGGATGCGCGTGCGTGTAGACAACCTTCGTCACGGCGTCCGGATCAATGCCGGCGTCAGCGAGCGCGTCGGGTAGCTGGCCGACCGTCGGCATAAAACGGGGCCCGGAGCCGACATCAATCAACATCAGGTCAGACTTGGTCTTGACGACCGCAACGTTTACCGGCGAGCGGTAGGTGTTGCCGCCCTGCCCGCCCGCTTTGATTGCGACGTCGCGCACAGCATCGGATACGTTGGAGGCCAACATGGCGGGTGGTACGGTCATATAGCCGTCGCTGAAGCTCGTCAGTTCGATATCACCGACCTTTAACCGGTTTGCCGGCGCTGCGAATGCGAGCTTTGGCAACACAAGGCTAGCTGCACCCCCGACTACGAGCTGCGAAAATGTGCGCCGGCACAGCGGCCACGTCCCCTGCCTGTCTGTCATTGTTGGCCTCCCGAACGATCTTGTATTTGACGATCACATTCTTGTATTCGAATGTGACGGTCAAGTCGTCACAGGCCGCCGACCCTGCAAGCGCTCGCGTTTGCGCCCGTACCCGGGGACCTTATCGACATGAAAGCCGGCAGCGATCAAATTGCGCCGGACCCAACCAGCGGCCGTGTAGGTTGAAAACGTGCCGCCGGGCACTGTGTGGTTGCACACCTCACGCATCAGATCAGCGTCCCAGAGTTCGGGATTTGCCGCCGGACTGAACCCGTCGAGATACCAAGCGTCCGCCTTGCCGTCCCAAGCCGGAACGGTTGGTCGCGCGTCACCGACGATGACCGTCAGTTCAACATTGGAGAAGGTGACCGTGTTGACGCCGGTTCGCGGTTGCCAGTGCGTTGTGAGTTGCATGCACAGGGGGATCAAATCAGGCCATCGCGCAATGGCTCGCGCAATCTGCTCGGCCTCAAGCGGCCAGAGCTCGAATGAGATATAGTGTAGTTGACCGCCCGCCGCGGCTGAATTGACCCAACAGTGCCACGTCTCGAAGAAGTTCAGACCGGTGCCAAAGCCCAGCTCGGCGATGGTGAAGCGCGGCCGATCGCGCCAACGCTCAGGTAATCCGTTCCCTGCAACAAAGACCGTATGGCTTTCCGCACGCCCGTCCTCTCGTGCGTAGTAGGGGTCATCAAATGCCGTCGCGATTGGCATGTCGTTGTCGGACCACGTGAGGGCGACCGGCTTTAGCACACCCTGACGCTGCGAGATGTCGCGGCTCATGAGCGCTCCCTGTCGATTGGCCAATGGACTATGGTTGGGCGATGACAACGTCATACGACATTATCGTGGTTGGCGGTGGCATTGCCGGGCTGTGGGCGGCCAAGCGATGTGCCGATGCCGGATTTCGCGTGCTCCTGTGCGAAAAAGACCGCTGCGGTTGCGGTGCGAGCGGCGGGCCGCTTGGCGCTCTGCTTCCGCATTTGCCTGATACGACAAGTCCGAAGCGCATCTTCCAGTGGGCGGCCCTCCATAGCCTCTCAGACCTCAGTCGCGAGATTGAAGCCGAAACAGGTCTGACGACCGGCTATCAGCGATGCGGTCGGCTTACGCCGATCCGACGGCAAACCTTCCTGCCACGTGCCCGTGCCAGTTCAGATCATAGTGCTCATGCGTGGGCATTCGACGCACGGGCCTACGCGGTGGAGATCTTCCAGCCGGAAGACGTGGCGCAGTGGATACCGCCATCGGCTGCGCCTTACGGCGTTGTCTTCGACACGATGTCGGCGAAGGTCTCGCCGCCAATGTACATTGCCGCCCTCCGAGCCGCCGTGGCCAAGCGCGTAGACATTCGCGAGACCTGTGAGGTTACGAGCTGGGATGGGCAGCGCGGGCGTGCCACAACCCGCTGCGGTGACGTGATCGTCGCCCAACGCATGGTGGTAGCAGCAGGTGTCGGTTCGTTTCCGCTGCTCGCGCAGGCCACCGGGCTGACCTACGGCCACGGCGTGAAGGGCCAGGCCGTCGTGTTTGAGCACACCGTGCCGGGCGATCACCCCATCCTCTATGACGATGGCGTGTACATTGTCCCGCACGTTGGGCGCTGCGCCGTCGGGAGCACCAGCCAGCCGACATTTCAAGATCCGACCGGGATTGAGGATGCCAAACTTGAACCGGTCTTGGCGCGCGCCGCGACGCTTATGCCGGCTCTCGGTGAGGCCAAGCGCCGTAGGGCTTGGGCCGGTGTGCGCCCCCGCGCAGCCGCAAAGGATCCCATGGTCGGTTGCCTCGATCCTGACCGGTCTCTGTACGTGCTAACCGGCGGCTATAAGGTCACGTTTGGAATTGCCCATCGACTCGCCGACGCCCTACTTGACGAGCTGACGGGTCGGGAAGATGGCGTTCGCCTTCCCCACACTTACCGTGCCAGCTATCACGCATCGCAAGCGCAAGCCGAGATGCCGTAAGCGGCCCCGATCAGTTGGCGTCTGATGGTGGCGACCCGGTTTCTGGCTCAGTGCCCTCGCCGCCCTCACCATCACTGTCGCCATTCTCGCCGTCATCGGCGGACCCATCGTCAGGGATCCGCTCAACCGACACCACCTTTTCGTCCGCATCCGTGCGGAAGATCAGCACGCCCTGCGTGTTGCGAGACGCAATACGAATGTCGTGGACCGGACAGCGGATCAATTGTCCTGCGTTGGTGACGAGAATGATCTGGTCCGTTTCCTCGATCGGAAACGAGGCGACCAGAGGCCCGTTGCGGTTGTTCACGACCATCGCGGCAATGCCCTTTCCGCCGCGGCCCGAGACACGATACTCGTAAGACGAAGAGCGCTTGCCGTAGCCGCGTTCGGAAATCGTCAGAACGAATTGCTCTTTGGCGGAAAGCTCGGCGTAACGTTCCGGCGTCAGCTCGGCTTCGGCCAACGCGGTGCCGGCGTCGCCCTCGTCATCGTCAATGGTGCTGGCGCGCACCTCGTCGGCATCTTCGTCGCCACCCTGCGCCCGGCGAACCATGGCGGCCTGTTTCAAATACGCGGCGCGCTCAGCCGGTGGCGCGTCAACGTGGGTCAGGATCGCCATCGAGATGACGGTGTCCCCCGACGCCAGGCGGATGCCACGGACACCGGTCGAATCCCGGCCCTTGAAAAGACGCACATCTGTAGCGGCAAACCGGATGGCCTGACCGCGCGCGGTCGTGAGCATGACGTCGTCGTGCGGCGTGCAAACCGCAACATTGATGATGCGATCGCCCTCGTCGAGCTTCATCGCAATCTTGCCGTTGCGATTGATGTTTTCGAAATCCGAGAGACTGTTGCGGCGCACGTTGCCGGACTGCGTTGAGAACATCAGCTCCAGCGAACCAAAGTCCTCGCTGGACTCGGGTAGCGGCAGGATGGTGGTAATCCACTCGTCCTGCGCAAGCGGCAACAGGTTGATCAACGCCTTGCCGATGCCCTGTGGTGTCGACGCCGGTAAGCGCCAAACCTTCATGCGGTAACACATGCCGCGGGACGAGAAGAACAACACCGGCGTGTGCGTCGATGCCATGAACAACTGCGTGACGAAATCCTCGTCTCGCGTCGTCAGGCCTGACCGGCCCTTTCCGCCGCGCCGCTGTGCGCGGTACGTGGTAAGTGGTACGCGCTTGATGTAGCCGCGGTGGGTAACCGTCACCACGCAGTCTTCGCGCTGGATGAGGTCTTCGTCGTCGACATCACCGTCGACCGCATCGAGGATCTGGGTCTTCCGCGGTGTCGCAAAGTCCTCTCGGACGGTGCGCAGCTCGTCTGTGATGATGCTTACGATACGTGCACGGCTGGAGAGGATTTCAAGAAACTCTTCGATCTCCTTTGCCAACTTCCGCAACTCATCGCCAATCTCGTCCCGACCGAGCGCGGTCAGGCGTTGCAGGCGGAGATCCAGAATTGCCTGAGCCTGCTCAAAGCTGAGTTTGACGGTCCCATCCTCTTGCAGGCGGTGGCGCGGATCGTCGATCAGCGCAATCAAAGGCGCGACATCCGACGCCTGCCAGTTGCGTTCCATCAACTGATCGCGCGCATCGTTCGGCGTCGGCGCATGCCGGATGAGATGAATGATCTCGTCGATATTGGCGACTGCGATCATTAGGCCGACAAGGACGTGGGCGCGATTGCGGGCCTTGCGCAAAAGAAACTTGATGCGCCGGCTGACCACCGTCTCGCGGAACTGGCAGAATGCGCTGATCATATCCAGCAGCGTCATCTGCTGCGGGCGACCGCCGTTCAGCGCGAGCATGTTGGCGCCGAACGACGTCTGAAGTTCCGAGTAGCGCCAAAGCTGGTTCAGGACGACATCCGGCACGGCGTCGCGGCGCAATTGGATGACAATACGCATGCCGACGCGGTTCGATTCATCCCAGATCTCTGAGATGCCTTCGACCCGCTTCTCGCGCACGAGATCCGCGATCTTCTCGATCAGGACCCGCTTGTTCACCTGGTAGGGGATAGCAGTGACAACGAGGGCTTGGCGGTCCTTGCGTATCTCCTCGACGTCGACCGTCGACCGCATAACGACCGAGCCACGGCCCTTATGGTAGGCCGCCAAAATCCCGCCGCGTCCCAGGATTGTGGCACCGGTCGGGAAGTCAGGGCCCTTGACGATCTCGCACAATTCTTCAAGCGTGATCTCGGGATTGGCGAAGTACGCGATGCAGGCATCGATCACTTCGCCGAGGTTGTGCGGCGGAATGTTGGTTGCCATGCCCACGGCGATACCGCCGGCACCATTGACGAGCAGATTGGGAAACCTCGCCGGCAATTGTATCGGCTCTTCGCGCGAGCCGTCATAGTTCTCCTGAAAGTCGACCGTATCCTTGTCGAGGTCATCGAGGAGATTGGCAGCCACCTTGGCCAGCCGGCTTTCCGTATACCGCATGGCCGCCGGCGGATCGCCGTCGACAGAGCCAAAGTTGCCTTGCCCATCGACCAGCGGCACCCGCATCGAAAAGTCCTGCGCCATCCGCACCAACGCGTCGTAAATCGCGCCGTCACCGTGGGGGTGATAGTTGCCCATCACTTCGCCAACCGTCTTGGCCGACTTGCGATAGGGACGGTCATGCCGGTTCGCGGCCTCGTACATGGCGTAGAGGATGCGCCGGTGTACCGGCTTCAAGCCGTCGCAGACGTCGGGAAGCGCGCGGCTCACGATCACGCTCATCGCGTAGTCGAGATACGAGCGCTTCATTTCGTCCGTGATTGAGATCGGCCGGATGTCGCTGTTGTCGCTTCCGGATCCGCTCGGAGGATTATCGTTGTTGTCTGCCAACTGGTCGTCCCCAGATCTTGCGCCTGCACCAATCTACCGACCGGTGCGATTGCAGGTTCTATAGCAAATCTCATGTGTTCGCGGTGCGTCATTCCGACCGCGTTTCGCAACCGAACGGCAGAAAGCCGTACCCACCCACAGAAATCTACATAAGCCCGAAGAATTGGGGTTTTATTGGGTGTTGTCCTGCGGCTATCGGACTTGCTGACGACACACTTGGGACCTAGGTCCTTCGCCAAGCGCGGCCGGTTTGTGCAGCGCAAAGATCAACCGAACAAGGATTGGGTATGACGAGATTAACCGCCACATTGGCTGCATTGATCTGCGGTCTTTCGTTAAGCACCGCGGCGGGGGCGTTGGATATTCCACAAGGTGTTTTTTACAAGGCTCAGCAGCCGAACCAATATCTGGCACGAGATCTGGTTCTTGGGGCGCAAGTCCTGGGCCCGACTGGTAAAATCATTGGCGATATTGAAGACTTGATTATGAATGATGACAACCAGATCATCGGTGTCGTTATGGGGGTCGGCGGCTTTCTTGGCGTCGGCGAGAAACGCATCGGGGTTCGCTTTCGCGCGCTGACG
Source organism: Pseudomonadota bacterium (assembly GCA_039039985.1). Lineage (GTDB taxonomy): Bacteria > Pseudomonadota > Alphaproteobacteria > Rhizobiales > Hyphomicrobiaceae > JBCBWG01. The sequence goes on along the minus strand of JBCCOV010000131.1, from coordinate 1,082 downwards.
TTCGAAACGACTGACGGCAAAGTGGTTGTCAGTTTGCCGGAAGCGACGGAAGAGGTCCTGAAAGCCGTGCCTGCCTATGAGCGTGCGCAACCCGAACAGTCTTTGTTCGATCGCGCAATTCAAAAGGCGAAAGAGCTGCGAGATAAAACAGCGGCGACGTCGGCCGACGCTTACAAGAAGGCCAAGGAAGAAGCCGGGCCGGCAATCGAACGCGCGAAGAAGGCCGCAGGCGAAGCTTACGAAAAAGCGAAAGACGCGGCTGGCAAGGCCTACGACAAAGCCAAAGAAACAACCAAGCCGACCGAGAATTAGTGAAAGCTACCGTTGGCGGCCATCGGCCGTCGTCGGCATGATATCTCCGGGTTGGCCGCACATTTGGCGCGGCCAGTCCACTTCTCTATCGCGGGACCTTTACAGTTATGATTTTCCCGCCAAGCCCATCCACTTTGTCATGTGCGCGCACCGTTACGGTCTCTATGCCGGCCGGAATTCTGACACCGCTTAAGGAACGGGTGAACGGCTGCTCGTCCACATGCGGATGATATAAAACGCGCTTGCCGAGCACAGTCCCATTCGGCGCAACAACATCCCAACGATCGGCGTAGTGGCTCCACCCGGTATCGGCGTGGCGTACCGTTACGTCGAAACGGTACGTGTTGTTCCCCTGCTTGGTGATTTTGACGTCGACAACGTCCGCCTCGCCGGCCCATCCGTATGCCGGGCCAATGAGAAGCATCGCCAGAAGAACGATGTGTCGGGCTAAGAAGTGTCTCATACGCGGCTCCCTGTTACTCTGCTAACGAGATCTGTCTGCAAACGTATTTTTTAGCGAAACAAGGCGCATCTCCGCGCGCAACGGCGCAGCGCGCTTAAAGCGTTTGCAAACCGACCAACTAGCTTCGGCGCAAATCGAGCTTGAAGCCGACGTGCGTCGCCTCGAACCCCAGCGTCTCGTAGAAGCGCCGCGCATCCGTGCGGCCGGCCGTCGACGTGAGCTGAACCATGCCGCAGTCCCTCTGCCGACACTGCTCAATAGCCCAGGCGATCATTTCGCGGCCAAGCCCCGTGCCGCGAAATGATCG
>JBCCOV010000130.1:0-14520 GCA_039039985.1 Pseudomonadota bacterium | reverse complement strand
CGACATGTTCAGGCGCTCGGCGAGCGCCTGTCGGACGAAGGATTGCTTGAGGTCTTGACGCCTCTGATTGCAGCGGGGAACCAAGATAGCCGTGCGGCCGGCTCAGTTGACTTTGAAGAGCTGGCGAACACGGTCGCATTGCGTCTCAGCGAACAGATCGCGAAATTGCCGACGCGCGATCAGATCCAGAGTGATCTCGCGTCGCTCAAATCCCTTGTTTCAGACGTTGTCGCGCAGCAGCGGGCGGGTGAGAACGGTCTCAACGTAACCCTTGAAGCTTTGCAGCAAGCGATGGTCCGCTTGCTGGACCGCGTGGATGCCATTGAGCAGTCTCAGCTTTCGCTGGCGGAGCGGCTGTCGGTCACACCTACGCACCCAGGTCAAATCATACCGGGTAACCTGCGTGGTGACCAGGATCGTTCCGCGCCGGATAATCCGGAAGCTCGCGTTGCCGCCAGTCTCGTGGATCAGCCGATGCGAGCGGCTGGTCTGGCGGCGAACCTCAAAGAACCATCCTGGAATGAGAACGCGGGCGGCGTTGAACATCGGGCTCAGGCGCCGCAGCCGCCAACCGGCGACGGCTCCGATGCCGGCGATGGTCTTGATGAGCGCCTGCGCAAGCGGCGCGACTTCAGCGCGGCGGCGCGCCGTGCCGCAGCGCGCGCCAGTGAACGCGCCGCGCAGGCTGCCTCAGCGGAGCAACGCGGTCCAGAGCCGCGAGGCGGTGCCGCGTTACCGCAGCAGACGGGCACAGAAGCTGCACCTGCAAAAACCAAGGCGAAGAAGCGGTCGCTGTTTCGAGTTTGGGCCGCAGGCGTCGTTCTGGTTGCCGTTGCGCTCGGGGCGAGTCACCTTGTCCTGTCGCTCTACGGCCAGCCAACGCGAACGGCACCTGTCATAGTGGCGGCCAACGAAGCGCCCGTGGTTGCCAGTGTGCCGAAACCGCGCCCGGTCGCTCCTGCGCAAGCCTCGGCCGCGGTTGCGCCGGCGAAAGATGCAGGCGCAGACAACGATAGCTTCCCGCTTGGCATTGCAGTGGCCGCATCCGGTCCCGCATCACCAAACGCACTGGCTGTAACGGATCGGCGCAAGGTGCTGGCAACGTTGTCAAGCCGTACTGGCGCGTCCGTTCCAACGGCGACTGCCATTCCTGATGCGCTCATCCCACGTGCACCAGAAACCGTCGCGGGAAGCCCTGGCGGCTCAGTGACGGCCCGTGCAGCCATGCCGCCGGCGCAGATTGGTCCGTCCTCGCTCAGAGCTGCCGCGGCCAAAGGCGACCCATCGGCAGAGTTTGAAATCGGGACGCGTTATGCTGAAGGGCGTGGTGTCAGCCAGGACTTCAAGAAGGCGGCGGAATGGTACGGCCGTGCCGCCAAGCGCGGTTTCGCGATCGCAGAATATCGTCTTGCAACCCTTTACGAGCGCGGCATGGGCCTGCCGGCTGATGTGCGCATTGCCAAGGCGCTCTATGCGCGTGCTGCCGCTGGCGGCAACATCAAAGCGATGCACAATCTCGCGGTCATCGTTGCTGGAACGGAAGCCGGCACACGCGATTACAAGTCGGCGGCAAAATGGTTCTCGAAGGCCGCTGCGTTCGGTCTGGCCGATAGCCAGTACAATATCGGAATTCTCTATCAGAACGGCCTTGGCGTGAAGCGCGACTTGCAGCAGGCCTATCACTGGTTTGCGCTTGCAGCGAAGTCCGGGGACAAGGAAGCGGCTCGCCTGCAAACTGCACTTGCGAGTTCTCTGACTCCTGATCAGAAGCGTGCGGCAGACCTTGCCGTTCTGGCTTGGCGGCCGCAGCCGTACAACCGGACAATCAACGATGCTGGCGCAGCCGGTCGCATGTGGCAGTCGCCCAGCTCGCCCGCATGACGATGCGTTAGAGAAAGCGTCGGCTTCGTTCGCAATGACGTTGGGCCATCGAACAAGAACGCCGGCAAGGCGGGATCGGCCCACAGTCAAGCGCAAGGCTCGCCTGCCTACCCCGTGTGCCAGCGGTGCATGATCGATTCGGCGGCTGATGACAGTCAGTTCGAGCTTGCTGCTCCAGGTGCGCACTGGATGCATGGGTGTGTCGCAAGAACTGCACGTTGCATTTGATTGTGCGCACCACTGGACGATTGTTCTGTTTGCGCTCCCAGATTTCCGTTGACCCTCAAGGCCGTGGCTGGCTTAACCGGGCGCAACTTTAGATTCCGAACGACAAGCAATCTCAGGCCGCGACGGGGCTTGGCGCTCGCTTCGAGTTTCGAGAGCCTTGTACCAGCGCGTTCTCTGCCCACGCAGGCGGCGCGATGGATCGCCAGCGGTCCTGGGGCCCGGGCTCAGATGGGCCAGGGGACTTTTGGCCAAGTGAATCCGGGCCGAAGGACTTCTTGGTCGCAAGACTGGCGGACTGTGCAGGCGCGATGAACTTTTATCTTCCCATTGCCGAAATGTCCGTGAACGTCTTTGTGTTCCTTGGCATGGGCGCAGCTGTTGGTTTTCTGTCAGGGCTGTTCGGAGTCGGCGGCGGCTTTCTGATGACGCCGCTGCTGATCTTCTCCGGAATTCCTGCGGCCGTCGCTGTTGGAACCGAGGCTGCGCAAATCGTCGCGTCGTCGGTTTCCGGCGCCATTGCCCAGTGGCGGCGCCAAAACGTCGACGTGAAAATGGGTGTCGTGCTGCTGGCGGGCGGTGCTGTCGGATCTGTTGTCGGCGTGCAGTTCGTCAAGATTTTGCGAGAGGCCGGTCAGTTCGATTTCGTCGTCTCACTCAGTTATGTGACCTTCCTCGGCGTTGTCGGCACACTGATGCTGATCGAAAGCGTCAATACGATCCGGAAAGTTCGTCAGGGACAGGCTGCGCCATCGCGACGGCCCGGCCAGCATAACTGGATCCATGGTCTTCCGCTGAAAATGCGGTTTCACCGCTCGAAGCTGTACATCAGTGCGATTCCGCCGCTCGTCATTGGAGCGCTCGTCGGGTTTTTGGCGGCCATCATGGGTGTTGGCGGTGGCTTCATCATGGTGCCGGCCATGATCTATCTGTTGCGAGTGCCGACGAACGTGGTCGTTGGTACGTCGCTGTTTCAGATTGTGTTTGTGACCGGCATCACGACCGTCCTGCATGCCGCGCAGAACTACACCGTCGACGTCGTCTTGGCACTTTTGCTCATGATTGGCGGGGTGATTGGCGCTCAGTTTGGCGCCGTCGCGGGTGAGAGGCTACGTGGAGAACAGCTCAGGTTTCTTCTGGCCGCCTTGGTTCTGCTGGTCTGCCTGCGCATGGCGTGGGGTCTGATCGCGGAGCCCGCTGAACTTTATTCGATCACGAGCGGGGTAACCGGCGGCCATGGCTGATATCGCGGTCTACACCTCGCAGCGACTTCTTTTTGGTCTGTCACTCCTGGCTTTTGCTGTCAGTCTTGCCGCGGGCCGCGCAATCGCCGATCCCAAACCGGGGATCGCATCGCCCCCCGTTCAGACCGAGTCGGCGACTTTGGATCCGGCTGTCGCGGCGGCAAATGCAGAAGAAATCGAAGCCGACGTGTCGACTCGAAGCGTTGCGATCACGTCGAGCTTCACCGGTATCGAAATCATCGTCTTCGGCGCGATTGCCAACGCGCAACCTGAAATTGCAGACGCCGGCGACTATGACATCGTCGTGATTCTCGAAGGCGCGAGCGAGCGGCACATCACGCGCAAGAAGAACCGCATTGCCGGCATCTGGGTTAACACCCAGGCGATTACGTTCGATGACGTGCCGAGCTATTACGCGATCTACTCAACCAAGCCGCTGGACGAGATTGCGGATCCGTTCACGCTGCGTCAGAACGATATTGGTTTCGAGCGCATTCGAATGCGGCCGGTCAAGGGATGGGAAACCGGTATTACCGCGGGCGGACTGGCTGATTTTCGCGAGGCTCTCGTAAGGCTCAAGAGAGATGAGCGCCGCTACATTCAAGACGAATATGGCGTCAACTTCGTTGGTCGCAGCCTGTTTCGCGCGACGGTCGACTTGCCGGCAAATGTCCCGGTTGGCCCCCTTAAGGCGCGGGTGCATCTGTTTCGACAGGGCGTGTTGCTCGACACGTTCAACACTGTCGTTAAGTTGGAGCGCCAGGGCCTCGAACGCGTCCTATACGTTTTCGCGTTTGACTATCCGTTGTTATACGGCCTGTTCGCCGTGCTCATGGCGGTTTGCGCCGGTCTTCTTGCGTCTGCGATCGTAGCGCGGGTGCGGCGTTAGGGGCCATGTTGGCGGCGTGTCTCGTCGCCGTGCACCCCCCGGGGATCATCTCTCAATCGGTGCGAAAATCCGCTTTTCTATGACCGGGTATCGCAGTCCAAGCGCGACTGTCCGCGCGAGGAACAGGACATAAAGCGACAGCCACAGCCCATGGTTCTGCAAGAGCTCCTTCAACATCAACGCGGCGACAAGATAGAAAATCAGGCTGAGTATCATCATGTTGCGCATTTCCGCGGTTTCGGTTGCGCCGATGAAGATGCCGTCGAGTTGAAAGCACCAGACTGCCACGATCGGAAGTAGTGCGGCCCAGATCAAGTACACGCGGGCCATTTCCCGAACAGCAGGGCTGGTCGTTGCAAAGTCGATGAAGAACGGACCGCCAAGGAACATCACGGTCGTCAGGATCGCTGCGGCAGACGCGGCCCAGAATGTCGATCTCAATGCCGTAATGCGAAATCCGTAGCGATCACGCGCACCAACGGCCCGTCCGACCAGGCTCTCGGCTGCAAACGCAAAACCATCGAGCATATAGATGCAGATCATCGCCAGGGAATGCAGCAGCGCGTTTGAAGCCAGTGTCAAATCACCAGCGCGCGCGCCTTGCGAATGAAAGAATGCCAGAGCGAACAGCAGACATGCGGTCCGTATGAGAATGTCGCGGTTGACGGCAAAGGTCCGGAAAAGTGCCAGTGTGTTCAGGACCTGATTGCGATTCGCCCGGGCGCCGCGCGCGCTCAGATTGCGCAGGGCGATGATGACGCCAACACTTGCCGCGACGACTTCTGCGGCGAGAACGGCAATGCCGACGCCCGCCACGCCGAACTCGTAAACACTGACGAGGAGGACGGCTAACGCGATGTTTATGGCGTTGAGCAGCAACTGAAGCCAGAAGGCAATATCAGCCCGTCCGATGCCAATGAACCAGCCGACAAGCGCGAAGTTCGCCAGAGCGGCCGGCGCCCCCCAGATGCGGATTGTGAAATAGGTTCCGGCCGCGGCCTGTACGCCTTCGGACGCACCCATTGCCCACAGCGCGAACGGACCGATGACGCTTTGCAGGCAGACGAGGAACAAACCACAGATTGCAGCGACCAACAGGGCGCGCCAGAGATTTGCAGCAACCTCCGTTCCGTCATTGGCTCCCACGGCTTGCGCCGTCAGGCCGGTTGTGCCCATGCGCAGGAAGCCGAAGATCCAGTAGATATAGCTGAAGATGTTCGACGCAATCGCGACTCCACCCATAAGGGTTTCCGACCCGATCTGGCCAATGACAACCGTATCGGCGTAGCCGACCAGTGGTGTGGTGGCGTTCGAGAACGTGATCGGCAGGGCAATCGCAAGCACTTCGAGATTGGAGTATCGGCGCTTGCACGGGGATGGGGACTCGTCAGATGTGCTGGCGGTCGAATGTTTGGTCTCACTCTGCACAGCGGGCGCTATGCTCCATCGTCGCGGTCTTTTGCGCGCTTGTTGGTCAACGCTGAAAAGACGCGGGTGATGAGCCAGATCGGTACAACGATCGCGGCGCCCAGGAGGAAGTACTGGAACGCCCATTGCAGCGTGTCCGCGCCGAAGTGATAGAGACGTGAGGCGAGCAGTTGCAGGCTATAGAGTAGATTGTCCGGTGCAATGCCCAGTGCCGACAGGATGATCCCGACCACGACCGAAAGCAGGGCTAGACGGATGATGACGGACAGCGGGTTGCCACCGAAGATCTGATTGGGCGACATCTGGGATGGGCCTTTGCGTAACTCATCGAGCAATCATCTGAACGCGTTTAGCCGTAAGCGATTAGGTTAGGTCCGTCGAGGTGCCGATGTGCACCAATTCTCTGGTGTATCCTTAAGCGTGGCCTTTGAGGTCTGAGTCGAGATCACCGTCATGGCGCAGCCGCGCAGTCGAGCAAAACGTGGAAAGCGATCTTCTAAGGCCGGCGAAGACGTGCTGCCGGCAGTGGTATCGCAGTGGTTCTCGGGCCGTGGCTGGACACCAAGGCCCCACCAATTGGCTCTGATTGAGCATGGCCGGGCGCGCCGATCGTCGCTTTTGATTGCACCAACTGGGGCCGGCAAGACCCTGGCCGGGTTCTTGCCGAGCATTGTCGATCTTCTGTCGCCGAGGCCCGAACGATCGGGCGCAGGCTTACACACGCTCTACATTTCCCCGCTGAAGGCTTTGGCTGTTGATATCGCCCGCAATCTTGATGAGCCCTTGGCTGAGATGGCGCTGCGCATCTCCGTCGAGACGCGAACGAGCGACACCTCGGTTGCCAAGCGCCGTCGTCAACGCGCGCGCCCACCCGACATTATGCTGACGACGCCGGAGCAGCTCGCGCTTCTTCTCAGTCATGACGATGCCAGTTACCTGTTTGCGGATTTGAAGACCGTTGTTCTCGATGAGCTGCATGCGCTTGCCGCCTCCAAGCGGGGAGATTTGCTGGCGCTAGACATCGCGCGACTGCGAACGCTTGCGCCAGGGCTTGTCGTCACAGGGCTGTCCGCAACGGTTGCTCGGCCGACGGAGTTGCGATCCTACGTTGTGCCGCAACTTGAGCCTGAGACTGCCATCCACCTGGGCGCGCTGGTTCAGGTTATCGGCGGTGCCGAACCTGATTTGTCGATCCTCGAAGGTGATGACCCGCTGCCCTGGTCGGGGCATACCGCGCGATACGCGATGAGTCGCGTTTATGATGCGATCAAGGCCCATCGCCTGAGCCTGGTGTTCGTCAACACGCGGAGCCAGGCGGAGATGGTGTTTCAGCAACTCTGGCGGTTGAACGAGGACGGGCTTGCGATTGCCCTGCACCATGGCTCTCTCGACGCGCAGCAGCGGCGTAAGGTGGAGGCGGCAATGGCCGCCGGTACGCTGAAAGCCGTAGTTGCGACGTCGACGCTTGATCTCGGCATCGACTGGGGCGATGTCGATCTCGTCGTGCATGTCGGCGCGCCGAAAGGTGCTAGTCGGCTGCTGCAGCGCATCGGCCGCTCCAATCACCGACTTGATGAGCCGTCCAAGGCGATTCTCGTACCGTCAAACCGGTTCGAGGTTTTGGAGTGCCGGGCGGCGTTGGATGCGGCGCGGGCCGGTACGCAGGATGCGGTCCTGAACCGGATCGGTGCTCTCGATGTTCTCGCGCAGCATGTCATGGGCGTTGCGTGTTCGGGGCCCTTCCACCCGGATGCCTTGTTTGACGAGGTTCGCACCGCGACGCCTTATGCGACCCTGACGCGGGACACCTTTGATCGGGTTGTCGATTTCGTTGCAACCGGGGGATACGCCCTGCGATCCTACGAACGGTTCGCACGCTTGCGTCCAACCGCTGACGGCTTACTCCGGCTCGCGCACCCGCGGTTGGCGCAACAGCATCGCCTGAATGCCGGCACGATCGTGGATTCGCCGATGCTGAAGGTTCGGATGATCAAACCGCGCACACTGCGTGCTGACGGTCCCGCACGGGCCGGACAGCCTCGGCGCACCGGCCGGCAGGCATTCCCGCCCGCGTCGTCCGGGTCTGCCGGCTCAACGCAGCGGGCGTTCGCTGGCGGACGTGTGCTCGGGGAAATCGACGAGTGGTTTGCCGGAGAACTGGTGCCGGGAGACACGTTTATCTTTGCCGGAGAGATTCTGCGCTTTGAAGGCTTGCGTGACACCGATCTCTACGCGTCGCGGACGACGGCGAACGACCCGGCAATTCCATCGTATCCCGGCGGCAAGTTTCCGTTGTCGACGCACCTCGCAGCGCGGGTTCGCGCGATGCTGTCTGATCCGGGAACGTGGACGGATTTGCCGGAGCCGGTTGCAGAGTGGCTGGCTTTGCAAGCGACATACTCACTGACGCCAGATTCCGATGACATGTTGGTTGAGACGTTTCCGCGTGGTGATCGTTGGTACATGACGGCATACCCGTTTGAGGGGCGGCTTGCGCATCAGACACTCGGCATGCTGCTGACGCGCCGGATGGATCGGGCCGGCGCCCGTCCACTCGGTTTCGTGGCAAATGACTACGGTCTTTCCGTGTGGTGCGCCGCCAGTCTTGACGATCTCATGGATGCCGGGCAGCTGTCCCTGTCGGCGCTGTTCTCCCAGGACATGCTTGGGGACGATCTCGAAGCGTGGCTGGCGGAATCCACGCTCATGAAGCGCACCTTTCGCATGTGTGCGGTGATCGCCGGCCTTGTCGAGCGGCGCCATCCCGGCAAAGAGAAATCCGGGCGTCAAATGACGATCTCTTCCGATCTGATCTACGACGTGTTGCGGCGGCATGATCCGCGGCACATTCTGCTTGAAGCCACCTGGCAGGATGCGGCAACTGGCTTGCTTGATATCGCGCGACTCGGCGAGTTTCTTGCCCGGGTCGAAGGGCGCATTCGCTATGCGCGGTTGCACCGAGTTTCGCCGTTGTCCGTGCCGATCCTGCTCGAGATTGGAAAGGAACCTGTGTCCGGTCAGACTGGCGATGCCCTGTTGAGAGATGCCGCCGCGGCGTTGATTGCCGAGGCAATGGGTGAGACACCGGATTGATCGCCGTGCTGCTTTGCGGTGCCATCTTACGCATCGTTACCATTCTGTGGTTGTCGCTATGCATCAATTGAAGCCTGAACGATATGATCCCAGTGCCTATGCGTCGCAGACGATCACACTGTGCGGCATCGGGTTCGTCGGTGATCAGTCTGGTGCACTGTACTGGCCGGCGCAGCGGGCGCTGATTGTCTCAGACCTGCACTTTGAGAAAGGCTCGTCCGGCAGAGGGAACGGGCTGTTGCTGCCGCCGTACGACACGCGAGAGACGCTGCTACGGCTTGCTGACGCGATTGATGCGTATCAGCCGGACTGCGTCATTTGCCTCGGGGACAGCTTCCATGATTCGGACGGCTGCGCGCGCATCGGCGACGAGGATTTGAAGGTGTTGCGCATCCTTCAGGAGAACCGCCGCTGGATTTGGGTGACCGGTAATCACGATCCCAATGTCGATGCGTATGTTGTCGGTGGTGAAGTTGTTCACGAAATCGCGAGGGGTGGCTTCACCTTGCGCCACGAGCCGTATCCCGCGCCGACGACGCATGAAATCGCCGGGCACCTTCATCCGGCTGCGAAGTTGAACATTCACGGCGCAAGCCTGCGCCGACGCTGTTTCGTCAGTAATGGCAGACGCATCGTCATGCCAGCATTCGGGGCCTTTACCGGTGGTCTCAACGTTCTCGACGTTGCATTCGAACCCGTGTTCGGGTGTGACGGTGTATCGGTCTGGATGTTGGGCGACGAGGGCCTCTATCCGGTTGCGTCGCGGCAACTCCGTGGCGACTAAGCCCTACGCATTGCCAGCCTTTTGCAGTGGGTGTGTCGCCCATGTTTCGGCATCGACGCCAATCAGCTGGCTGTAGTGGTTACCGCCGGCCTTCGCCGTCGCCGCAGTAACGGCCTGCTTGATTTCGTCGAGCAGTGGCAGGCCGCGATAGATCAAACCCGTATAGAGTTGGATCAGGGTTGCGCCCGCTCTTATCTTGGATACGGCCGCGCTGCCGCTATCGATGCCGCCAATGCCAATCAGCGGAATGTGGCCGCCCGTCGCGACGTAGATGCGGGCCAGCAGTGCCGTTGAGCGTTCGAACACCGGGGGACCTGACAGGCCGCCAGCCTCCTGAACATGGTCAAGCGTCGGATCAATGCTGTCGCGTGCAATCGTCGTATTCGTTGCTGCGATGCCGTCGACCTGATGGCTGATCAGGCAGTCGATGATCGGCCAAAGTTCGGCCTCGGCAATATCCGGCGAGAGTTTGACGACGATCGGGACGCGACGGCTTGAAGTATCCGCAAGCCGATCGCGTTCAGACACAACGCGTGCCAGGAGACGATCCAACTCTTGCGGCGCCTGCAGATCTCTCAGACCCGGCGTGTTCGGGGACGATATGTTGACTGTCAGATAGTGGGCGCAATCGAAGAAGCATGCCACGCCCGTAACATAGTCCTCCACCCTGTCGGATGCGTCTTTGTTGGCGCCAATATTCACACCAAGCCCGGCAGTGGCTGACTGTACACCGATACGTTCGCGTATCGCGGCATGGCCCTCGTTGTTGAAGCCCAGTCGGTTGATCACGGCTCGGGCGTGGGGCAATCGAAAGATGCGCGGCTTTGGATTGCCCGGCTGAGGGCGTGGCGTCACAGTGCCAACTTCGACAAAGCCGAAGCCGATCGCGCGCAGGCCTTTGTAGGCGCGTGCGTTTTTGTCAAAGCCGGCTGCGACGCCGATCGGGTTGTCCAACTTTGCGCCAAACACCGTCGTCTCCAGCACCGGAGAGGAGCGGTCTTGCAACGACGGTACCAGATCTCTCTCAAGCGCCCACACCGAAAGATCATGCGCGACTTCCGGATCAAGCAAGCGAAGCGCCGGCCGCGCCAGTTCTAACGCGTGTCGGATCATGCCGTGGGGTCAACCCGAGTTTGGGACGCCATTGTCAGGATATCATTTGGAATCTGCGGAATGCCATCAGCATCTAGAGCGAGCCGTCTCACGTCGTCTGCGATTTCGGGGTCAAGAGCGGAATAAAGGTGTGGAAAAAGTGCGCCGCCGCGCGATGGCTCCCACTTGAGTTGCGCTCCAAGGGCCGATGTCGACAGCGAGATCAGAACAAGATTGTCTTGTCCGTGAAAGTGCTTAGCCGCCGTCTCAGGCAGCTGTGCTGCTGTCGACAGGTGGATGAAGCCGTCGCGATGATCGTCGGAGGAACCGGTATAGGTCCCGAAACGTGTCGCATTTGACCACTCTTGTTCCGAACAAATCTTGAATACATGCGACGGGTACGCATTCGACATCGCGTTTCTCGCTTCCAAATACCGCGCTTTTCTGGACAATGTTGTAGCGATCGCGTGTCGTGTCGCAGGCTGATGTCTGACCAGATCATCTGGCGTCGGAGTTCGTGACCGTTACGTTATGGCACGTTTTAGACGGGATTTGCTCCAAGGTCGATCAATCGACTTTGATTCGATCTATCGACGTGGTAGCTCCGATCTTCACGAGTTGTCTGACCATCACGCTCTATTGGTGGCCGCCGTGCCGTGGTGCGTGCGTGGAGCGTCGGTCGGTTTGTGCAGCCCAATGGAGGTCGTGTGTGGACGAGCAGTCATCGCGGCCGATCCGGAATTGTTGGCACTCGAGGACGTTGCGGTGGCGAAAGATGGTGGTCGGGAGAACGATTTCTCTGAATTCTTGAACGTCCGCGTTCTCGGACTGAGCGATTTGTTTGCGGCGGCTGAGCAATACTATCTGCCATGGTTGCAGCGCGCTTATGCATGGCAGGAAGAGCATGCAACGCGTCTCCTGACGGACATGATGTTGGCGTTCCGGTCGGAACGGCAGCGCTACTTCCTCGGTTACATCAGCATCGCGCGGCAACCTGCGGATGGCTTTGCTGCCGTCATCGACGGACAGCAGCGCCTGATCACGCTGACGATGCTATTCGCACTGCTGCGTGACCGGATCTCAGATCCCGAACTGCACGCGGAAATCGACAGATGTATTTGGCGCCCAGGTCCTTCGGACCGACGGCCGCTACTGGTGCTGCAAGAGCATGTTCAGGGCTTTTTTGAACGGATTGTGCAGGAGCCGGGCGCGACCGAACTGCCGTCACGTCTGCAAGCCAACAGGACGGTGGCGGAGTGCGAGCAGAACATCTCCAACAATCTCATTGCGCTTGCAACACATCTCGATGATATCGGTCTAACGTCTGATGACCTGGCCGAGTTTGCCGTTTTCGCCATGACGCGATGTGCCGTCGTCGTTCAGGTCGTCGCTGACGAAGATGAAGCGTGGCAGATCCTGGCGACGGAAGAAGAAACGGGGCTTGGATTCCATTCCAGCGAGCGGTCCAAGGTTACGCTCATTTCCGCGATGCCGCGAGAGCAGCAGGAGGATGCGGGCCAGATCTGGTCGGACTGGCAAAATCGCCTCGGATCGGAACGCATGAGCCGGCTTCTCTCTCATCTCCGCGTTCTTGCAATCGGTGAGCACTGGCGCGGTCGCAGCAACTCGCCGGTCGAGACGGACCTGTTGCGCCTCTATCAGTTGAACGGCGACGGGTTGGCGTTCATCGAGACGGTTCTGCGTCCAAATGCAACAAGCATGGCGCAGATTGGAGAGCGCGACTTCAATGGACTGGCCCACGCTGATCAACTCACAGTGGCCCTGAACCGGCTGGAATGGGTCCCGTTTGACACGTGGATGCCGGCGGCGCTGGCCTGGGCCGGGGCTCACGGACTTGAAAGCCCGCGGACGCCTGCGTTTTTTCACGGCCTCGAGCGTCTTTCCTGGCTCATGCTGATTGGCGGCGTTGACCCCGTAAAACGGGATCGACAGTTCGCGAAACTGGCGACTGACGTCCGGCATTTTGCGACGCCGGCCGAAATGCCGGAACTTCATATCCCTGATCAACTGCGCCTGGCTGCCTTGGCCAACCTTAGAAGCCGAACGTTCTACCGCAAGCGTTACAGCGCGCTGGTTCTGCGCAGATTATGCGAGTCGCTCGGGAATGACCCCGGTTTGCCTGACGGGAATCGCGTGACGTGTGAACACGTTCTGCCGCTCAACCCGAAAGACGGCAGCCGTTGGCACGACGACTTTGGACCAGCGGGCGGACCGAAGCAGTTTTGCGATCGCCTCGGGAACATCGTGCTGCTCTCGTTCGATGACAACCAGAAGGCTGCGACCAGCGAGTGGGTCGTTAAACGTCATTTGTTGGAGCACTCGGGTTTTGCGCTGTCGCGAGATGCAGCCCAATGGCCGGAGTGGACACCCAATACTGTGCTGACGCGTACGGATGCCCTCATTTCTGTTCTTTTCTCAGCCTGGCAACTGCGCGTGGCGTAGACGCGGCAAATGCCATGGCGACGATTGATGCGTTCGATTGGATTGATTGTTCTTGTTGTGAGTAATTCCGAGGCATCCATGCATCATCGTTTTTGGGATCGCATGCAGGCCGTGGCGGCGTGACGGCTTAGCGCGCATCATTAGGGACCGTTTGCAGCGGAGGTCGATACCAGATCATTTCCGCCACGGGCGGCTAATTTTGTCGGCCCACACCTCGTGTTCGCTTCAATCTGGCCGAACACCCATGAAATCGTACCCCTGGGTGACCGACCAGGAAGACCAAGACAGCGGGTGGGGGATTGTTCCAGTTCAGTCTGAATGACTCCAGGTCCCAGTCTCATGTCTCACTCTCGTCCAACGCATGAAGTCGTCGCTGAGGACCTGTCTGTTGGAGCTTTACTGTCTGGCCGTTTTGCGTTGTCGCTACCGGCCTTTCAGAGAGCCTACGCATGGGGTCAGGACGAGGCGGAACACCTTCTTGACGATATTCTCGGCGCGCTCGATGACAGCGATCGCGGCGGCGAGCGCACGCCGTACTTTCTTGGAACGATGCTGTTCGCTCTTGGCGCCCACGATCAGCCGGTTCGCAGTGCATTGGTCATCGACGGCCAGCAACGGCTCACCACGCTTACGATTCTGCTGGCCGTTTTGCGCGATTACGCCGCGGCCACCGAGCAACGTGACGTACTGCACCGTCACATCGCGATCTGGTCGTCCCCAGATGAGTGGGCGGCGGACTCGTTTCATTTGACGTTGCGCCCGGAAGACCAAAACTTTATGGCGCGCGCAATTCAAAAACGTGGAGCAACGAGACGGGCGCGGCGCAAATCGATTCTCGCTGCCCGAAATGAGGCGCAGGAAAACATCGAGGCAGTTCGCCGTCTGTTTCGCAGGCGCGTCGGACCGACATTAGACAATGACACACGAGAGAAAATCATCACATACATTCTCGAAAGCTGTCGTGCCCTCGTGATGCGAACTGAAAGCCTGGATTATGCGTATCAGGTATTTTTGACAATCAACGGACGAGGGCTGCCTCTCACGGACGATGATATCGTTATTGCGGAAGTTATTGGACCACTTTCTGCTGATCAACGTGTACGATTTAAACCGATAATTCAGCAAATGGACCGCTATCGCGAAGCAGCGGAAGTGCAACGCCTGCGGGGTAAGACGTTCTTTTCTCACCTCGTTTCGGTTAGCGGTTGGTCTCGCCATTCGATTATCCGGGACCTTCGGCGTGCTGTGCAGACGACAGGCGGGCCGATGCGTTTTACGGTCGATGTCTTTCAGCCAATGGCCGAAGCATATCTGTTAACGCGGTGTGACTTTTCCAATCAGAGGCCGTCGCCGGCCGTTGCGGAGCGCCTGAAACGGCTGTTGCTGCTCGAGCGCATTTGTGATGATGAATGGGTTGGAGT
>JBCCOV010000129.1:0-14616 GCA_039039985.1 Pseudomonadota bacterium | reverse complement strand
TGGCCCCTCATGAACGCGGACGACGTGATCGGCGCTGTATGGTCACCGGATGACGGACGCGTTAGCCCATCGGACCTCTGCGCCGCCTTGGCCAAGGGTGCCCGAGCGCGCGGCGCGAAAATCTTTGAAGACACCGGCGTCTCAGGAATTCGAACCGAAGGCGGCCGGATTGCAGGTGTCGAAACGACAAGGGGTACAGTCCGTTGCGATGCCGTGGCCTTGTGCACCGGGCTTTGGAGTCGGGCCGCAGCCTCTATGGCCGGCGCGGTTGTGCCAGTATGGGCTTGCGAGCATTTCTACCTTCTGACGAACCCTGTCGACGGGATCTCAGGCAACATGCCGACGCTCTCGGACCACGACAATCATCTCTACATTCGCGATGACTCCGGCGGCCTTCTGGTCGGATGCTTTGAACCGATCGGCAAACCCGTCGATCCCGGCCAGCTTGGCGATGACTTTGCATTCCAGCTTCTACCGGAGGACTGGGATCACTTCGAGCCGATGATGCTGAATGCCATGCGCCGGCTTCCGATCCTTGAGCAGGCCGGCGTGCGGATGCTGCTCAACGGCCCGGAAAGCTTCACACCGGATGGATCATTCCTGCTCGGTGAGACGGCGGAGACGCGAGGGCTATTCCTTGGTTGCGGAATGAATTCCGTCGGCATCGCAACTGCAGGTGGTGCGGGCATGGCACTTGCGCAAGCGATTGTCGATGGCAGCCCGCCAATGGACTTACATGAAGCGGACCCGAAACGTTTTCCGGACTGTCTAAACTCGGCCGACGCCTTGGCGGCGCGTGCGCCCGAGGTCTTGGGCCGGCACTATGAGATCACGTATCCGGGTCGCCGGTGGTCGACTGCGCGCGGCTTGCGCCACACACCGCTGGACATGCAATGGCGATCGGCACAGGCCTGCTTCGGTCAGGTTTTCGGCTGGGAGCGACCGCTCTATTTCGGAGCCGACGCGGAGCCAGAGCTTACCTTCGCGCGGCCGGCCTGGTTCGATCAGGTTGGTGCGGAGGTTGCACACGCCCACGAGCGCGTCGCGGTATTCGACCAATCGACCTTGGGCAAGATCGATGTCCGAGGTCCGGATGCATGCCATTTCCTCAACCGGGTCTGCGCCAATGACATGGACCGCAGCCCCGGGCGCGCAATCTACACCACGATGCTCAATGCCAGCGGCGGCATCGAAAGTGACCTGACGGTGCATCGTCTCACGGAGGATCACTACAGACTGTTTGTTGGCACTGCAGCCGTTCGGCGCGACCTGTCCTGGCTCCGCTGCCACCTCGATGGCGAGCGGATTGAGATCACCGACGTCACAGCAGACTTTGCCACGCTGGCAGTGGTCGGACCGAACAGTGCAGATGTTGCGCGCGCCGTCGGCGCGACTGATCTTCTTGATCTCGGTTACTTTCGAACAGCAGTAACAGAGATTGCAGGTGTTCCTGTCTTAGCGGCACGTCTGTCCTACGTCGGTGAAGCCGGTTGGGAGATAACCTGCCCGGCGGATCAGGCAGCAACGCTTTATGAAGCTCTGGCCGCCGATGGCGTTGCTCCAGCCGGCGCTTATGCCCAGACGTCCATGCGGATCGAGAAGAAGTTCCTCGCGTTTGGGCACGATATCGGTACGGACGTCACGCCGTTGGATGCGGGGCTTGCATTCGCGATCGGATGGGACACGCCGTTCATTGGCCGCGATGCGATCCTCCGTCAGCGCGACAGCGGTGCACGGACGCGCATTGCGGCGATCAAATTTGACGATGTCATTGCCAATCCGATCAGTGGTGAGCCTGTCATTTGCGACGGGAAGATTGTCGGCAAGACGACTTCGGCCTCATACGGCTATCGCGTTGCCGCGCCCGTTGCGATTGCGGAGTTTGACCATTCAGACGCATGCGTGGACGGCGCGTCCGTGCGGGTTGACATTGCTGGCGTGGAAACAACTGGCGTTGTGACGCTGGCAGCCCCCTTCGATCCCGAAGGGACGCGCATGCGTTCAATAAGGCCGAGGTGACCGAGCGTTACAGTGAGGATGGTTGTACCGTTTGGGACGTGTCGGGAGCTGAGCTGTAATGGCATATTCTACCTTCAACGTTTTGTGGCAAGGATTGACCGGCAATACAGGCTGGGAGCCGGTCTGGCGCGAGCCCGAACCAAAACCGGCATATGACATCGTTATTGTTGGCGGTGGCGGCCACGGTCTGTCGACGGCGTACTATCTCGCAAAGAACCACGGCATCACGAATGTCGCGGTTGTTGAAAAAGGGTGGCTCGGCTCGGGTAACATCGGACGGAACACAACGATCATCCGGTCCAACTATCTCTTGCCCGGCAACCAACCGTTCTACGAACTGTCGATGAAGCTGTGGCAAGGGCTGGAGCAGGACTTCAACTACAACGCCATGGTTTCGCAGCGCGGCGTGCTCAACCTCTCCCACAGCGACGCACAACACGACGCTTACGCGCGCCGCGGAAACACGATGCGAATGTCGGGTGCCGACGCCGTTCTTCTAGATGACGATGGGGTACGAAAGCTCTGCCCGTTCCTGGACTTCGATAGTGCGCGCTTTCCGATCCAAGGTGGGCTTTGGCAACCACGAGGAGGCACGGCCCGCCATGATGCCGTGGCTTGGGGATATGCGCGCGGCGCCGACAGCCGCGGTGTCGACATCATCCAAAACTGCGAATTGACCGGATTTCAGATTCAGAACGGCACTTGCACCGGCGTCGAAACAACCCGAGGGCCGATTAAGGCGAACAAAGTTGCCGTATGCGTAGCGGGGTCCTCTGGCCGCGTCATGACGTTGGCCGGCATGCGCTTGCCGATCGAAAGTCACGCGCTGCAGGCTTTCGTCTCAGAGGGACTGAAGCCAACACTGCCGGGCGTTATCACGTTTGGCGCGGACCACTTCTACATCAGCCAGTCCGACAAGGGTGGGCTGGTCTTCGGCGGCGACATCGAAGGCTACAACTCCTATGCACAGCGCGGGAACCTCCCGATCGTGGAGCATGTGGCCGAATGTGCGATGGCGTTATTGCCGGGGATTGGCAGAGCCCGCCTTTTGCGCATGTGGGGTGGTGTCATGGACATGTCGATGGACGGCTCGCCGTTTATCGACAAGACGCATATCGGCGGCCTCTATTTCAACGGTGGCTGGTGCTACGGCGGATTCAAGGCAACGCCCGCCAGCGGCGCATGTTACGCGCACCTGCTTGCCACCGACGAACCGCATCCGGTTGCGACGCAGTATCGTCTCGATCGCTTTTTGACCGGCCACGCAATCGACGAGAAGGGTGGCGGCCCCCAACCCAATGTGCACTAACGCCAATAGGCTATGACACGGAGAAGCACGTGATCATTGACCACCCCCTCCTCGGCCCGCGGGACGCGTCAGAGTTCTCGTACCTGGGCGATGCCGCGCTTATTGATCGTCCCGATCCGGCGACGGCGACCGCGGTTCAAGACTTCCACGACTACGTCTTCGTGCGCGACAATCCGGCCGGGGAGCA
Organism: Pseudomonadota bacterium; assembly: GCA_039039985.1. Taxonomy (GTDB): domain Bacteria; phylum Pseudomonadota; class Alphaproteobacteria; order Rhizobiales; family Hyphomicrobiaceae; genus JBCBWG01. The sequence continues at coordinate 11,101 of JBCCOV010000129.1, read as the reverse complement.
CCGCGAGCTCTGGTATCACGAGCACGGTGATCACGCGTGGCTTGTCGTCACGCGCAATACCGTAACGCATGAGATCGTCAAGGTGGAACTCGCGCGGGATGTGGCCCTTCACCGGAGGCGCGCGTAATGGCCGGCAACCAGGTCAGTCGCGTGGCGCCCGGCTTGATCGATACATCGCGAACTTATTCATTCGACTTCGATGGTCAGCAGTTTACCGGCCATCCCGGCGATACGCTCGCGTCGGCACTGCTCGCCAACGGCGTCCGCCTCGTCGGTCGCTCCTTCAAGTATCATCGTCCGCGCGGCGTGTTCTCAAGTGGTGTCGACGAACCAAACGCCCTTGTCGCGTTGCGCACAGGTGCGCATCTAGAGCCGAATACACGCGCGACCGGGGTGGAGCTCTATAACGGGCTGATTGCGAATAGCCAGAACTACGTTGGTTCGCTGCGCCATGACCTGATGGCCGTGAACGATCTGCTCTCGCCATTTCTTGGCGCGGGGTTTTACTACAAGACATTTATGTGGCCGGCCGCATTCTGGGAGAAGGTCTATGAACCTCTGATCCGGGCCGCCGCAGGTCTCGGTCGGTTGTCCGGCCTGCCAGACCCGGACGTCTACGATAAGGGCTTCCTGCATTGCGACGTACTCGTCATCGGCGCCGGCCCCGCCGGTCTTTCGGCGGCGTTGGCGGCTGGGCGCGCCGGCGCCCGCGTCATTATCGCAGACGAGGATTTTCGGCTTGGCGGCCGATTGCTTGCCGAAGACAGCGAGGTCGATGACGTTCAGGGCGACGCATGGGCCGATCAAGCCGCGAGCGAACTATCCGGGCTGGCGAACGTCAAACTCCTATCACGTACGACAGTCTTCGGGGCGTACGACCACGGGATTTATGGGGCGATCGAACGCGTCAGCGATCACCTGCCCACATCTGACGGTAAGCCGCGCCAAGTCGTTTGGCGCATCTACGCCAAGCGCGCGATCTTATGTGCTGGCGCGACCGAGCGCTCTATCGCATTTGGCAATAACGACCGGCCGGGGATCATGTTGGCGGGCAGTGTGCGGTGCTACCTTAATCGATGGGGCGTGGCGTGCGGCCAGCGCGTCGCTGTCTTCACAAACAACGATGACGGCTGGCGTACAGCAGCAGATTTGTCGGCGCAAGGCGTATCCGTGCCAGCCGTAATCGACGTGCGCGACGACACTGAGCGCGACGCACCCGTTGGTAGCGAGGTTTTCACCGGAGTGCGCGTTATCGATACATCCGGTCGCAAAGCGCTTAAGGCTATCAAGCTGTCCAACGGACAAACGATCGATGTGGACTGCCTAGCCGTGAGCGGCGGTTGGAGTCCCAACGTTCACGTCACGTGTCATCATCGTGGTCGCCCACGGTGGCGCGAAGACATCTCGGCATTCGTTCCCGATCAAAGCAACCTGCCGCCAGGCATGCGTGTTGCCGGCGCAGCCAACGGCACGATGACGCTCGCGGAGGGCTTGCGGTCGGGGCATGCCGCTGGTGTTCAAACCGTCCGCGATCTTGACTTTACGAAACCTGCTGGTGAACCGGCACGTGCGGCCTCTGAGAACATGGAGAGCAGTCCGTTCTGGCATGTCAGCGAAAGCACAGCGAGGTGCTGGGTCGATCTCCAGAACGATGTTACAGTCAAAGACATTCAACAGGCGCACCGCGAAGGCTTCAGGTCGGTCGAGCATGCCAAGCGCTATACGACGCTCGGCATGGCGACTGATCAGGGCAAGACGTCAAATGTCCTCGGCCTGGCAATCCTTGCCGAGGCGTCAGGCCAGACGATCGCAGAGACTGGCACAACGATTTTCCGGCCACCCTATACCCCCGTTCCGATTGGTGCGCTCGCGGGGCGGGCCCGGGGAGCGTCCTTGCGTCCGACACGACTGACACCCAGCCATGACTGGGCGAAAGAACACGGCGCGACATTTGTCGAAAGCGGCTTGTGGCTGCGTGCACAATGGTTCGCAAAGCCGGGCGAGACGCACTGGCGCGAAAGCGTCGACCGGGAAGTCTCGATGACCCGCACGTCCGTAGGTGTCTGCGATGTGTCCACGCTCGGTAAGATCGATATCCGAGGGCGCGACGCCGCAACGTTCGTCAACCGCGTGTACGCTAACAATTTCACGACTCTCAAAGTCGGCCGCGTGCGTTACGGTCTTATGCTACGCGAAGACGGGATCGTGATGGACGACGGCACCACGGCTCGCCTTGACGATAAGCACTTCTTGATGACCACATCGACAGCCAAGGCTGGTCCGGTTTTCCGTCATCTCGAGTTTTGTCGCCAATGCCTGTGGCCGGATCTCGATGTCCATTTGACCAGTGTGACGGACCAGTTCGCACAATTCGCAATTGCCGGGCCAAACGCGCGCGACCTCTTGGCGAAAATCGTCGACCCCGGCATTGACCTGTCGAACGACGCGTTTCCGTTCATGGCATGCAGCGACGTGACGGTTTGCGGCGGTGTTTCGGCCCGGCTTTTCCGCATTTCGTTCTCAGGTGAGCTTGCCTACGAGCTTGCTATTCCGGCACGCTATGGCGACGCGCTGGTCCGCATGCTTATGGCCGTTGGTCGAGATTTTAACGTCGTGCCGTACGGAACTGAGGCGCTGAACGTCATGCGGATTGAAAAGGGCCACGCGGCGGGCAACGAAATCAATGGTCAAACGACAGCGCGTCATCTCGGTTTCGGCGCGAAACGACCAAAGACGTCCGACTTCATTGGTACTGTCCTATCCAAACGCGTAGGCATGTCTCTTGAGGATGACATTCGGCTGGTCGGGTTCAGGCCGATCGATCGGTCTCGGAAGTTGACGGCAGGTGCTCATTTCATCGCGCGCGGTGCGGCATGCACTCTCGAAAATGATGAAGGTTGGATGTCTTCGACAGCCTATTCCCCGACGTTGGGCCACGCAATCGGTCTCGGGTTCATCAAACGTGGCCAACAGCGCTTTGGCGAGATCACGCGGGCCGTGGATCTCGTAAGAGACACGGATATCGAAGTCGAAATCGTTTCACCGCATTTTGTCGACCCGGACGGCGAGCGGCTTCGAGCCTGAGTGAAGGAGTGTTTGAGCTATGAGACAGATGACACCGCTCAAGGCCTGGCCCGCGCTTGGCGGATTCGACGTCTCGATCGGAAGTTGCAGGCTCGCCGAAGTCACACGGTTCGGGCTCTTGTCGCTTGCATGGCCGCATGACGCTGAGCCTGAATTCCGCCAGGCACTCGCAGACGCTAGCGGTATCGATTTGCCGCCTTGCGGCACGATAGCTGCCGATCCCGGTGGCGATGTGCGACTGCTGCGCATGACCGTTGATCACGCATACATGCTGTTCGAGAGCGGCGCGGTCGAGCGCACGCACTCCATCTTCAGCTCACTCGCCCAATCCATCTATGTCACCGAACTGGCGGACGCACTGACTGTGCTGCGTCTACAGGGTGATCAAACGACCGATGTGCTGGCGCGCATTTGCATGCTGGATCTTTCGGGGACGTCGCTGACGACCGGTTGCGTTGCGCGCACGCGTTTTGAGCACATCAGCGTCGTTGTTGTGCACGAGGCGCCATCACGATTTCTGCTCATGTGTGGGCGTTCATATGCGCGCTCGTTTCAGCACGACCTGGAGGACCGTATGAGCAGCGTCGCAGCGCTGGCTCACTAAGTCCTCCATCTCTCTGCTGGTGGCGGCCAACGTGTGGCCGCTACGCGGTCGATCAGACTTTCATGTGACGGAACATGTTGCGACGGGCTTCGTCGTCCATCTCCGTCTTGAACGTGAAGCGATCCTTGAGTCCCACGGCAGTCTTGGCGGCTGGCTTGGCTTCGATCTCGTCGACGAGGCGCTTCAGGTTCGGGACTTCCGCCCAATAGTCCTCACCGAGGACGAACGGAATCATGCGTGCCCAGCCCCAGACATCCATATCAACAATCGAGTACGTGTCAGCGACCATGTATTTGCGGCCTGCCAGATGATTGTTCAGAATGCCGTAGTGACGTTGGGCTTCGAACGTATAGCGCTCAACGCCGTACGGTTGAGGCTCAGGCGCGAAATGACGGAAGTGGACGCACTGTCCGGAGTATGGGCCGACCCCGGTCCCGACGAACATCAGCCAGGACAATAGCTGGCCGCGGTTCGCGTCGCCGGCTGGCGGCATGAACTTGCCTGTCTTCTCGCCGAGATAGAGCAGGATGGCGTTGGAATCGAACACGGTCACGTCGCCGTCTGTGATCACGGGCACTTTGTTATTCGGGTTCATCGCTGAAAAGTCGGACTTGAATTGGTCTCCCTTGCGGGTGTCGACGGGAATTGGCTCGTAGTCGACGCCGGCCTCTTCGAGAAAAAGCGCCACCTTCATGGGGTTGGGCGCGCCGGAGAAGTAGAATTTGATCACGGGTCGTCTCCTGAATGCATTGTCATCGTGCAGTGGGCCATGTCGGTACGCAACAGCCTGCACGCAAGTCAAACACCTTCCGGATCACAAGCGGGTGTCCGGGTGCTGCCGGCGCCACGGCCACGAACCGGCAGCCTGAGGCGCAACTGATTGTGGTCGCCGGCGATCCTGGTTGCCCGGTATCGGCCGGGCCATTTCGCCGTGACAATTGACCAATGCGAGCTGGTGTTCGACTGTGGACCGGTTGGTTCAAAACGATGGCAGCGCGTCGAGACTGAGTTTGGCAGCACATGCGATGGCAGGTCGGAGCGGAGTTGGAATGGGCGGCATTTTGATTGACTGTCTCCAGTATGGCAACTGGTCGGAACGCATCTTCCGCCAGATGCGCGACGGCGGCGTTGACGCTGTCCATGTCACAATCGCGTACCATGAGGATTTTCGAGAAACTGTCAGCAATATCGGCCAATGGAACCGGTGGTTTGAACAGTTTCCAGAGCTGATCTTTCATGGGCGCGTCGGGGACGACGTTCGCCGGGCCCAGGACACCGGACGTACCGCCATCTTCTTTGGTTTCCAAAACCCGTCGCCGATTGGCGACGATATCGACCTTGTCGAAGTCTTCCATACGTTGGGCGTGCGCTTTATGCAGCTCACCTATAACAACCAGTCGCTGCTGGCGACGGGGTGCTACGAAGCAGAGGATGCCGGCGTGACCCGGATGGGCCGGCAGGTGATCCGCGAGATGAACCGTGTCGGGATGGTCGTCGACATGAGCCATTCCTCCGAGCGGTCGACACTAGACGCCATTGAGATCTCAGAACGACCGATTGCGATCACGCACGCCAACCCACATGCGTGGCACTCGGCACTGCGGAACAAGTCCGACACGGTGTTGAAAGCGCTCAGTCAATCCGGTGGCATGCTGGGCTTCTCGCTGTATCCGCATCATCTGGCAGGCGGCTCGAACTGCATGCTGTCCAGCTTTTGCGAGATGGTTGCGCGCACGGCCGAACAATACGGCGTGGCGCATATCGGGATCGGGTCCGACCTGTGCCAGGACCAGCCGGACAGCGTGGTTTCATGGATGCGTAACGGACGCTGGACGAAGGAGACCGACTACGGCGAGGGCTCTGCGAGCGCGCACGGTTTCCCGGAACAGCCGGGCTGGTTTCGCGACAATCGCGACTTTGGCAACATCGCCGAGGGCTTGCGCCAGGTCGGATTTCAAGACGATGAAACAACCGCAATCATGGGTGGCAACTGGCTCACGTTCTTTGATCGCTCATTCGGTGCGACGCCATGACGGCAACTCCGAGTCCAACCGTATCTGGTACGCACCTGAAGCTTCGACCGCCAGAGCAAGTCATGCGCCTGTCGCGCATGGGCGCATTCTATCCAACACGCCTCAGCTTCATGCGCAAACTCATCCGCCGGCTTAGTCGAGAGCAGGCGGTTGTCTCTCGCCCGGTTTGGGAGATCGATGCGGATGGCTATGGTCGCGCGGTTTACTCCGTCCCACTGGGCGGTGACGTTTACAGCCTCGTCGCCTTCTCTACGCCGCTTGCGCCGGAGCATCGAAGTGATCGGGTTATCGCTGAGGCCTGGGATACGACATACGTGTTGTATGACGGAGTTCCAACGTCCCGCGATCTCGACCGATTGGCCAAGAACGTTCCGCGCCAGGAAGCCGGACGATTCGCGCGAACAGAGCTGGTGTTATGTCGCGCCAACAAGAGCGTCCGCCTGTTCGAACACGTGGTTGAGCGATTGTCGCACGGCCGTCAACCAGACGCCGAGACGATACGGCGCATTGGTTATTTGCTGCGCACCACCGCCGTTTACGGGAACGGCAAGTTTGGAATCGCCGATCGGTCGCGCATCGAGATGCGCCCGGCGTTGCGCGGTGCGTTTCAGGCGGAAATGCTGGCCGTGTGGTTGGTGCGTGGTTTCACACACGACCTTGTCGAACACATCGCGCGCGAACGCGGCGGATCCCATGCCGTCCCACTGCAGGCAGCTGTCAAGCGACACATCGGAGTCGGCAACGCCACAGGGCTGGGCATGGCGCCATTCCTGATCAGCCATCCGACCTTGCTCCACAACTGGATGCTGGAGCGTGAGACTGCATTGGCAATGGTTCGCGCCGAGCGGCGCGCAGCGCCCGAAACGATCGATCGGTTCCGCACGCTCCTAGGACGCGCCGGCCAGCACCTGGGAGAATGGACCACGAATGACGCCATTCAGGCGTCTCGGATTCACGATGTCCGACAGGAGCTGAAGGACGCCGCAGCGCTCGCGACATCCGCCTGGTTGGCCGAGCCATTTCCCTGGAACCGGCTCGTCACTCATGCCGAGCGATGGTCTCTTGAGTGTCAGGAACTGCTAGTCGCGTTGATATTGGAACCGCACGGGCATCTGATCGACGACATCGCGCAACACTGGTCCAACGCGCAAACGCCGCAGATTGCGCCGGGCACAACGCTGCGGCAGCTAAACCGGCACATTGCTCAGCAATTCGCCTGGGCATTGGCCATCGACTTTGAGGCCCCAGAGGCGTCCCACTACTTCTGGTACGTGTCTGAAGACAAACAGGAGCCGAGGCTTGGCGACCGCCGCAACGAAGCAGGCGCTGACCAGGAAATGCCACTCGATGTCGCACGCCAAATTCAGGCACTCGCGCAAGCGCTGAAGACGTCGGACCCGGACGAAACGACGGCTACCTTTCTCATTCGCCGGCCGGACCTGCGATACGTTGTGCGCCGCGTTCAAACAGCCGTGCGGCACCCTTACTCTGAAGTCCAGGATAATCTGATCTCAGCCGATTGCCGACCGATTGATCTCTTGCGATGCAAGCTCGCACAGTTCGGCGCGTCGAAGTTTGATCCGAAATCGGACCGATGGACACGTATCACTCTGTTCCAGGGTGCGCCGACATTTGATACGATCCAGGGCAGCGACGCTGACGACTGGTGTTTTCCAATCCTCGATCAGGGCTATGAAACCGTCACTCAATGAAATCAACGTGGTCGTACGCAAAGCTGCGGTTGGTGTTGGTTGGCCCTATGGTGTCGGAGAGGATGTCGGCCGGGCTGCGGCTTGGCTTGTTGCGCAGGGTCATGACGGCGTCGGCGCAGCGATTGCAGCCATTCAACCGGGCGCGTCTGTTGCACGTTGCGAGCCGAAGGCTGACGGGTGGACATTCCTTCATGCCCGCGTCGCAGCAGTCGGCCTATCGGCGTTCGAGCTGTTGGCGATCGACCCAAGCCGTCGCGTCGTCTTGCGGAACGTCGATCATCCGCTGCTGTTGATTGGACTTGCCGGTATCGCGGCAGTGGATAACGGCGGCGCCTACATGCTCACTGGATGCAGCACGGGGCGTGTCACGGAACGTATCAATGTGTCGGCGAACCACGCGACATTTGCTTGTGCCAAACTGGCCGGCGAAACAGTTTCGATCGAACGGTCGATACCCTCCAATCACGCCCCGCTCGAAACGCAAGCTGTTGCCGTCGTTGATGATGCAGTTTGGCGGCAGGCCCTCACGCTTGCTGCGCGCAAATATGTCCCTGGTTCAGAGACGTCTCGTGCACACGGCGCCGGGGCCGGCCTCACGGACAACGATTGAAGATGCCCCCGCCGCGATACCGGCGATGTTCGCGCATCTATCGCTCTCTTTCCTTTCCTATCACGTGACATCCACGCGAGTGCGATGTGAACGCATTGTCCTGGAGTGAGCAATTCTCGCCTTTGATTCAGTGTAAATATGGTATTACTGACGTTTACAGACTTCTGCTACTGAGTACTGCGCGTGCACGAACAGACTGGAATGGGCTTTCAGAAAGGTGCGGTAGGATAACTCTTTGAATGTAGATAAGTTCTATGAAATTCACACATGGCCCGACAACGCTCCCGGGGTCTCACCCTTTTAACGATCGCACCGTTTACTGCGACGGGTATGCGATTGGTCGCGTTATGCGAATTGAGCACGGCGCGCTTCAAGGACAGTGGCAATGGTCGTGCCTGTGGATTGGCGGCGGCCACGGGGTCGCCGAGACGCGCATTGATGCCGTCGAGGCGATCAGCAAACTCGCGCCAGCCGACGTTATCGCGCTGCTGCCGTCTGGGCATCGCTCTGCATAGGCTCAAGGGCGCCTGGTGTGGCAAATCTCAGCGCCAGATTTTGGCAGTAACGCTATTGCCATGTGGCGCAATGGCTCGGATGGGCGCAAACCCAATCCAGGCCAAGCACACTTAGTGATACACGAGCGGAGCGTATGAATTGCCCCCGTAACTAGTTGTTACTGTCATCGGGACCATCGTCATCGTCGTCGCCACTGTCGACCGCGCTCGCGTTGCCACCCAGCAACCCAAAGTTGGTGGTCGGTGCGGGCTCATCGACGTCGTCATAGTCATCATCGTGGAAAAGGTAAGCGATGCCCATCGCCTCGCGCAGATCAAACACATCGTCGTCGTCGACTTGAGCAACAACGACATGCCGGGTTGGACTTTGACCGGCACGGTTAGCTTCACGGCTCAGACTGACGCCGCGTTCATGCGCAACAGGCATCGCAGCTTTCACGTTGGATGCGGCTAGGGTCTCCTGTCCCGAAGAACTCTGGACAGCAGCAATCGCAGCCCCGCTCGTCAGAACTGCAACTGTCAGCGCCAGTACGCCAACACGCGTTACGTGAGACTTTTGCACCTGCATGCTTCGCTTTTGGGTTGTGAAAATCCCTTGCGAAATCATGTTGTTTTCCCCTTACGATACACCAAAAACAGATCGAGAAGTCCTACTATGCTCGACTATCACGCGGTGTTGGCGTTGTCTCGTAGAGGTAATCTTGTATATTTTGAGATTAATCCTATAACCTTTTGAAATATATTGCTAATTGCATTTTCGTCGCATGCGATCTCTTTCGATGAACTCTTCGCGTGGTTAACCGACGGGGTCTTCGTGGCGGTCGCCCGCTGGCATATGTTGATTGTTTTCGCTCACGGCTATTCCTCGCTTCGCTCGGGCCTCTATCGAGATGGCGTGTTCGCCATCTCGACATCTAAAGTACCCAACGCGGGAGCACCGGCGTTGGGTTGGGGGCGGCGCAACGCGCCGGGCCGCAGGCGCGGCCTGGAACAGTGCTCGACGACTGGCCAGCGCTGATTGTTTATCGCTCACGGGCTACTCCGGCCTGCGGCCGGGCCCTCCGCGGGGGCGGCGCAACGCACCGGGCCGCAGTCGCGGCCTGGAACAGCGCTCGACGGCTGGCCAGCGCTCGAGCCGCGAGCCTGCGAGCGTGCGAACAGCGCCACTTAAAGACGCTTCAGTCGCGGCTTGGATTGGGACCCTGAATTGGCGCGACAAGCTTTAAGCCGCATGTCCCGCACGAACCCACGCAGACCATTCAGAGCCCAATCGCATGTCGTCAGCGCCAGTTCTATCGTCGCTCTGTCAGATCTTCGGCCAACATTAATGCGTTACCGTCCGGATCGTAGAACGTGGCGGTGCTGACCATGCCCTCAATGGTCTCGGTTTCGCCGTCGAACTCTACGCCTGCCGTTTCCAAAGCCCCGCGAGCCGTCGCGATATCAGCCACACCAAAAACAGGAACAGTATTGCCCGGGGCGGGTTCCGCCTGTTCCCCCAAACCCAGTGTCACGCCTTCCGTCTTGGTCCGCATTTCGGTCCACCCGGCCTCATCCATGTGATGGATCAGCTCAAATCCGAGCTTGGCGCTGTACCATTCTGCACTGGCGTGACGGTCCTGAACGGACATTGCGAGCGTGATGGTATTTTGCAAAGCAACAAGCGGCATCAAGCTTCCCCTGGATCCAAAAGTAGCGTAACTATATTTTATGGACATAGATGCACTTGTCAAGCTCACGTCCCGAGCCTGGTCTCTGAGGATTCTCGCGCTGATGGACGCTGGCGTGCCCGGCCGGCAGGCCCCGCTGCTGGCCGCAACAAGCGCAAGTCGAACCTCCTTCGCTTCAAGTCTTGATCACCTTGTCCAACTCGGACTCCTGGAGAGGAACCCGGGTCACGGCCATCCTCTGCGTCCAGAATTCCGGTTGACGGACAAGGGTGTTAGAGCCGCTGATATCGCCAGCAGGATCGTAAAGTCTGTCCCAGATGATAGGGAGTTTGCCGTCTTGCGGCGGAGTTGGATGGTTCCGATTCTCGCGCTGACAGCTCAGCCCCGGCGCTTCTCGGCCATCAAATCAAGCCTGGCCACAATCACGGATCGAGCCCTGTCGACATCATTGCATCACCTGGAGGCGCGAGATTGGCTGCAGCGCGACATTGACACTTCAAACAGGGTGCCCTTCCCGACCTATCTTGCAGTTAATCGCGGTATCGAAATCAGCCGAGCAATTGATCTGAGCGCTTAGAGCGTTCCAGATTTAGCTGGAACCATCCCACAGCCCAATCTTTCGGTCTTGTTGGCCGGCCACCCAAAAGCACGATTTCATGGGTGGCCCGCCAAGTGGAATTGAACAATAGGGTGTGGGCCGGCGAAGTGATTCCGCCTATGGTGGAAGTGATCTAGAGCGTCGGGCGACAAATATGAATCGTTGAGGTGATTCACATTTGTCGCGAACAGTGATTCTCATTGGGGCACGGAGGTGACCCATGGGAAAAGCAACATCAGCAGACCTGCGCGCCCGGATGGTGCGCAGTATGGCTC
>JBCCOV010000128.1:0-14681 GCA_039039985.1 Pseudomonadota bacterium | reverse complement strand
GTGATCGCTTGTGTTGCCTGAAGGGTCCGTCGCGCACTCCGGGCGTCCGCCAAAACGGCGATCGCGTTTGGCGTAGGCGCGCAGAGCTTCGGCAAGATCGTCCGCCGAAAAGTCCGGCCACAGCGTTTGCGTGAAATAGAGTTCCGCATAGGCGCATTCCCACAGCAGGAAATCCGACAGACGCTGCTCGCCACTGGTCCGGATCAGGAGATCCACATCGGCGACATCGCTGCCGACCCCGAGCCGTCGCGCAAACGCCTCCCGGGTCAGCACCTCGTCTGACGGGGCCGTTGCTGCAGAGAGAATTGCATCACGCGCCGAATAGTCGATCGCCAGTCGAAGGTTCAGGTTTGTGCCACCGGCCGTAACCACCTCGGCATGCGCGATTGCTGCCACGACGTCCGGCGCCAACCGGTCCCGCCGACCGATAACCGTCAAGCGGACGCCCGCGCGGGCCAAACGTTCCAGCTCGAACACCAGATAGTGATGCAACAAACCCATAATGCCCGCGACTTCGTCGGCCGGGCGGCGCCAGTTATCGACGGAGAATGCATAGACACTGAGCGTTGCGATCCCCATCGCAGGCGCCGCTTCCGCAACCGATCGAAGCGATGAAACGCCGGCATGGTGCCCCGCGATGCGATTGAGCCCGCGGCTTTTGGCCCAACGGCCGTTCCCATCCATGATGATGCCGATATGGAGCCGTGTTTCATCTTTGACTTGCAGATTAGTTTGCATTGCAGAGTTTTTCCTCGCAGACGTGGGTTGAGCCGACATTGACGAAAAAGCCGACTTAGGCGGGCCGCGTTACGCGTCGATGGGTTTTCGGGGCTTGGTCCTTTTGCGCCTTTGCAGCGTCACGTACGACCCGCTCAAGCTCCCCGATGTACTCGAGAAATCGGGCCCGGCCCGCGTCGGTCAGCTTGATGTGGGTTGACGGGCGTTTGCGTTCATACCCCTTGGTGATTGCAACAAGCCCGGCGTCTTCAAGAACCTGCAGATGGCGGCTCAGATTGCCGTCCGTCAGACCGCAGAGTTGACGCAGGTCACCAAAGACCAGCCCGTCCGCGTGCGCCGTCAATGACGTGAGGATACCCAGCCGGGCCTTTTCGTGAATGACACGATCCAAACCGTCATATGAAAAGGGCGGGCGTTTATCCGGCTTCGACATTGTCGCCCCCTGTCTCTGGGCCATAGGCAAAACGCAAGACTCCCGCAAGCAGAAGCTGCCCTACGCCGAAAGGCAGTGCCATCATCGGAGGTGAAAGCATACGTTCATTGGCGCCATAGAGCAGTACGGCAACGCCGGCCACAAAGTACCAGGCAGCGCAAAGCGCCACCGTGCGCGGGAGAAAACGAAAACCGGCAAACAGACCAAGCGCGATGAGCAGAGACCAAAAACCTGGCAGGATCCAGGCTATGTCTGGTGCCGCGCGCATCGTCACGACCGCAACAACGGCCCCTGTCGCCCCAACCGGCAAGAAGTGCTCCGCCGCATTAAACAGCATGGCATCCGCCAGACCACGATGATGGCGACGCGAACGCGCGATCATTTCCAGCCCGATTAGCGCTGTCGCAACAACGGCCGTCACGATCCAAACACTGACAAACACGATGTCATCAGTTGCCAGCGTCTGCGGCCAGATCACCTGCGCGATCGCGACTGCAAGAGCGAGCCCGCCGGTCGTCGCCATGACAACCGGCCCAAAACCGCGAAACATTGCGCCAGCTGCCAGCTGTTGGCGAATATCGCCGATGTCCGCCAGCGCCTTCTCAAGATCAGACATGTGCCCACCCAGACTTTACAACGCAAAGTATTCGTCCAGACAAAGAGATGTCAAGTTCGTTTCTTTACAATCGGGCCTCATCTAAATAATAGTCCGCCTACGTCTAAAACCGGCCTGACCGACACATTGGCGTGCATTGTGTTGGAAAATCGATCATGTCTGCTTGAAACTTTGGCATTGGGTTCGCCTAGCGCTTGTGCAATGCTTCGAGTCGTATTCGGCTGACACTGACGAATGCCCGAGGACATCGATTAAATGGCGAAGCTGACCGCATTTCGCGATCCGTCGGAACCCGCGTTACTGAACGCCTACCATCCGAGCCCGTCGTTCTGTGAACTCATGGGGTCAGGCAGCGACGAACGGCCGAGACTTCTGGCCTTCTGGCATCGGTTGGAACAGCTTCACCTCAAAGAACTTTCTGATCGCGCAAGCGAGGCGCTGACTGAGCTGCGCGATCGCGGCGTAACTTTTACGGTCTATACGGACAAAGACGAGATTGACCGTGCGCTTCCGTTCGACGTCATTCCGCGCATGATCCTCGCCGACGAATGGGATTTGATTGAACGCGGCGTGTCGCAACGCGTTGCTGCGATCAATGCGTTTCTCTGGGACATCTATCATGATCAAAAGATCATCACGGATGGGATCGTCCCCGGCGATCTGATTTGCAATAATCCGAACTTCCGGGAAGAGATGGTCGGCCTCGACCTTCCCCAACGCACGTACACGCACATTGCCGGCGTCGACCTTGTGCGCGGCCCCACCGGGGAGTTCTTCGTCCTGGAGGACAATGTCCGGACGCCATCTGGTGTCAGCTACGTCGTTGAAAACCGACACCTGATGCAGCGCGCGTTTCCCGACCTTCTCCAGGGCATCAACGTGCGCGATGTTTCGTCCTACGGCCACATGCTGCGCCTCAAGCTCCTCGAAGTGGCGCCACCGACGACGAAAGAGCCGCAAATCGTGCTGCTGACCCCCGGCGTCTTCAACTCGGCCTACTATGAACACATCTTCCTGGCGCGCGAGATGGGCGTGCCGTTGGTTGAGGGCCGCGACCTGATCGTCGAAAACAATCGGGTCTACGCCCGAACGATTGCCGGTTTGGAACCTGTCGATATCATTTATCGACGCATTGATGACGAGTTTCTCGATCCGAAATCATTCAATCCGGATAGCGTACTCGGCGTGCCCGGGTTGATGGACTGCTATCGCGCAGGAACCGTTACAATTGCGAATGCCCCAGGTACCGGCGTTGCCGACGACAAGGCCGTCTACGCCTACATGCCGCGGATCATCAAGTATTACCTGGACGAAGACCCAATCCTGACGAATGTGGAGACGCATATCTGTCGAGAGCCTGATGCGCTCGCTTATACGCTGGAGCATATTGAGGACCTCGTGGTGAAACCCGTGGGCGAGTCTGGCGGCTACGGAATTGTTGTTGGCCCGAAATCGACAGCCAAGGAGCGTGACGCCTGTCGCGAAGCGCTGAAGGCCAACCCGAGCAACTTCATTGCCCAGCCGATGGTCCAGCTCTCGGTATGCCCGACGCTGACTGACGACGGAATTGCACCGCGCCATGTGGATCTTCGGCCATTTGCGGTCACCGGGAAGGGGACTTGGGTTCTCCCCGGTGGTCTGACGCGCGTCGCCCTCAAGAGCGGCTCGATCGTTGTGAACTCATCGCAAGGCGGCGGCACAAAGGACACCTGGGTGATGGAGGAGGCCAGCACCAGCAACGGTGGAGAGCCAGCGTGAACCGTCTGCTCGCCCGACATGCCGAATGCCTGTTCTGGTTGGGCCGCTATGTGGAACGAACAGCGAGCCTGTCCCGCATCCTGATGGTGCAAACGGCCTTCGATCGCGGACGTGCGGAAGGGACGGGCTGGGCGTGGATCCTAACCCTTTACGACGAGGCACCGACCTTCCTGAAGCGGTACGACTCGGCATCCGGCGAGAATGTCATCCGCTATTATCTGACAGACGTCGAGAATCCCGGTTCGATCATTCGCTCACTGAGTGCGGCACGCGACAATGCACGGGCGTTGCGGGCGTTGGTCTCGACGGACTTCTGGATTCAGATCAATCGCTTGTACAAGCGCATCCAAACGCTGCCGGAAGCCGCCAGCACCGAACGCCGCCTCGCGCAAACCTGCGAAGGCATCCAGACCGATTGCTACGCGTTGCTGGGCATTGCCGAGTCGACCTTTTACCGCGACGCCGGTTGGCGGTTCTTCCGCCTCGGTGTGGAGATTGAGCGCGCGGACCAGATGAGCCGCCTGTTGGACGTCCGCTTTGCCCAGCTTCAAACCGGCACGGCCGGGCGCGGCGAGCTGCTCGGCGACTTTGCGTTCTGGTCGATGCTGCTGCGCGCCTGCGGCGGCCATCACGCCTATCGGCGGCTCGCTCCCGGCCCGCTCGACCCGATGACCATTGCCCGGTTCCTGATTTTCGATCAGAGTTTCGCCAGATCCATTGCGTACTCAGCCAGGTCGATCCGTCGCGCCGAGACCGAACTGCGCACAGTGTGCAATGTCCCGACGCCGGCCGCAGTTTTGCATAGCGTCGCCGATCTTACCAACACGATACAGTCTGCATCCAGCGACGAACGCCTTCTGGAGCGGCTGCACACATTCAACGATGCCATCCAACGCGCGCTCGGGTCCGTCGCGCGGGAGTTGGACCAAGCCTACTTCATGTCCGAGGTCACGCCGCCATCAGATGCGAACGAACCCGCGCCGCCGACTCCTCCGTCCACGCCCATTGATCCTCCTGGCCAATCACAGATCCAAGCGATTCACGATATGAAGCAGAAGCAGGATCAGACCTGAGCCGATTGCCGTCACCATCGGCTTCGCCAGGAACGCAAAACACCGCCCCCAATTGAGAGCCTCATTCCGTGTCCATCAAGGTCGCCCTCACCCACAAGACCGTGTATCGCTACGACAGGCGGATCAGCATCAGCCCGCAGATTATTCGATTGCGACCGGCACCGCACGCACGAACGGAAATCCTAAGCTACTCGCTGAGCCTTGAGCCGACCGAGCATTTTCTGAACTGGCAACAGGATCCGTTCGGGAACTTCCTGGCGCGCATGGTTCCAAACGAGAAAACAGACGTCTTCTCGGTTACCGTTGATCTTGTTGCCGAACTATCGGTCGTCAATCCGTTCGATTTCTTTCTCGAAGAGGACGCCCGCGAGTGGCCGTTCTCGTATGACCAGCATCTACGCCACGATCTCCAGCCCTATCTCGCCGCGCCACCTCCCGGGCGGCTCTTGAGCCGGTACATTGCGGAACTGCGGTCGCTCAAGGCACCAACTACGATCGATTACATTGTCGCTCTCAATCAACGCATCGAGCGCGACATCGGCTATCTCGTCCGTATGGAACCGGGCATCCAGACGCCCGAGGAAACGCTTGAGAAGCAGTCCGGATCCTGCCGCGATAGTGGCTGGCTTCTCGTCCAGGTCTTGCGCAACCTCGGCCTGGCCGCGCGATTCGTGTCTGGGTATCTCATCCAGCTCAAGCCGGACGTGAAGCCGCTCGACGGCCCGGCTGGTGCTGAAGAAGACTTTACCGACCTTCATGCCTGGGCCGAGGTCTATTTGCCTGGAGCTGGATGGGTCGGTTTGGACCCGACATCCGGATTGCTTGCGGGCGAGGGCCACATCCCGGTCGCTGCGACGCCTGATCCTTCAAGTGCGGCCCCGATTACCGGCGCGCATGACGAAGCCGAAGTCTCATTCGAATTCGAAATGAGCATCAAGCGCATCGCGGAAACGCCGCGCGTTACAAAGCCCTATTCCGAGGACCAATGGTCGGCAATCCTGAGCTTGGGAGAGGCGGTCGATACGCGCCTCGCAGCCGGCGACGTACGCCTGACCATGGGGGGCGAGCCGACCTTCGTCTCAGCGGTGGATATGGAAGGCGGCGAATGGACCAATGAAGCCGTTGGGCCGACCAAGCGGCGCTATGCCGAAGACCTCGTCCGCCGGTTGTCGACCCGTTACGGGACCGGCGGTTTGCTGCATTTCGGACAGGGCAAATGGTACCCGGGCGAGCAACTCCCACGGTGGGCATTTGCCACATACTGGCGGCGCGACGGCGAGCCGCTTTGGAAAGATTCCACCCTGATTGATCGCGAGGCGCCGGCGCAGCCTGTTGACGACACTACGGCGCAGCGGTTCATGGAAACGCTGTGTGAGCAGCTCGGCCTACCAGGCGACAGCGGACTGCCAGCCTTTGAAGACGCTGCGCACTTCGCCCTGCTCGAACAGAAGCTTCCGATCAACGTCGACATTGTCGACAACAAGATTGACGACGAGGCCGAGCGCGCGCGCGTCATCAAGGCGTTCGAGCGCGGGCTGAGCAAGCCTGCCGGCTATGTTCTGCCGATCCAGGTCTGGCAGGTTAAGGACGTGGGGCGTCGCTGGGTCACGGAGAACTGGGCTCTGCGCCGCGGGCGCCTCTTTCTGACGCCGGGAGACTCGCCGGCCGGATTGCGATTGCCCCTTGGTGCGCTGCCGTACATCGCCCCTGTGAACTACCCGCAGGTTCAGCCGCGGGACCCGCTGGAGCAGCGGCCGGAGCTCCCAAGCCGTGAGGAACTGCTTCAACAGCGACGTACAGTGACTCTGGAGGCACCGGTGCCATTGTTCGGCGGCGCGAACGAGATTTCCGGGTCTGTGCGCACAGCCTTGATTGTCGAACCACGTGACGGCCATCTCTGTGTCTTCCTGCCTCCGCTGAGCGATGCTGAGGACTATGCAGCGCTGGCGGCGGCCATAGAAGCAACGGCGAGCAAGCTCGACCAGCCCGTGCACGTTGAAGGATACGAACCGCCATTCGATCCCCGCCTGAGCATGATCAAAGTGACTCCCGATCCCGGTGTCATCGAAGTCAACATTCACCCGGCGACGTCCTGGTCCGAAGCCGTCGACGTCACGACATCGCTATACGACGAAGCATTCAACTGCCACTTAGGCACAGAGAAGTTCATGATCGACGGTCGCCACAGCGGCACCGGGGGCGGCAACCACATCGTCCTCGGGGGCAGCACGCCAGCCGACAGTCCCTTCATTCGTCGGCCGGATCTGCTTGCCAGTGTCGTCAGTTATTGGCAGCACCATCCATCACTGTCCTATCTGTTTTCGGGCATGTTCATCGGGCCGACAAGCCAGGCCCCGCGTGTTGACGAGGCGCGGCACGAAGGCCTCTACGAACTCGAAATCGCGATGCAGCAGCTGCCGGGCCCGGGCGGTACGATCCAGCCCTGGCTGGTCGATCGTCTGTTCCGCAATCTGTTGATCGACGTCACCGGCAATACGCATCGCTCTGAGATCTGCATCGACAAGCTCTACTCACCGGATGGCCCCACCGGTCGCTTAGGCTTGATCGAGTTCCGCTCGTTTGAGATGCCGCCGCACGCACGGATGAGCCTGGCTCAGCAGTTGCTGCTCCGGGCGCTCATCGCGCGTTTTTGGGAAAATCCCTATTCCGGCGATCTCGTTCGCTGGGGCACTGATCTACATGACCGGTTCATGTTACCGCACTTCGTGTGGTCCGATTTCCGGTCTGTGCTCGATGATCTCCGCCAGTCGGGCTTTGCATTTGCCGATGACTGGTTTCTGCCCCACTTCGAGTTCAGGTTCCCACGGTTCGGCGAAGTTGCCTATGATGGTGTCTCCATCGAAGTCCGAGGTGCGCTGGAGCCTTGGCATGTTCTCGGAGAGGAAGGCGTCGTCGGCGGAACGGCGAGGTACGTGGATTCATCGCTTGAGCGAATTCAGGTCAAGGCAACCGGCCTGGACAGTCGACACATCGTGGTTTGCAATGGCCATCGCGTGCCGCTGGCACCGACAGGTATTCGCAGCGAGGGCGTGGGCGGCGTGAGGTTCCGAGCATGGCAACCCGCAGCCAGTCTGCACCCGACAATTGGCATCCACACGCCTCTGGTTTTTGATATTCTGGATACGTGGACAGGACGATCAATTGGCGGTTGTCGCTATCACGTGTCACATCCGGGAGGTAAGTATTTTGAGACGATGCCGATCAATGCATTTGAAGCCGAGGGCCGACGGCATGCACGCTTCGAGCCGATCGGCCATACTCCGGGGCCAATGGCCACGCCGGAGACTAGCCAAAACAGAGATTATCCGTATACACTAGATCTGCGGAGGACTAGCTGATCCGTCGATTCAATCGTGTCCTTCACTGGCTAGGCGTACGGCGAACGAAGGTGACGCCGACCGCGGCCCCCGTGCCACAGCCGGAGATGGGAAGCGATCTGGGCCGTCACGAATCCCATATAATGCGTCAATCCGACGACCTAAGCAGTAATGACCCGCTATTGGTGCGTACCGCGAAACGGGGACAGACGACGACGATGACTGGAGCGACCGCAGATTCCGCCGAGCATGGTGCTGATGCTACTGCAACCGGCTATGTTCCGTTTGACGGAATCTATGATGAAATGGTTGCCGCAGACGGCAGCGTACGTCCGGCGTTCACAACGATTTCAACTTGGTTCTCCAGTGCGTCGATGGCGTCGCAAAGCGTGCGTGCGCGGAAAACTGAGCGGCTGTTACTGGACCGCTTCAATGACCCACGCGACATGGGGCAACCGTGGCACCTCGATATTGTTCCGATTGCGTTCAGCAAGGACGAATGGGCGAAAATCGAAGCTGCAGCGCTCCAGCGTGCGCGTCTCTATCAAGCGTTTCTCTCGGATATCTACGGCGAACAGACGCTGCTGACGTCCGGCACGGTTCCGACGGATCTGATCCTCAATGATTCGAGTTATCTCAGACCGCTGTTCACAGGCCAGCCAGGGTCTTGTCCGCTGACATTCCTGGCCATCGATCTTGCCCGAGATCCTGCGGGAAACTGGCGCGTCATAGACGTTCATACGGAAACGCCAGCGGGCCACGGGTTTGTTTTGGCCAACCGCATGATCATGGCCGAGATTTCGCCGGACCTCTTTCGCTTCAGTCGGACCTTTCCGATCGGACCGTTTTACCAGTCATTGTCACAAACGCTTTATGAGCACGCAAAAGGCGATGACCCAACCGTCGCGATACTGACGCCAAGCCCGAAGAGTGCCGCCTTTCGCGGCCATGCGTACATGGCGCGGTACTTGGGTTATCTCCAGGTTCAAGGCTCGGATCTGCGGGTTGTCGACCAGAACGTCTACTTGAAAACGATCGATGGCCTGAAGCGCATCGACGTTCTCCTGCGTGCGATCGAAGGCCGACGGGCAGATCCGATCGAGTTAGCGCCCGACGGGTTTGAAGGACCAGTTGGTTTGGTTCAGGCGGCCCGCCAAAATCCCGATCTGATTGCGAACGCTCTGGGTTCCGCCGTCGTTGAAAACCGCGGCCTGTCGCCGTTTATGACGGGAATCGCCCAACATCTTCTCGGCGAAGACCTTCTGATCCCGGACGCACCTCGGCTGTGGCTGGGACAACGCGCAATCCGCGACACAATCGCCGCCGATCTCGATGACTACATCATCTACGATGCGCAGGAAGGCACGGGCAGCCCGGGCCAGGCGAAGTCCGGCACACGCGCCGGCGCCATGTCCGGCGAACAGCGCGCGGCGCTTGAGCAGCGCATGGCGCTGGACGCAAGCCTTCTGGTTGCGGAAAAGCCGGTTGGTTTTGCGACAGCGCCGGCATGGTCCGAGGATGGATTGCGGCCGAAGCCATTCGCGCTGAGGGTGTTTGCGACCGGCCTGAAAGACGGCTTTCAGGTCATGCCCGGCGGTGTGGCTTTGACGATTGACGACGACGCCGCGGTTGCGCTGACCTCCAACGAAGCAAGATCCCGCGATGTTTGGGTGGTATCGCCAAATACGCCGCCATCTTCGGTGACCCTCAGCCGGATGGCGCACGCCGATTCGGGCATTCAGCGCCATTCGCGCAATCTGCAAAGCCGGGTGGCAGACAACCTGTTCTGGCTGGGACGCTATTGCGAGCGCGCTGACGCGACACTGCGGTTGGTGCGCCAGGCCCTCACGCAGACAGCGCCCGATTTGTCGCGATCCAGCGGCCGCAACACGCGATTGACGCGCGCGCTTAATCAGATTCTTGCCAAGGACGGCGGTGCTGATGCGACGGCACCCGGTCAGCCGCAAAACGATGGCCTGGCCGACATTATCGGGAAGCTGTGCAGCGAACCGGACCGCGTCTACGGTCTGCCACGCACAATTGACAACATCAGGCGCACGGCGCTGCAGTGCCGCGATCGCCTCTCAACGGATAGCTGGGGGCTACTGACGGGGCTGTCTGTGTCGGGCCTCGTTTGCGTGCCCTCGAATGTCCAGCCGTTGCGGCCAACAACGCCGGACGCCGAGGCGGCCCCGCCGCCTGAACCCGAGATCGCCAATGCCCATGATCTCATTGAGACATGCGACCAGCTGATCAACCAGCTGTCGGCATTCGCGGGCCTTACGCATGAGAACATGACGCGAAACAGCGGTCGGCAGTTTCTCGACATGGGCCGGCGTTTGGAACGCGCGTTGCAACTTGTCGAGCTGTTGGACAGCCTGTTTACAAATGCCGGCGATGACGACGAATTGCGCGACACCCTGACATTCGCGCTGTGCGTCGCCGATTCCTACCTGACATTCCGCTCGCGCTATCACTTAGGCCCGGAGCTTAAGCTGGTTCTGGATCTTTTGCTGATCGACGAGACCAACCCACGCAGCCTTGTGTTCCAGCTCGCCGCACTCTCGGAGCAGATTGATGGGCTGCCCCGGTCGTCGGATGACGCCGTCCGCGCGACAGAGCAGCGCATGGCCCTGGATCTTCTCACCCGAACGCGCCTCGTCGACCTCGACGAAATCGTCCAAAGCGATGATAGCGGAACACGAAAAATGCTGAAAACGATGCTCGACAGCGTAATTTCTGAGCTTCCTCAGCTTTCAGAAACGATATCGCGGCATTACTTCAGTCTAGCAGACGAACAACCGCAGCGCCTAAGGCCGCATTTCCCGCGTTGAGCCCATGCCGACGTATTCGATCTTACACCGGACGACCTATTCGTATAGCTCGCCAGTTATACAGTCGCACCATTTGTTGCATCTCACACCACGTTCGGTGACGCATCAGGATGTCGAGCGCCATAGCATCGTCATCGAGCCAACGCCGACATCACAACAAAAGCGCAACGATTACTTCGGAAATCCGTCCGTCCACATCACGCTTGATGAAGACCATCGGGAATTCTCGGTAACCGCACGGAGCGGCATCAAAGTCGATGCCGTCGCGGCACCCGAGCTCGCAGCCACGACGCGGTGGGAAGATATTGCGGAACGCAAGGTCACCGCCGCACAGGGCCTCGACAGATCGGTTCTCGATTTTGCATGTCGATCACGCTACACGGCCCCCACCGCGACGGTGCTGGAGTTTGCCCGTGACAGCTTTCAGCAAGGCATGCCGGTTCTTGTGGCGGCCGACGCCCTTATGAAGCGAATCTATACCGAGTTCAGGTTTGATAATGCGACGACCGATGTGTCGACCCCTGTCGACCAGGTAATCGCCCAAAAGTCCGGTGTCTGTCAGGACTTCGCGCATCTTCAGATTTCAGCGCTGCGGGCGTTTGGACTGCCGGCCCGATACGTAAGCGGCTATATTCGAACTCATCCTCCTGACGGGGCTGAAAAGCTCGCCGGGTCGGATGCATCTCACGCTTGGGTGTCTGTCTGGGCGCCTGAAACCGGTTGGGTGGACTTTGACCCGACCAACAATCTTGTAAACTCGCCAGACCACATAACTGTCGCCTACGGGCGCGACTTTGATGACGTCAGCCCGATATCCGGCGTGCTTCTGGGTGGGGGCGCACATTCTGTCGCCGTCGCCGTGGATGTTACGCCGCTGTAGCCGCACCGCCGGTTGTTCACAGGCGTTATGTTCTCAGTCGCGACGTATCGTAAGCGAGTTGTGGAGTTCGTATCGTGAACATTGGCTCCGCCGCAGAGAAATCCGGGCTAACGGCAAAGACAGTCCGCTACTATGAGGAAATCGGCCTGGTAGTACCGAGGCGCCGCGCGAACGGATTTCGAGACTACAGCTTTGAGGACGTCCACCGCCTCGCATTTATCCATCGCGCGCGAGACCTCGGCTTTGACATTGAAACCTGCCGTAAGCTTCTCATCCTCTACTCAGACCGCTCCCGCGCCAGTGCGGACGTGAAGACAATCGCCAAGACGCACCTTGCCGAGATTGAGCGCAAGCGTCGTGAACTTGATGGCATGGCACGGGCGCTCCGCCATCTTATTGACAGTTGCAATGGAGATTCCCGGCCCGATTGCCCGATCATCGATGAACTGTCCGGAGATGCAACAACGCCGGTATGAGCGCGCGGCCAGACGATGCCATCAATGCCGACACGACGACGAACGGCGGTGACGTCAGCTCATCGGGCCGCGGCGCACCAGGATATTGCAGACGATCAGAGCGGTTCGAACGGAAAGCATCTCGAATTGCGGATCCCGTGCGAAGTCACCCATGCATCCCATCAGGGGGAGCGTGATATATTTGTTCGATGACCCTGCAATCATGGCCGAGAGAGACGCCTTTTGCGCAGGGGTCATGCCAACCCACTGGCCGATTGGCACCGCATTGTAATGCCTGAGCGTCGGATTCTCCGCTCGCGCCGGATGAACGAGAGCCAGCACGAGGAACAGGACCGCAACACTCAAGCGAGCGGCCAACAACTTCACCGCAAAAATCTGAGCCATGATAGAAACCAAGCCACCCTATCGCGGATCCGAGCAAAAAGATTTCCACAGGCAGCAAAGCATTGATTCGCGTCATAATTGTGAATAATTGTTCAATGCTCGCAACTTCGAAACACGATCGCGTGCTGCGCTCGTCTGGTTCACTTTCGCCATAAGCGGCATCACGTCGCCCGCCTACACTCCCATTCCTTGCTCACTGAGCCGGCCGGGAAGAGCGAAAGCCTGGGGTGTGGGATGGCTCCGGCTCAATCTGAAAGACTCGAGCCTAAAACACATAAGTCAGAGAGCAGAAAATCAGTTCGCATCAATCAATGCCGAGATTAACCGGGTCTTCCTCGCCTGCGACGTCGCGCAACACACCCACGTCATGAACCAAAATCTGGCGCCCCTTCGCAGTGTCGATGATGCCGCGTGATTTCAACCGTGTGAACTGACGGCTGACGGTCTCAATCGTCAGCCCCAGATAATCGGCAATCTCTGCGCGTGTGAGCGGCAGCTCTATCCGAAGATTTGCCGCGCCAGAATCGGCCATAAAGTCTGAGCGGCAACCGGAAGACGCCTGGGCGCGCTCGACGACGAGATTTATGAAGCTCGCAATCCGTTCCTCGGCTGATTTTCGCCCCAACAACACCATCCAGGCCCGGGCGGCATCAAGCTCATCCAGGGTGTGTTGGAACATCCGATGCTCCAGGTCCGGCATCTCGCGTACCAGATCCTCGAACTGTTTCTTGCGGAAGCAACATAAGACGACCTCGGACGCAGCTTCCGCAAAAAACGGATTCCGCGTCGCAAACGGGCGCCCGATGAAGTCCGAGGCGAACTGAAGCCCGACGATTTGCTGGCGCCCGTCCGCCATCATTTTGGACAGCTTGACGACACCACTGATGATGTTGCCGAAAAACTCCGGCGTCTCTCGGTCGTTCAGGATCATCTCATTCGGCGCGAATGTCCGCCGAAAGGCGATCGCGTTGATCTTCTGTATCTCTTCCGCCGATAGCACCCCACACAGGGCACGATGCCGGATCGCGCATGTATCGCAGCTGATCGCACTGAGCACGTCAACCTCCCGACCCAGGTGGCAAATTGATTGAGATCAACGACCTCGAAACTGATAGCAGTGATCGTCGCAAGGTTCCATGGGCGACGGACGAATTCGCATGCACGAATATGAATTGATTGCCGGCGGAACAGAACCGTCAGATGCAACTACGTCGCGGGTACGTAGTGTCGCATTCGAAGCGCCGTGGGACTGGCTCTCTGCCGGCTGGGTGGATTTATGGCGCCATCCCGGCGTTTCGTTAACCTACGGGGCTGCATTCTCCTGTATCGCTGTTGGGCTCCTGATCGGCCTGTTCCAGTACGGGTGGCAGTCCATGATCCTGGCTCTGGGCGGTGGATTTCTTATCCTCGGTCCGTTCGTGGCTGTTGGGTTGTACGATGTCAGCCGCCGTATCGAAGCCGAGCAGCCCGTGTCGCTCTCAACCGCTGCGGCAGCGGCCAGCCGCGCCAAGGGACAGCTGAGCTTTATGGGCGCAATCCTGTTCTTTGCATTCTTCGTCTGGGTTCAGATCGCGCTTCTTCTGTTCATGTTGTTCATCGGCACGACGGGCTTCCCACCGCCAAGTGAGTTCATCCCGACTCTGCTGTTTACGCTCCAGGGCCTTGGCCTTCTGGTCGTCGGCACGACGGTTGGTGCAGCAATCGCCTCAGTCATCTTTGTTATGACGGTAGTATCCGTCCCGATGCTTTTGGAGCAGGAGGTCGACGCCGTAACAGCAATGGCAACGAGTTATGCGGCGGTTCGCGCAAACCCGCAGGCCATGGCCCTATGGGCCGCATTAATTGCAGGCTTCATTGCCCTTGGCCTCGCCACCATGCTTGTCGGCCTTGTCTTTGCGTTTCCGTTGATTGCGCACGCGACATGGCATGCCTACCGCGACATTGTCGTCCGCTAGAGCGTGTCGCATTGTATGCGCTTTGCTGTAGCTTGTTTTCGCTCACGGGCTGTTCCGGCCTGCGGCCGGGCCCTGCGCGAGCGCGGCGCAAAGCGCCGGGCCGCGGGCGCGGCCTGGGAACCGTCCTACCAGGATAGCCAGCGCTCGAGCCGCGAGCCTGCGAGCGTGCGAACAGCGCAAATGAAGGACTCTTTCG
>JBCCOV010000127.1:0-14729 GCA_039039985.1 Pseudomonadota bacterium | reverse complement strand
CGGGCCCCATCGAGATGGCGTGTTCGCCATCTCGACATTTGAAATGCCCAACGCGGGAACACCCGCGTTGGGGTGGGGGCGGCGCAACGCGCCGGGCCGCATTCGCGGCCTGGGAACCGTCCTACCAGGATAGCCCGCGCTCGAGCCGCGAGCCTGCGAGCGTGCGAACAGCGCACACTAAAGACTCCTGCTCGAGCCGCGAGCTTGCGAGCGTGCGAACAGCGCAATTAAAGACTCGCTCGAGCCGCGAGCTTGCGAGCGTGCGAACAGCGCAGTTAAAGACTCTCGCAACAAGCGTTAATCATAGATCTGCGTGATCATAGCGTCGCTATTATTGGCTGAAGGCGCTGCCCGGCTTGTGTTGGCGGCTTGTGCAGACTAACTGTCTCGAAGCGTTACATGTGTGTAATGACCTTGTCAGCCCGCCGGCGACACGACCTGCAGCCTCTAAGCCTGGAGCCATCCGCAAATGGCCAAGATTACGTTCGTTCAGCCCGATGGTACCGAAGCGGTGGTCGATGCGGCCACCGGCATCACCGTGATGGAAGCGGCGAAGCTGAACCTGATCGACGGCGTAGATGCGGAGTGCGGCGGCGCGTGTGCGTGTGCAACATGTCACGTTTATGTCGACGACGCCTGGTCTGAGCGCACCGGAAAGCCGTCGGAAATGGAAGAAGATATGTTGGACTTCGCGTTCGATGTTCGCGAAACCAGCCGACTGTCTTGCCAGATCAGGGTCACAGATGAGCTTGACGGTCTCGTTGTGCGTGTTCCTGAAAAACAGTTCTGAAGACTTCGGACGGCCCCTGGCTTCTTTGATGATGAGCGGCCACGGCGCTGACCCGTAGGCCAACGACGGCGATCGGATGCTGGATCATGAGCGAACCCAAAACACAACTGCCCGCAACGGACGCTGAGCGCATCGGCACAAACGGCGGCGTTATCGAAACCGACGCATTGATTATTGGCGCGGGACCCTGCGGCCTTTTTGCTGTGTTCGAACTGGGCCTGCTCGATATCTCATGCCACGTGATCGACATTCTGGATAAGCCCGGCGGACAGTGCGCGGAACTCTATCCGGAAAAGCCGATCTACGACATTCCGGCATTGCCGGTTGTAACGGGGCAGGAACTGACCGACCGGCTTATGGAGCAGATTAAGCCGTTCAATCCAACATTCCACCTCGCAGAGCGCGTGGACGAGCTGCAACGCCAGGCGGACGACCGATTTGCCGTCACGACGGATGCCGGCACGCAGTTTCTCGCGAAAGTGGTGGTGATTGCTGCCGGCGGCGGCTCGTTCACCCCCAAACGCCCGCCGTTGGACGGTATCGAGGCGTTTGAGAAATCCAGCGTGTTCTATGCCGTGCGGCGGATGGAACAGTTTGCCGGCAAAGACATTGTCATTGTTGGCGGTGGCGATTCTGCTCTCGACTGGACCGTCAATCTTCAACCACTTGCGAAATCACTGACTCTGATCCATCGCCGAGACGATTTTCGCGCGGCGCCACACACCGTCGAGCAAATGAGAGCGCTGGTGGCGGATGGCAAGATGTCGCTCATGATCGGTCAGGTTACCACGCTTCATGGCGCCGACGGCCAACTGAGCGCCATCACCGTGCGTACGAAAGATCAAGGCGAGGTGCAGATTGCGTGCAATGCCATGCTTCCGTTCTTCGGCCTGACCATGAAACTCGGGCCGGTTGCGGACTGGGGCCTCAACGTGCGCGAAAACCTCGTTCCTGTGGACACGGAGAAGTTCGAGACCAGTGAATCACGGATATTCGCAATCGGCGACATCAACACCTATCCGGGTAAGTTGAAACTCATTCTCTCCGGCTTTCACGAAGCGGCGCTGATGGCGCAGCAGGCGCATCGTTACATCTATCCGGATCGCAAGCTTCTGTTCCAATACACCACGTCATCGTCAAGCCTGCAGAAGAAGCTCGGTGTGCAATAGACGAGATCATGTCGGATTGAATCAAGCCGAGTCCCGAGGCAGCCGGCTGACATGGCCGCGCATTACTCAGGTTCGTGGCCGTTCGCGCCGGGCAGCCGTTGGCACCATGACCAGGGCAGTTTTTGGATCAGTGCCTTCGCCAGTGGTCGCGCTGTTCGGACGTAGGCGTGAACGTAGGCATAGCCCTTCAACGTCAACGGCAACGCGAAGTCTGAGACGGCGACTGAGCCGCTCGCCCAGTCTCGCTTATAGTCGCTGTCCGGCGGTAGGAAGTCGAGAATTTCCGTGTCGGTCTCGAACGCGTTTTCGACGGCATCGTCACAATGCAAAAGGCCGCATCGCGTTTTTTCATAGTCCAACGCATAGACAATGATGTGAAGGCAGCTACGGCGTTTGCATGAGAAGTAGATTTGCGCGTTCGCCAGGTCTTGGTCGCAATAGAGAGCATGCACGCTCGCCTCGACGGGGCGCGGACCGCCGGAGCAGACCGCGCGAAAGAACGCGAGTGCGCAGGACGATTCCAGCGCAGGTGAGGCCAGGCCACGATCCTTAATCCAGGCACGCTTGAGCTGGATGGCTTCGACGGCAATGTCCGCTGCTTGCTCCGACGGCGAAAGTATCTCGCTACGGATCTCACCACGCTCATGCAGTCTCCGTCTGAGTCGTCGCCGGTTCCGTCGCGATCGATTGGAGAGCCTTGTTTCCGAATACTCAGGAAATGTGTTGGCGGACTGCGTCGCGACGTAGGGTGCCTGTCGCTGCTCCGTCAGGATTGCCGCGTTGCGCGAGAGAAAGTCATGCACATTGGCGTCGGATCGTACGCGGCGCAAATGGACGGCATCGGGCTTGATGTCGGCGACGGCGTGCTGCCAGGCGTTGCGGATCAGGCAATCGCGGTCGCTGATATCGGCAACGATCAGGTCGCCATACTGACCGATCGGCTCTCCAAGCCACTCCAGACGCGTCACCCCCAACCGGCGGGACACGTGCATTGGCCATACGAGAATGAGTTGGCCGTTGCGACGGGCCGTCACAACGACGAAGTCGTCGTGGTTGTTGCGCCCGTATGTCTCCGACCAATGCCACAGCCAATTGAACGATTGAAAAACGTGAATTGATCGGGCCGAGGTGGCAAACAGGGCATTCCAATCTTCTTCTAAGTCGAGAAAGTCTGCCCGTGTTCTGGCAAGCTCGAATTCAGTCGTATCGCCTTGTTGCTCGACGGCAGTTTCAGGACTGCCGTTTGACAGTGCCGGTTGATAGTCGAGCATGTTCCACCTTTGACTGGAAACGGCGATGACGTGGCGCGCGATTGGACCTCGCAGGCGCGCAAATTATCGGGCCTGTATTAGGAAACCATTGCATAGATCGTATAGGCGGACATGGTTGGTGCTGCCCGCGCGAGTTCGGTGACGAACATCTGAACCTAGGTGTTAGATTTGTAGTATTTCGAGAAACGTTAATGAAAACAGAAGTGCAATCATAAGCCAAATCACGACGGCACCACGCCGTGTTCCGGTGCCCTGTACGATCGCAAAAAAGAGGAGTGTTACAAGTGCCAGAAGGTTAATTAGGATCAGGCCCGCCAGACCCAACCCTTCTGCACCCTCGACATCATGCTCTATGTAAATCGCACCGGCGATCCCGATCAATACAATGCCGAGTAAGCGCCCCCACAGCCCGATTTGACCGTGCGGTAAACCAAAGATGCGCGCCACAGTCACAGGGGCGATGAGCAACATCAGGCCGACAGAGAGTTTCAACACCAACTCGAACTGAAGGAGCTTGGTCAGCATGACCCCTGTCTGGCCCCGCTCAAAGCTGTCGTACTGCGCTGTGACTACTCCGGCGTCGTAATGATGGCTTTCTCACCCTTTTCATACCACCTGGGGTTGATGCGCTCTTTGCCTTGCGGGACATCGGATTCCCACCAGTTGCCAGCCTCAGCCGTCTTCTTGACGACCGGTGGCGCATAATCGCCAGCCAGATATTTGGTGAGCTGGGCCTTGATGGTTTTTGTCTGCGTGCTGCTGCAATAGGATTCCACGGGTGCAATCTTGGCCGCAATCCGTTTTTTTGTGAAATCGTAGAGCTTCGCAACGCCCGCAACATCCTCGGGCTTAAGGCCGTTAGTGGTCTCAAACGTGAGGTAGTCGGTCTTCAGCTTCTCAGGATCGAAGTAGTAACCACACTTCTGCGCCCGGGCAGATGTTGCAGCAACATGAAGAGCGCGATCCGGCGGTGTCACCACTTTCGGTGTGGCTGGACCTTGTTTTTTGGTGCTGGTGATTGATCCTGTGTTGAGCAGATTGACGGCAGATTGCGAGCATCCGGCCAGCGCCAGCGCACCAATGACTGCCGAAATGAGGGCGAATCGGGCCATGCGGGGCTCCTTTGCGCATTCCAGATGCGTGCCGACGACGTCGCGAAAACGTGCTCTGTCGACTTGATCAATGCCTATTTGCGGTTTCTTGATGGCGCGAGTCGCGCCTCCGCTCAAGTCACGTTGCAAAGATGCCATACATCAAGGTAAGCGCGACCGCCGCTATATCCCGAATAAGGCGATGTGTACTGACCGGTCAGATGGGTTTAGACGCCGGTGGAATAAAGCACAGCCTTGCGCTCCAGATAGGCGTCGAAGTATGCGGCGATCGTGCGGACAAACGGTCGCCCGCGCGACGTGACCTTGAAGCCGCGGCCAGATGGCGCGACCAGCCCGTCCTTGTCATCTCGGAGCAGCTCCGCAGCTGCTTCGAACAAATGTGCTGCACGCTCTCCGAAACACCGTGATAACTCATCAGCGGGAAACTTCAGATCACACATGATGCGCTCGATCACCAGCGCGCGCATGCGATCCTCGTCACTCAACGTGTGACCGCGCACAACGGCAAGCCCGCCGTCGCGGACGCGGCGACTGTAGTCATGCGTTGCGGTGGCGTTTTGAATATAGCCCTGAGGCAGTTTTCCGATCGCTGATGCCCCAAGCCCGATCAGAGCATCGCTGTCGTCTCTCGTATATCCTTGGAAATTCCGCCGCGCCGGTGCGGTGGCGATCGGGTCCGTGGGAAGGGCAAAGTGATCGAGGCCGATCCGAACATAGCCAGCCTCTATCAGGCGCTCGGCCAGCTGTTTTGACTGTTGGTAGCGGTCCACCGCATCAGGCAAATCCTCCTGACTGATCAGTCTCTGATGCGTGATCCGCTTCGGCAGGTGAGCGTAGCCGAACAATGCGATGCGGTCCGGGCGAAGCTCAAGCACTTTCTTGATCGTCCGGAGGGTCGAGGCGACGGATTGTTTGGGCAGACCATAAACGAGGTCAATGTTGACGGAACCGACACCGTAGCTACGAAAGCCGTCGATCACAGCGCGCGTTGTCTCAAAGGACTGAACACGATTGATCGCTCGCTGTACGCCCTCGTCGAAGTCCTGCACGCCAATGCTCAGGCGCGTGACACCTGCCCGCATGAAGGCTTCGGTTCGCTCACTGGTGTGCGTGCGTGGGTCGACTTCGACCGCGAACTCAACATCGTCCTCGACTGAGAAGTAGGCCCGGAGCGCATCGACAAGCCGGAGTACGTCGTCGTCGCGGAGAATGTTGGGGGACCCACCGCCCCAGTGTATCTGGCTGACGGTCTGGCTGGGGCGCGTGTGGCTGGTCACGCGCGAGATCTCGTTCACGAGACTGCGCAGGTAGTTTTGGACCGGCGCATACTGTCGCGTCGCTTTGGTCGTGCAGCCGCAGTACCAGCACAAGGCTTCGCAAAACGGTATATGGACGTAAAGGGATAAATTGGCTGCAGGTGCAAGGTTCTCAAGCCAGGTTTCGTAGGTATCGCCGACCACATCTGCCGTGAACTGAGGTGCCGTTGGATAGCTCGTGTAGCGAGGCACCGGCAGAGCATACTTTCGGATGAGCTCTGACATCATGGTGATCTTCTCCAAACGTGCGATGCCGCGCGTTCTCGGGGTCTGTTGCGCGAACGGGAAGCATTGTCGCACCGAATGGAGTTTTGGAGCGCCGAACGCATTGATCGATGTCAAAGCCATGTTGGCGCCGGCCTGACACGAAGCAAACATGCCCGCAAAGGGCATGCGGTTTCGAACCGGTCGGGAGCTCTTCATGAATGACGTTGAACAGGGACAGTTGGCATTTTCCGATGTGTCTGCGGTCTTACTAGGCGGCATCGCTGCGTTGGTCTGTGGCTATGTTGCCGTGGTGACAACAGATAATGTGATGGCGTTTCACGCCGCGGTCATGGCGCTCGCCGCTCTACTCGCGGTGTTCTATGTGTTGTCTCAAGCTTTCACGGATGCGTCGGCGGAAACGCCAACGGGGTACTTCGACGGCCCCATCAAAGTTGCCACGGTTGCCGCCGTTGTGTGGGGCATTGCAGGCTTCTTGGTCGGCGACATCATCGCGTGGCAGATGGCATTTCCCGCGCTCAATTTCGATTTGCCCTGGACCAGCTTCGGCCGCTTACGACCGCTCCATACGTCGGCAGTGATTTTTGCGTTTGGCGGTAACGTCCTGCTTGCGACGTCGCTTTACGTTGTCCAACGCACAAGCCAAGCACGTATGCCCGGGCGGTGGGCGCCGTGGTTCGTTGTTTGGGGCTATCAGCTTTTCATTCTGATTGCCGGAACCGGTTACATCCTCGGTGTCACACAGAGCAAAGAGTATGCCGAGCCGGAATGGTATGCCGATCTGTTCCTGACCATCGTCTGGGTTGTGTACTTTTTCGTTTTCGTCGGGACGCTGGCGCGACGCAAGGAACCGCACATCTACGTGGCGAACTGGTTCTATCTGGCGTTCATCGTCACCATCGCAATGCTGCACATCGTCAATAACCTGACGGTACCGGTCTCGTTTACAGCGACAAAGAGCTACATTCTCTTTGCCGGCGTTCAGGATGCGATGACGCAATGGTGGTACGGCCACAATGCCGTCGGCTTCTTCCTCACGGCCGGCTTTCTGGGGATCATGTACTATTTCATCCCGAAGCGTGTGGAGCGGCCGGTTTACTCCTACCGTCTGTCGATCGTTCACTTCTGGACGCTGATCTTCATCTACATTTGGGCCGGTCCGCACCATTTGCACTACACGGCGCTGCCGGATTGGGCGCAGACCCTGGGCATGACGTTCTCGATCATGCTGTGGATGCCGTCGTGGGGTGGGATGATCAACGGGCTCATGACGCTGTCGGGAGCCTGGGACAAGCTGCGGACCGACCCGGTGGTGCGGCTGCTGGTGGTCTCGGTCGCGTTCTATGGCATGAGCACGTTCGAAGGCCCGTTGATGTCCATTAAGGCCGTCAACTCGCTGAGCCACTACACGGATTGGACCATCGGCCACGTCCACTCAGGCGCACTTGGCTGGGTCGCAATGGTGTCGTTTGGCGCGATTTACTGCCTCGTTCCATGGCTGTGGAAGCGCAAGGCGCTGTACTCGATCCGTCTTGTCGAATGGCACTTCTGGGTGTCGACGCTGGGAATCCTGCTCTACATCACGGCGATGTGGGTGTCCGGTATTCTCCAGGGCCTGATGTGGCGTGCCTACGACCGCCTGGGCTTCCTCCAGTACTCGTTCATCGAGACCGTGGAGGCGATGAAGCCATTCTATGTGATCCGAGCCATCGGCGGACTGCTGTTCGTGCTGGGCGCTTTGATCATGGCCTACAACATCTGGCGCACAATTCGCGGAGATGAGTCGGTGGACGCAGCGGAGCAACCGCTGGTCGCTGCCGCTCCCGAGTTGCGCCCAGTGGCAGCCCAGTAACCGGAGGGCGCACATATGTTTCCCAAACACGAAGTCTTCGAAAAGAACTCAATCATCCTGCTGATCGGCATCTTGATTGCCGTCTCAGTCGGCGGGGTCGTGCAGATCGCTCCGCTGTTCTGGGTCGACAGCACGATCGAAAAGGTTTCGGGCATGCGGCCGTATTCGCCGCTCGAACTTGCCGGGCGTGACATCTACATTCGGGAGGGGTGCTACAACTGCCACTCACAGATGATCCGGACGTTGCGGGACGAGGTTGAGCGCTACGGCCACTACTCGCTGGCGGCTGAAAGTATGTACGACCACCCGTTTCAATGGGGGTCGAAACGGACCGGGCCGGACCTAGCACGCGTTGGCGGTAAGTATTCGAACCAGTGGCACGTCGAGCATATGAACAATCCTCGCGCGGTTGTGCCGGAGAGCATCATGCCGGGCTATCCCTGGCTTGCACAACGGACGCTCGACATCGACACCATCGTCGACAAGCTCAAGACGCAAGCAGCTGTCGGCGTGCCTTACACGCCGGAAATGATCGAGAAAGCCAGAGTGGATCTTTTGGCCCAGATCAACCCGGATTCGGACGAAGCCGAAGAGCTTTTGACACGCTATCCGAAAGCTGTCGTCGCCAAGTTTGACGGCAAGCCGAGTGACGCACCGACGGAACTCGATGCGCTGATCGCATACATGCAGATGCTGGGCACGCTCGTCGACTTCGCGAGCTTTGATGCCTCCGGCCCGAACCTGCGCTGAGGAGTAAGATCATGACATACGATACCGTCGCGACCGTCTCGCAGGTCACATCGCTCTTGATGTTCATTTCGCTGTTTATTGCCGTGATTGCCTATGCGTTCTGGCCGGGAAACAAGGGCCGGTTTGACGAAGCGCAGGCTCGGGCATTGGAGTTGAATGACAAAAGCGAAGATGCGGGGAATGTCCAATGACCACGCAAGACCATCAACACGGCCCCGAAGTCGACGACGTCACCGGCGTTGAAACAACCGGACACGAGTGGGACGGCATTAAAGAACTCAATAAGCCGTTGCCGAAGTGGTGGCTGTACGTGTTCTACGCCACCATCGTTTGGTCGATTGGCTACTGGGTGCTCTATCCCGCGTGGCCGCTGGCGAACGACTACACCAAAGGCATTCTTGGATACTCGCAACGCGACGTCGTGACGAAAGCCATCGCCGCCAACCGGGAAGCGCAGTCCAAGTTTCGTGACGCCATAGCAAGCAAAGAACTGTCGGAGATCCGTTCCGATCCGGAGCTGCTCCGTTTTGCCATTGCCGGCGGCAAAGCGGCGTTTGGTGAGAACTGTGCCGCTTGCCACGGTCGCGGCGCGCAGGGCTTCAAGGGGTATCCAAACCTCAATGATGATGACTGGATCTGGGGCGGCACATTGCCGGCGATCTTCCAGACGATCAACTACGGCATCCGGGCGTCGCACGATGAAACACGCGTCAGCGACATGCCCAAGTTCGGTGTCGATGAATTGCTGGAGCCGAAACAGATCACGGACGTGGCCTCCTTCGTTCTGTCGCTCTCGGGCAAAGGTGACGATGCTGAAGCGGCGGCACGCGGCAAGGTGATCTTCGAGGAGCAGTGCGCCGCCTGCCATGGTGATAATGGCAAGGGCAATCAGGAGTTGGGCTCGCCGAATCTCACGGACGCGATCTGGCTGTACGGATCAAGCAAGGAAGATGTCGTGGAGAGCATTCACACCGGACGGGGCGCGATGATGCCGCCGTGGGTCGGTCGCCTCGACGAGGTCACCATCAAGTCGCTCGCCATCTATGTCCACTCGTTGGGTGGTGGCGAGTAGCGTCTCGGGAGGGCGCTCAAACGGCGATGGCGCGCCTGTGCGGGCGCGCCATTTTGGCAGGTGTCGCAAGTGTCGCGGGGCCGTGCAGGACTGACACATGTCAAAGCTGGTTCACGCCGGTTCTGCGCACTTACCGCGATATCGAATCTGGAGATGGTGCGATGTGCGGTTGTGGGTGTGACCTTGTCACCTTTGGTCTGAGCGAAGACAACACGTCCGATTTGCCGTCTGTTTCGACAACAGCGCTGGTGGATCGACCGCTTGCGGGGGCAACGACGTCGGCAGCTTCATTGACTTCGGGCGAAGACAGCCGTGCGGCTGCTTCTGAGATTGAAGAACAGTCAGACACGGCATGCACGGGCGATTGCGATCGCTGCCAGGCGATCGCCAAATCGCTGATAGAGGCAGTTGTTCCATGACAACCCACGCGCCCGCGGACTTCATTGTCGGTGATGCTGCGCCCGGTGTCGCAGTTCATGACGTGGCGGCCGTCAACCGCAAGGAGACGCGGCAACTCTACGCCGAGCGGCGGAAGATCTACGCCAAGCTGGCTCACGGCACGTTTCGCAATCTGAAATGGATCGTGATGCTGGTGACGCTCGGCATCTACTACGCGCTGCCCTGGATCCGCTGGGACCGCGGGCCGGAATTGCCCGACCAGGCGGTGCTGGTTGATGTCGCGAATGGGCGAATCTTTGTCGGCCCAATCGAGATCTGGCCGCAGGAACTCTACTATGTCACCGGTCTTTTAGTGATCGGGTCGCTTGCCTTGTTCCTGGTCACGGCTGCACTCGGGCGCGTGTGGTGCGGCTACACATGTCCGCAGACGGTTTGGACCGATCTCATGATTGCGGTCGAGCGCTTCTGGCAGGGAGATCGCAATGCGCGCATCCGGCTGGACAAGGAGCCCTGGGGACCAGCCAAGATCTTCAAGAAAAGCGCGACCCATATCTCGTGGTTGCTGATTTCGCTTCTGACCGGTGGTGCGTTCGTGTTCTATTTCCGCGATGCACCGACATTGCTCGTTGAGTTCCTAACGGGCAGTGCGCCGATGATTGCCTATCTCTTTCTCGGCATATTCACCGCGACGACCTACTTGCTTGGCGCGATCTCGCGTGAGCAGGTCTGCATCTACATGTGCCCGTGGCCGCGGATCCAGGGGGCCATGACCGATCAACATACGATGTTGGTCAGCTATCGCCCCGAGCGCGGCGAACCACGTGGTCCCGCGCGCAAGGGGCCGGATGGGACTGTCGATTGGTCGGTCCGGGGTGATTGCATTGATTGCAAGGCCTGCGTTGTCGTCTGCCCGACCGGCATTGATATCCGGGACGGTTCGCAGCTGGAGTGCATCCAGTGCGCGCTGTGTATTGATGCGTGCGATGAGATCATGGTCAAGATCGGGCGCCCGACGCGTTTGATCGCTTACGATACGATTGCAAAGCGCGAAGCCAGCGAGCGCGGTGCGCACGAGCCGCTGAAGCTGCTCCGGCCGCGAACCTATCTCTACGCAGGCTTGATGGCCGTGGTCGGTTTGATCATGCTTGTCGCGTTCAGCTTGAGAACCACGCTTGAAGTCAACGTCGTCGGAGATCGAGCGCCCTTGTACGTCCCGTTGAAGGATGGCGGCTTTCGAAATGGCTATACGGTCAAGATCCTGAACAAGGAGCATGCCAACCGTTCGGTCAAACTGCGCGTGACGGGGCTGGACGGCGCGCGGTTGCGGGTCCTCGGGTTCGACACAGCGGACCCGATCATCGTTGTGCCAACCGACGACCTGCGCGAAGTCCGCGTCTTCGTGACGGTCCCGGTAGCCAGCGTGCCGAAGCTCTCGCCGCCGTCCACGTCGTTCCAGATTGTTGTCGAAGACGTCGCCGGAGAGGCGCGCATGGTGCGCAGCACAGTGTTCCAGAGTCCGGTGCGCCGGTGAAAGGGAGGTCGCCATGTCCATTGATGCGGTAGGGCGCAAGCGGAAAGGTATGACGGGTCGTCATGTGCTGTTCGCGATGCTTGGCTTCTTTGGCGTGATCTTCGCCGTCAATGGCGTGTTTTTGTACTTTGCGTTGAAGTCGTACACGGGCGTTGTCGCTGTCGAGCCGTATCGCAAAGGCCTGGCCTACAATGACCGGCTTGTGGCTGACGCTCGGCAAAAGGCGCTTGGGTGGTCCCACACGATCAGTCTTGGCGGCGACGGCGCCGTTCGTATCGACTTGCGGGATCGCGAATCCCGGCCCGTGACCGGGCTCGCACTTACGGCAACAATCGGTCGTGCCAGCACATCCGCGCATGACCTGACGATTTCGTTGATCGAGCAAGAAGGCGGTGTCTATCGCGCCAACACGCCGCCGCGCGCAGCAGGTTCGTGGCTGGTCACGCTTGGCGGGTCCCGGACCAATTCGTCGGGCGAGCGCGACGTCGTCTACCAGGCAAAGGAGCGAGTATGGCTGAAGCCTTAGCGTCGATTGTCGATGGCGTCGCGCCAGAAGACCAGCCGCCTCGCGGGGGCAAGGCCGCGACCAAGTCCGCTGACCGTACAGCATGTCCGGCGATCGTTCTGACTGTTGAGAACATGCACTGCGGCGGTTGCATGCGGAAGGTTGAGGCGGCGTTGTCTGCTGTCTCCGGAGTTTCTGCCGCGCGCGCAAACCTGTCGGCGCGGCGTGTGACCGTCGTACCGGATGGACCGGACGTTTCACCGCATGGTCTCATAGAAGCGCTGGCGGCCGCCGGCTTCAAGGCCGGAGAAGTGCGCGGAACGGCAGAGGACGCCGGGCGGTCGGCCGAGCGTGATCTGCTGTATCGTTTGGCTGTTGCCGGCTTTGCGTCGGCAAACGTGATGCTGCTTTCGGTTTCGGTTTGGTCCGGCGAGGCCGGTGGTGACATGAGCCCTGCCGTTAAGGCTCTGTTTCACTGGCTGTCAGCAATGGTGGCTTTGCCGGCGGTGGTTTACGCTGGCCAGCCGTTCTTCAAGTCCGCTGTCGCCGCGCTTGCGGCCGGGCGGCTGAACATGGACGTACCGATTTCCCTTGGCGTTCTGCTTGCGGCCGGGATGAGCCTCTACCTGACGCTGGCTGGCGACGGTCACATCTATTTCGATGCGGCCGTTATGTTGCTGTTCTTTCTGTTGATCGGCCGCTTTCTCGACATGCGGATGCGGGTTCGGGCTGCCGGCGCTGCATCGAACCTGCTTGCGTTGCGCGCCCTGTCAGCTGATGTCGTCGATCAAGACGGCACGGTGCGTCGCCTACCCGCGCATGCCCTCCAACCTGGAATGGAAATCCAAGTTGCTCCCGGTGAGCGGATTGCGGTCGATGGCACAATTGTTGTTGGTGCCAGCGATATCGACAACAGCCTGATCACAGGGGAAAGCACACCGCAGGTTAGCGAGGTCGGCGATCAGGTCTTCGCTGGCGCTGTGAACATGTCAGGGCGGATTGTCGTGCGTGCCGAGGCCATCGAACAGAACACGCTGTTGGCCGAAATCGCCCGCCTGATGATTGCTGCTGAGCAGGGACGCGGCCAGTATGTCCGCTTGGCAGACCGGGCCGCGCGGATCTATGCGCCCGGAGTCCACTTGCTTGGTGCGGCAACGTTCGTAGGTTGGATGATGATTGGCGCCGGCTGGGTGCCAGCAATGACGACGGCCATCGCCGTTCTGATCATCACATGTCCATGTGCGCTTGCGCTGGCCGTTCCGGCCGTCCAGGTGGCAGCAACCAGCCGTCTCTTCGAACGCGGGGTGCTTGTCAAAGCCGCTGATGGTCTGGAGCGACTGGCCGAGTGTGACACGATTGTTTTCGATAAGACGGGAACTCTGACCTCAGGTGAGCCGCGCTTGCAGGTCCTCGATGATCATGCGCGGCGTTGGCTGGGGCCGGCCGCATCCCTGGCGATCACCAGCAGACATCCCTATGCGCGGGCTCTGGTTGCGGCGGCGGAAGCCGAGGGCCTGAGAGTTGAAGCTGTTGACGGCGTTGAGGAGTTGCCGGGCCGCGGGTTGCGCTGTCAGCAAGATGGCGCCGAAGTCCGGCTGGGGTCCGGACCGTTTTGTGGCGTGCCTGATGGTGTGCGTGGGGATAAGGCGGCGCTTTGGTTCAAGCTTGGCGATGCTGACGCGGTCCCCTTCATCTTTGTTGACGCCATCAAGCCCGATGCGTTGGAAACCGTTGATCGGCTGCGGGCGGCAGGCTTCGCCATAGAGCTTCTGTCCGGTGATCGCGGCGCGGCTGTTGCTGATGTTGCGCAGTCGCTTGGCATTGGAGAGTGGCAGGCGCGGTGTTCTCCAGCCGACAAGGTGGCGCGGCTCGCGGAGTTGAAAGAGGCCGGAAAGACCGTTTTGATGGTCGGGGACGGTTTGAACGATGCGCCGGCGCTTGCCGCCGGTCATGCGTCCATGTCACCGTCCGAGGCTGCGGATATCTCGCAAACGTCTGCGGATTTCGTTTTCCAGGGTGGACGACTTGCGCCGATACACGAGGCGCTGGCCGTTGCGCATGAATCCCGGCGCATGGCGCTGCAGAACTTCGAGATCGCGCTGGCCTATAATATGGTATTCGTCCCAATGGCGGTTGTCGGCTGGGTCACGCCGCTGATCGCCGCGATTGCCATGTCGGCGTCGTCAATTGCGGTTACGGCCAATGCCGTGCGACTGCGGAGCCGGTCGCTTGAGGCGTCGCTGACGATACGTTGACGCTATAGGAGCGTACTGCATCCGCTTGCGGGTGCGCGAGGTCCTTTCCGCCATAAGGCGGAGTGGGATGGTTCTGGCTCAATCTGAAACGCACTAGTTGCAAAGGAATGTCCATCATGACCGCACTGGCCTGGTTGATTCCTGCTGCTCTTGGATTGGGCCTTGTCGGGCTCGCGGCTTTTCTTTGGGCGATGCGGACGGGACAGTTCGAAGATCTCGAAGGTGCGGCCTGGCGGGCACTGGAAGATCGTGACCCCGACGCCTGAGATCGCCGGTCCGCCGCGAGTGAAGAGTCTTTGATTGCGCTGTTCGCACGCTCGCAGGCTCGCGGCTCGAGCGAGTCTTTGATTGCGCTGTTCGCACGCTCGCAGGCTCGCGGCTCGAGCGAGTCTTTCGTTGCGCTACCGCTCGCGACAAGCGCTCGCTACTTGAGCGCGGGCCAGCCGTCTGGCACCCCAGGCCGCGCCCGCGGCCCGGCGCTT
>JBCCOV010000126.1:0-14856 GCA_039039985.1 Pseudomonadota bacterium | reverse complement strand
TCGGAACTTAAAGACTTCGACCAGCTCGTTGTTAAAGCCATACCGCTTTTGGCGGAACAGGATCGGGCCGCGGCTGTCCAAGCGTATCGCGATCGCGACGCCGGCGAGAACTGGCGCCAGGAGGATCAAAGCGATCAATGCGACAACGCGGTCAAATGCGGACTTCAGGATCACACCCCAGTCGCCGATCGGCCGCTCAAACAGGTCGATGAATGGCACGCGGCCGATGTAGGAATAGGCGCGCGGTCGAAAGGGCAGTCGCGAGACGTGCGCGTCGAGACGAATGT
Source organism: Pseudomonadota bacterium (assembly GCA_039039985.1). Taxonomy (GTDB): domain Bacteria; phylum Pseudomonadota; class Alphaproteobacteria; order Rhizobiales; family Hyphomicrobiaceae; genus JBCBWG01. Next base: position 14,569 of record JBCCOV010000126.1, on the reverse strand, counting down.
CGACCGGCAAGACGGAGAGCTGTTCCAGGATCGTGAGCAGCCGCGTCTCTGCTGTTGCGGGAAGCGTCAGAAGAATGTCGTCGACGCGGCGTGTGCGGGCATAGGTCACGAGATCGTCCAAGCGACCGCATAGCGGGACGCCCGCAACATCCTCTGGGTGCCGCGTCTCGGCGCGATCATCAAACACGCCACAGATTTCAATACCGGTGTCTGTTTCGGCACGCAGCGCCGCAATCAACGCGATGGCGCGTTCATTGGCGCCGACAATTACGGCGCGGCGCGACAGGCGGCCATCGCTCAACCTTTGTCGCACGGTCGCGCCAACCCACGTGCGTGACAACACCAATCCAGCTGTACCGGCTGCGAACCAGGCCATCAGCCAGCTTTGAGACAAGGCGTGCCCGCTTCTCAGCAACAAGATTGCCGCCACAAGAACGGCCAGCGTCGCAGCCCAACCGAGCGTCAGCCGCACAACGTTTTGTCCGTCACGGGCGAGCGCACTTATCCGGTAAAGGCCACAAGAACTGAACACTTGGGTTGCAGATATCGCACCGATCAACGTGGCGACCGCATAGTGGGGCAGTTCAGCGGTTCCAGCACCGACGATGGCCAGCACAACACCGAGTGTCGACAACAACAGCGCGTCTGACAACCGAACGAGCGCTGCCAGCGTTCCTGGGGTCAGCGCACTCGGATGGCTCAGTTTGGCTTTCTGAGTGTGACCGCGGTGAAGCGCGAAAGCCTGAGGGTCAAATGTATGTGCCATAGCCATATCGTCCCGCAATGTTCTCTTTAGAACCTTGGGCTCGAACGGTGCACAATGCATGCCATACAATAGAGTTTTCAGCGGAGTTAAGCTGGCTGTGGGCCATCCTGCCCAGGTGATGGCTTGCGCAGATAGCCAGGAACTGCCGTGGTCTGACGGGCGTTTTGATAAAATGAACCAATCGCATTGCACATTGCGTCGACGGTAAACCGCTTCTTAACGCGGGCTTGCAACTGCTGCGCGGCTTGCGCCCGAGCGCCTGGATTCACCAATGCCTGCGCGATCGCATCGGCCAACGCATCAGGATCGTCCGGCGGAAGCAAAGGCGTGTCCGTTTCTGAGACAATCTCCGGAATTCCCCCGACGCGGGTGGCGAGCATTGGCAGCCCTTGCGCCGCAGCTTCCAGCACGATGTAGGGCAAACTCTCAGCACGCGAAGGTACAACGAGAAAGCGGCAAGTCGGGAAGGCGTCCGCAGCGGGCATGGCGCCATCGAACGTGACAACGTCCGCCAAGCCAAGCTGATCCGCAAGCGAGCGGAAGGCGTCCCCGTCCGGGCCCTCGCCAACAATCCGCGTGGTAACGCGTCGGCCCTGATCCTGATTGAGCTTGGCCAAGGCGTGGAGCAGTGTGTCGACGCCTTTCAGATGTCTCAGTTCCCCCACGAACAGGAGATCTCGGGCTCCATCGATGGGGAGATGCTGGCCAAACTCCTCGGGCAGTAGACCGTTGGGCACGACGACCGTCGCGCACGGAACAGCGCCGACGTGTTCAGCGTAAACGCGCCGCGAATAGTCGCTCTCGAAGACAATGCCGGATGTTGCGCGTGCAAGGCGGCGTTCGAGCGCCAGGAAGATGAAGCCAGCTGGCGACCAGGGCGAGTAATGAAGACTGCCGCCGTGCGGCGTATAGACGACCGCTGGGCCGTCCTCGGGCAGGCGCACATGGATACCGCCGACGGCAAGCCGCGCGTATGCGCCGCCTTTTGCGCCATGTCCATGCAGGATATCCGGCGCCAAGTCCGAGACAATGCCCCGAATGCGCTGCGCAGCGGAGAAATCCGATGGCGCGAGGCCGCGCGCCATGGCAACGCGATGGATGCCGAGGTCCAGATCCATCTCAAGAGCCGCAAGTCGCTGTGCAGTCAGGCTGTCTTGAGCGTTTGCATCACAAATGATGCCGACAGCATATCCGTTACGTCGCTGTGCCCGCGCGAGGTCGCGCACGTGACGAAACAGTCCACCAACCGGCGCCCGAAGACAGTGTAAGACCCGCACGAAACCGCACCCCGATCACAAAACGCGACATCGAAGATCGCCGGTGTAAGACCGTGGCCACGATTGCGACGGCAAGCCGCTCGGGCGCCTAAAAGAAGCGCTCGGGGACCTCAATCGTATCACCTGGCGTCAAGACGTAGTCGGAAGGTACGTCGAGAACTTCCACCACTCCGTTAATGCGGCGCGTGATCCGGGCGATGGTGACTTTGGCGCGTTCTGAATACCCACCGGCAATAGCCACGGCGGTTTTAATCGTCATGCCGTTAACGTATGGGTATTGCCCCGGTGAACGAACCTCACCAAGAATGAAAAAAGGCCTGTTTTGGTGAACATCGACGGTAACTTGCGGGTCGCGCACAAAACGTCGCGCAAGTCGTGTTCGAATTGCGCGCGCAACGCTGTAGATTGTCCGCCCGCGAGCCGTTACGCGACCGATTAACGGCACCACGATCTTGCCTGTATGGTCCACGGTATAAAGGCGCGACAGATCAGGCTGGCCGTAGACAAACACACGCAGCCGGTCGCCGGTATCCAATAAATACGGACCATCGCTGGTCGCTACCGCCCTGGGGCCTTTTAGCAGGTCGGTGGTGGTGGACCAATTCGCGACTCGATCCGCACGTACGGCATGCACCCGCGTTTCAAAACCGCCCGGCGTCTCGGAAACGGTCGTCGGCCAAACCTCATCCACGGGGAGGTGCGCGCAGCCACTTAAGGTCGCCGCCATAAACGCTGTTATGACGATTGGCCGCCGCCACATGGCACCTTCACTCCAATGAAATGATTTATCACGCACGACACAAGATTAGGGTGGCGACGGTTAATAAATGCTTTGCGAATAACTCAATATGAAACGCTTAAGAGATTGGTTACGCAGCGCTGTTTAGATCCGCTAAAGGCAATAACCCTGCTACGAAGGTTGTTATGTCCGTGCGCTCGCCAAACTCGCACGCCGAAGTCGACATTCTCTCCGTATTTGGAGCGTTGCGCCGGTGGCTTCCGCGCCTTCTCATTGTTTCGGTTTTGGCCGGAGCAGCGACCTATGGCATCTTGTCGACCATTGCGCCCAGCTACGTATCCGAGGCGCAAATCGCACTCGTCGAGCCGAGCACGAACCCGTTCCCATCGGGAGATGCTCAAAACCGAAACACGTCATCAAGCCGACGGCGGCTGGATAAAGAGGCCGTCAATACCCACGTGCGTGCGCTGCAAGCGCCGGAACTTCTCTTGCGCGTCGCCGGAGAGCTGAACCTCGCAGAGCAGCCGGAATTCAATGCCGCGCGCGGCCCCGTCGACCGGTTTTCGCGCCTAATGCGTGCCACAGGGCTCGATGGTCCCGTCGCCAGTGAAACGGATGAAGATCGCGTCCTCGCGGCTGTTTCAAGCCGTCTGCAAGTGTCCGTCGCGCGCGAAAGCCGCTACATCTCGATTGCATTCTCCGCGACAGACCCCGCTTTGGCCGCGCGCTTCGCCAACAAACTCGCTGATCTCTATCGCAAGAGCCTTGTCGAGCGGCCGGTCCGCGAAACCAGTAACGTGGTGGCCGCGCTGCAGCCGAAGATTCGCAATCTCAGCAACGAGGTGATTGCCGCTGACGCGGCTGTCGAACGCTTTCGAGCCCGGACAACGCAGTTTCGCGAGCGCGGCGCTGCAGCGTCGATCGACGCTCGCCAGATTGCGTCGTTGACCGGCGAGTTGACGCGCGCCGAGACCAAGATGGCCGACAGTCGTGCGAAGTGGCAAACCGCCGTCGAACTCGCGCGGAGCGGCAGTGCGGAAGCGCTGCCCCAGGTTCAGAAATCCGTCGTCTTTCAAGGATTGATCGCCCAGCGCGTCCGGCTTGAGCGTGCCGTTTCAGAAGCATCAGCGACGCTTCTGCCGGCCCATCCCAGAATGCGCCAGCTTAATGCCGACTTGGCGGCGCTCCGCCGCTCGATTGCCCGTGAGGTTGCGCAAGTTGTGCGCGGGCTTGAGAAGGCCTATCGGGCAGAGGAGGCGCGGGTTGCGGGCTTGAAGCGGCAAATCGCGAGCGCAAAAACGAAAGTCGTGGCGTCCAGCGGCCAGGAAGCCGAACTGAAGGCCTTGGAACTTGCGGCCGCTTCAAAACGGGCGGAGCTGCAGCGTCTCCAGCGCCAGCTTGAAGATAATCGCACACTCGTCGTGACGAAGTCGGTTCCTGTCGAGGCGACGGTGATCTCGGGCGCGCGACCGTCCGGCGTTCCGGTGTTTCCGAAAAAGGGTTCACTCTCGGCACTCGCAATGGCGGCAACGTTCCTGATCGGCCTTGCCGTCGCAATTGCAAGCGAGGTCGCGGGACAGGTTCGGCTCGCGGGACGTGATCCGGAACTGAACCACGTCGCGCATGTCGCGCCCAAGATGGCCATGGATCGGGATCGCCTGAATCAGGCCGTAGACGGCAATCCATCAGGGCGCGCCGATACCGTATCACGTCCGACGACCAAGGTTGCCAGGGCGCAAAAGTTCGTCTCCCCATCAAAGCGGACTCCCACCATGTCCAGAGTAAACGGCCGTCCCGGGGCCCTCACAGATATCGCAAGCGCGTTGCAGGCGCGCGAGAGAGACGGCGCGGGCCTGCGCTCGATGATCGTCGGTGCCGATCCGACGATTGATGGGCGCGCTGAGGCCCTGACCGTTGCGGAGATTCTGCGCGCCGGCGGTCAGAGTGTGCTGATCATCGACTGGGACCTGTCCGGAAACGGCAGCCCGATGCTGACTGGCGTCTCCGGTTCTGCCGGTGTCAGCGATTTGTTGACCGGCGCCGCTGCCTTGGATGATGTGATCACCGCGCTCGTGGACAGCACAGTTCACGTGCTTCCGGCCGGATCGGGCTCCAGCGCGAACGAAAAGCCAGACACAGATGATCTGAATATGCTGCTCGATGCCTTGGACGACGTCTATGACCAGGTCATCATCACGGGCTGTTTCGCAGATTGTCTGGACCTGTTCGAGACCATTCAAGGGCGGTTCGATGCGGCTGCGGCGGTCTACAACGTGGATGACGAGGTCCCAACCAGCCGCACGGCTGAAAACAGCTTCCTCGGGTTCGATGTGACCGACATTGTCGTCTACAACTTCCAACGCAGCCGCCTAACTGATGCTGACGCGCGGCTCGTTGGCAGTGGTGTTGCATAATACGCATACGGATTTTGGGTGGTGTGCGTTGGCGTCGTGCCATCGTTCCGCTATATTCCACGTGTTGACGCCCGGACGGCAGACCGCGGCGAACACTTTGCACGTGTCATTTGCCCGTTTTGTCACACGCTTGAAAAGCGACTCCGCTCTGTACCGGTGGAACTATTCACTTGGGAGCATGCCCGCTGTTGTCGGCCGCCGTCGGAGGACATGTTTGAATGGCTCACTACCGCACGCTGTTTCTATCGGACGTGCATCTCGGAACGCGGGGTGCGCAGGCAGAACTGTTGAACGATTTCCTGGGCGAGACCGACGCTGACACGATCTATCTGGTTGGCGACATTGTGGATTTCTGGCGGATCAAGCGAAAGGTGCTGTGGCCCCAATCGCACAATGACGTGCTCCACACGCTGTTGCGCAAGGTGCGGAACGGCACAAAGGTCATCTTCATCCCCGGAAACCATGATGACGCGCTGCGCGCCTATTGCGGAACCCAGTTTGGCGATGTCGATCTTGTCAACGAGGCTATCTTCGAATCCGCATCGGGCAAGCGCTATCTCGTCATACACGGCGATGAATTCGATGTTGTCGTCCGCTATGCGCGTTGGCTCGCGTTCCTTGGCGATCGCGGCTACCAGTTCGCGCTCTGGTTGAATAATCCACTCAATTTCGTGCGGCGTCGCCTCGGTTTGGGCTTCTGGTCGCTCTCGAGCTACCTGAAGCAGCGTGTAAAGGGTGCTGTAAATTTCATTGGTGAATTCGAGAATTCGCTTGCAGATGAGGCGAAGCGCCGCAAAGTTGACGGTGTTATTTGCGGTCACATTCACCACGCCGCATCGCGTGAGTTCGGCGATGTGCACTATTTGAACACGGGTGACTGGGTTGAGAGCTGTACCGCACTCGTCGAGTCGTCGGACGGTGAAATGCGCTTGATTTATTGGCTCGATGTGCAGCGCGAGCGCCAGCAGGCCGAGCGCGGCACAAGCACGACGTTGGAGGCTGCTGCCTGATGAGGATTCTTGTGGCCACAGACGCTTGGCGGCCACAGGTGAATGGCGTTGTCCGCACGTACGAACGCCTGAGCGATGACGTGCGGGCAATTGGCGCCGAAGCAGAGATTATCGGCCCCAACGAATTCTACAATCTCCCGTGCCCGACCTATCCGGAAGTACGGCTGGCGGTGCCCGGTTACAGGTACCTTGTCCAACGAATCAGCGAGATCACCCCGGATGCGATTCACATCGCAACAGAGGGCCCGCTGGGCTGGATGGCCCGGTGGTACTGTCTGCGCCGCCGTATTCCCTACACGACATCGTTTCACACGCGCTTTCCTGACTATTTGAGTGCGCGGTTTGGAATACCCGAGAGCTGGACCTTCGCGGCACAGCGGCGTTTCCACAATGCCGGGGCCGGCATGATGGTTGCCAGTCAAAGCCTTGCGGCAGAGCTCGAAGGTCGCGGCTTTCAACGGATTTTGCCCTGGACCCGCGGCGCCGACACACAGCTTTTCCGGCCGCGATCCGTTCGGTTGTTTGGCGATGGCCCGGTGTTCCTTTACGTCGGCCGCGTTGCCGTCGAGAAGAACATCGATGCGTTCCTGGATCTGGAATTGCCGGGCAACAAAGTCGTGGTCGGCGACGGGCCGATGCGCGAGGAGTTGATGGCGCGCTATCCTGACGTGCTGTTCACGGGCAAGAAGTTCGGAGACGAACTCGCCGACAGCTACGCCTCGGCCGATGTGTTCGTTTTCCCCAGCAAGACGGATACGTTCGGGATTGTTCTGCTGGAGGCGATGGCATCCGGTGTTCCGGTGGCGGCCTATCCCGTTACGGGACCGCGGGACAACGTCGTCGACGGCGTGACGGGAATTCTCGATGAGGATTTGAGGCTGGCTGCGATCCAGGCCTTGTCACTCAGTCGCACACAGGTGCGCGCCCATGCTGAGACCTTCAGCTGGGAGAATGCCGCACGCCTGTTTGTATCGAACATCGAGACGGCCGCCTTCACGTCGCAAGGCCGCCGCGTACCGAATCGCCGAAAGAAGAAGGCACTCCGCCATTCGGCGTCCATACAGCAGATATAGGCGATCTCATCGAAGCGCTGCAGGCAGCGCGAACGCTTGCCGTTGGAGCGCTGCGACGCCACACTAGAGAATGGCACTCACGGATCAGGATATCGCGTACTTCCGCGCAAAGCTCATGGCGCTTCATGAGGAGTTGGCTTCGCTCAGCGCGATGTCGGCCGATAGCCGGGCACCGGTCACGCTGGACCAGAGCAGTGTCGGCCGCGTCTCGCGCATTGACGCCATTCAAGCCCAGCAGCTCGCACTCGCAACGGAACGGCAAAGGACGGCGGCATTGGCGCGGGTCACAGCAGCATTGGCGCGAATCGAGGCCGGCGACTACGGCGAATGCCTGACGTGCGGCGAAGATATTGCGCGGCGTCGATTGGAGTTCGATCCGGCGGTCCCGACGTGCATTGCCTGTGCGCGCTGACGCACGCGTAGGTCAGATGTTGCTGATGATCAGCCCGAGTCCGGACAACAGCAGTATCGCCAAAACGATCCGATCGAATCGTCTGGCATCAAGGCGCCGGTAGACAATGACGCCGATATGGTTGCCCAGCAGCACGCCGGGTACCACGATGGCCATGCCAATGAAGACCGCACTTGTCATCAGGCCGGCAACTGCGCTGGCGGCCAACATGGCGCTCAAGACTGCGAAGTTGAAAACCTGAAAGAGCGCGCGCTTCTCGTCACGCGGCCAATCATGAAGGCTGGCCCATGCGATGGGAAGCGGCCCCGGCAGCCCGGAAAGACCGCCAAGCACGCCGCCACCGAAACCAATCGCAACATCTCCGAAAAACCGTCGTTTGGTCAGCAACCACGTTTGGCGCGCGAGCAGCATGAAGGCGCAGAATCCAACGAGAAAGATCCCAACCCCCAGTTTGAACACGTCTGCGGGCACCATCGGCAAGAGCAAGGTGCCGATCGGCACACCGATGAGGCCGGCGATGACGAAATGCCCAAGATTGCGCCAGCGGACAGCCGGCCAGATGACACGAATCGTTTGTATCTGGCCGATAACCGCCGCGGCCGCCGCAAGTTGCGCGGCGACCGGCGGTGCGGCCGCCAGTAGCCAGAACGGCATGGCAGCAAGGCCGGTACCAAATCCCGTCAATCCGGAAATGAAACCGCCGGCAAGGCCGCCGAGGCCAAGGAGAATGTATGTAGCGTCCACAGATCACATCGCGTCAGAACAAGAGGCGCACGCCCAATCCTGCCAAAACTCTTTGTGAGATCGAGGCGATTCCGCGCTCAGCGCAAGAGCTTCCCGGGATAGATTCGGCGCTACGAGGAATGCTGGCCATAGCGCAATCCGGCCACGCGAGCAAAACCGGCGGCGCTCGGCAAGTTGAACTCAACCGACGCCCCACCATATGTTGTGTACACGCTGAGGCCTATAGAGGCTCAGTATGTCAAGCGTCCGGGCATGCTTACCCGTCGCGGTTGTCGCTTTGTTCAAGGACACCTGACACTATGACGCGAATGTCGCTTCTTTCACACCCGATGTTTCTCGGATTTGAAGAAATGGAGCGCTTGCTCGATCGTGCGAGCAAGGGCAGTGATGGCTATCCACCGTACAATATCGAACGCATGGCTGCGACCGATGATGCAGCAGAACGGTTGCGCATAACGCTGGCCGTTGCCGGCTTTCGCCGCGATCAACTTGAGATTGTCGTTGAGGACCGCCAACTCATTGTGCGCGGCCGCCAAGTTGACGACAAAGAGCGCGATTACCTTCATCGTGGTATCGCGGCTCGTCAGTTCCAACGCGCGTTTGTTCTCGCCGAAGGAATCGAGATCCGCTCTGCTGAACTTGCAAACGGCCTTCTCGAGATCGATCTGGTCCGCGTGACCCCAGAAAAGACGGTACAAAGGATCGAGATTGGTGAACGCCCCGATGAGGCGTGATGTCACTGACACAGCACGGCAAGACGAATCGGTGAACCATCATGATGTGTGCGCGATTAGACGACGCGCGCCGTTATGGTTGGCAACGGGTGCGCGGGGACTATCGGCTCAAGGAGAGGCGAAATGACAAGCCGGAAAACCGACGTCGAAATGAATGAGACCGAAGTGGCGACGACTGCCCCCTTCGTATCGCAGGAGGAGCTGGCGCTTCTTGGCGACGGAGAGGTTGCATACATCCGCGAGATGACCTCGACCGAAGCCATGGCCGCATTCCCAAACATCGACGATCTCCCTGAGGGATTGAATCTGTTCGCGCTTCATGGTGCCGACGGTCAGCCCATCGCGTTGACGGACGACCGTGGAGTTGCGATCGAGCACGCAATCAGTGACGATCTGGAAATTGCCACTGTGCACTAGAAAGTTGGCACGCCGCCCCGATGGCGCGGCGTGCAGCAGGCGTTACCCACGATAACTGGCGAATTGCCCTTGGGGGCGGAACCGCATCAGATACTCGGGAACGACTGCAGCGATCGCTGTCGCGGGCTCAATGCCGAGTCCGGCCAGTGTCCTCCCTTCGGCGCGGGCGGCGTCCGTAACGACATTGTCGCTTTGCAGCATGCGAACTTGATCGACAGTGAGTGGACGCAAGCCGGACGGGAGCGGCTTTGTGAAAAGCGCCATAAGTTTCGCCAACCAAAACGGCAGTGAGATGAGCGCGCGCTTGCGACCGGACCAGGCCAGCGTCTTCGTCATCAAGGCGCGGAACGACACCACCTCCGGACCGCCAAGCTCGTAAATCGTCCCGCCATTTGCCTGACCCTCGCAGCCGCGTGCGATGGCCTCTGCAACATCACCGACGAAGACCGGCTGGAACTTGGTCCGGCCGCCGCCGATCAAGGGAAGCGCAGGAGCGGTGACCGCCATTTCCGCGAATCGATTGAAGAACTCATCTTCCTGCCCAAACACAATCGATGGTCGCAGGATGACAGCGCCGGGAAAGGCCGAAAGAACGGCTTCCTCTCCCAGCGCTTTTGTCTTCGCGTATTGCGCCTTGGCGTTGCGGTCAGCTCCAATCGCCGAAACGTGAACCATGTGGGCTGCACCACCTGCGGCAGCGGCCTTGGCAATAACGCCGGCGCCTTTGTGCTGAAGCTCGGGAAACGTTTGACGCCCGGACGCGGCGAGAATGCCGACGAGATTGACGACAGCATCCGCGCCGGCAATGGCTGCGGCCACGCTGTCGGGGTGGCGCACGTTTGCCTGCACGGCGTGAATCTGTCCAACAACGCCCATCGGCTGGAGATGACCGGCGAGATCGGGCCGCCGAACGGCGGCGCGCACCCGCCAGCCGCGTTTTGCGAGCGCACGCACGGCGTAGCGCCCGATAAAACCCGATCCACCAAACACTGTCGCGAGCGGTGCGTGGTTCGTTGTCATAAGAAGCCTCCTCATCCGCAACGATACGTACGACCGGATGCTCTGACGTACGCACGGGATACACGCGCAGACCAAAGGTGTGAAGTCTGCCGAGACCCCGGCCGAAACGCTTGATTGTGTACGCTTGCGATTGGGAAGACTGGGCGATTGACAAGGGGCGCGTCCCACACTACTCCAGCGAACTTATGTCCAGGTGGCGGAACTGGTAGACGCGCACGGTTCAGGTCCGTGTGCCGCAAGGCGTGGAGGTTCGAGTCCTCTCCTGGACACCATCATTTTAGTATCGGCCTGTTAGTATCGGCCTGTGTGACCGGCGCAGGTGACAACGACACTGGGTCATTGACCTCGGCCATTGGCTGACGCCAACAGGCCTGTACTGATTCTGTGAGATTGATTAATAGCCGAGCCGCTCGACGGCACTTGAGACGGCAGTTTCGACGGTGGTCCGCATCAGTTTCACCGTATCCAAGTCCATGACTTCGTAGGCAAGCAGAGCCAAACCGGCAAGAATGCCGAGACCGAACACGGCAAAGCACACATAATAGACCCATCCGTACCCGCGAAAGAATGATCGCGTTTCCGCAAGCGACGTCGTGGCAGCGAGATAGTGTCCCTCCGGTACGTCGCCAAGCATGAGCACATCTTCGGTGTGATGTGTCAGGTGATTGCGAATCCGACGTTCGATTCGGCTCAGGCTCTCGTGAATCTGAGCAAAGCGATATGGGGAAAACTCCCGACGCCCGACGTTGATTGCCAAACGAATCTGCGTCCCATTGTTTTCCACCGATGTCAGCCTGGACACACCAACGCGCATATGAAGGTGCCTTTGGATCTTCATTTCGAGTTCGGATAGTTTCAGCCTTTGCAGCGCTGTGGCAACCTGTGCGCCTAACGGATCTGAAAACGGCACGACTTCGTCGCCGCGCATCAAAACGAGATTGCAGTCGTAAATAGCAGTCGGCATCGAGACCTATCCAAGATTCGAACCTAGAGCGGCGTTCACTTCTTAAAAGCAACTACGTCGAAAAAGGCGCTTAGCTCGCAGTGACCGCGCTGTGAGGCGCGCCATAAACGTTGCAAATCATCATGCGGCAGCAATGGCAAGACACGCGCCCGAGACGGGTGAGGTCGCGGTGTTCGCACGGTGTTCAATTGCTCAAAAAGCTGTCGACCAGCCGGCAGAGCATGGCAACGCCTCGCCGTTCAGGCCAACACTTGGCGTGTGAAGCGGTTGCATCGGTTCTTTTGCACTGTTACGCCACGGCCTCTCAGCACCTGCGCCCGATACCCGTCTGGCGTGGGGAACCTGTCATCGTGCATGATCGCTGGACACCGGTCGGGGCGGGCGACGTCAGCTTTGTTTCGACACGCTGGTCCGGGGGCGGCGCCCATAATCGGACCAGTTCTATGGCAAAGGCTCAGATTTCCGTTCACAAAGGTGACCTCCCAGACGGGCTGAGTTTTGGCGATTGTGTCGCCATTGATACCGAAACGCTTGGCCTGAAGCCCCATCGCGATCGATTGTGCGTTGTTCAGTTATCTGCCGGTGACGGCACGGCGCATTTGGTTCAGCTTTCATCGTCAGTTTATGCGGCACCAAATCTGACTGCGCTTTTGAGCGACCCCGCAGTGCTAAAACTATTCCACTTCGCGCGTTTCGACGTCGCGGTTTTGAAGCATTATCTCGGTGTGGATGCCACGCCCGTGTACTGTACAAAAATCGCGTCCAAGCTGGCGCGGACCTACACCGATCGCCATGGCTTGAAGGATCTTTGCTCAGAACTGCTGGGCGTCGAAATCTCGAAACAGCAGCAGAGTTCAGACTGGGCGGCCGAAACCCTGTCGCAGCAACAAATCGCCTATGCCGCTTCTGATGTTCTGCATCTTCACAAGCTCAAGGTCCGTCTCGACGGAATGTTGGCGCGCGAAGGCCGTACGGACGTGGCACGCGCGTGTTTCGACTTTCTTCCGACCCGCGGCACGCTGGACCTTGCTGGATTCGATGATCTCGATATCTTCGCCCACTGAGTTCTATCTGTGTAGAAGTTCGCGCGGTTTCCCGTCCGGCAACCTGGATGGTCCCAAAGTCACCCTAATTCCAGCCGAGACAACCTAGAGCCCGCCGAACATGTGACTGTCTCACTTTACGCAGATGGGCAGAAGTTGCGCGTCTGAGACATTGTGCCCATGTCCTGCAAGGACGCCGGCACGACGCCCATCTATGGTCCTCAGAACAGATGGAAGGGTGAACTGTGAGCAACGCCGTCACCATCGCCGGGCAGCCTCGTCGCCGGATCGGCAGTGTCGGAATGTCGCCCGAAGATCGCGCGCGGGAGTTTCGGCGTGCGCGGCGCAATACGCTTTTGGTGCGCAGCTTGCGCCTTGCACTTCCCGCTGCGGCCGTTGGTCTTCTGAGTATTTATGGCCTGTTTCTGCGCCAGACACTGGTCATTCCGACCGGTGAGGGGGACAAAACAGCCAAGGTGTCGTTTCGGCCAAGCGGTGTCTCTCGCAATACCGTGAAAATGGCAGATCCAAGCTATGAGGGCTTTGGCGACGACGGCAGCCGATACGTCGTCGCAGCCAAGTCGGCAACGATGAGCATGGCTCGGGACAAGCCGGTCTTGCTCGATTCGATTGATGGCAAGCTCTATCAGACCGACGACACGATCACGCGGCTGGTTGCACAAAGTGGGACCTACAACCAAACGTCTGGCAAACTGACACTGTCAGGCGGGATCGATATTGAGAGCACGTCTGGGCTGACGGCCAAGCTCACGTCAGCGGATGTTGATCCGAAGGCGGGCATCATCACGTCAAAGCAACCGGCAGAAGTGAACCTCCCGACCGGTAAGGTCGTCGGGCAAACGCTGTGGCTGAACCAAAAGACGCGGACTGTCACGTTTGCGAGCGGTGTCCGGGCGGTTCTGCGGCCGCAGGCGCGCCCAACGGAAGGGGCATCATTCCGTCCCAAGACCGCGCTGCCGGCGTTATCCGCCGATCCGAATGCACCTGTCGTCGTCACCGCAAATACGTTGACGGTTGAGGATCCCAAAACAACTGCGCAGTTCAAAACCAACGTCCTTGCCGTACAGGGCGACTCGCAACTCCGGGCGGCGATCCTGACAATCAAGTATCTGCGCAATGAACCGCCAAAAGGAGCTGCCAAGCCGGTGGTGCCGGGCCAAAGCGGTCGTGTGCAAAGTCTGACGGCCGAGGACAACGTCGTCATAACAAGCGGCACCAATACGATTGCATCGGCACGTGCCACGTTTGAGATGCAGACGCGGACGGGGCGCTTCGATGGAGGCGTACGCATCGTTTCCGGCCCTGTGCAAAGCGCGGAGGCGAAGGCCTTAACTTTCAACCAGGCAGCGCAGACAGCCGTGCTGATCGGCGAGGTGACGGTTGCCCATGGGCGCAATCGCTTGTCGGGCGGCCGGCTAAGCGTTGATCAGGCGCGCGGCAAGATGGTGCTGACAACGCCTGGTGATCCCGATGCTGGCGTCGCACCGGGGCGGATCTCTGCCCGTTTCTATCGGACGTCAGCACCAACGCCCGGCCGGAATGCGACAGCGCCTCAGCCCGCGCGTTCAGCTGCCGCGCCGAAAACCAGCGGCTGGTCTTTCCGCGCCGATCCCGCAGCGCCAATCGATATTGCAGCAAATCGGTTGCGGGTCGACGACAACGCCAAGGTTGCGACGTTCGAGGGCAATGTCACCGCGGCCCAAGGTGTGTTTCGCCTGTCCGCGGCGACGTTGACGGCCAAATACACGGGATCGAACCGGCTGATGGCGTCCGCAGACGCCGGCCAAGATGAGTCTGGCGCAAACGCGTCAGGGGTCAGCCAGGACCTGACCCGCATCCGGGCTGAGGGAAATGTCGTTGTGCTGTCTGAGAATGATCAGCGCGCGCGTGGAGATTGGGCCGTTTTCGATGTGAAAGCGAACACGATCACGGTCG
>JBCCOV010000125.1:0-14866 GCA_039039985.1 Pseudomonadota bacterium | reverse complement strand
GCCTGTTCAGAGGACGTAATGTGCGTTTCGCTGAGGCTGATCGTCGTGTTCAATGCGTCGAGGGCCGGCGCGGCCGTTTCAATTGCGCTGAGGAGCGCCTTGCGCGTGTCGCCGCATCGGGTGCAGTGCTTCAGGTCGAGATAGAGAAACGCGATCGCAAGTTCACGAGAGGCAGAGTCTGGCGCTGTCATGGATCATCTCCATTGCTGCTGTTTCACCCTGGAGACGTTTCCGCCGGCAAAAAGATGCAGATCGGCGCGCTATCTTGTTGGGAAACAGGCGGCCCTGCCAATCCTACGCCGGCAACGGGCGCGACAGCGCATAGCTCATAATCTTATAGGCAATGGCAGCGGCGGTATAATCGCAAACGTGCAGCCCGTCTCGTGGCGCGAGTTCGACGACGTCGGCCCCCACGAGTGTCGCGGCGTGAGCGGTCTTGCGCAGAATCTCAAGCACCTGCCAATAGCTTAGGCCGCCAGGCACCGGCGTTCCGGTGGCCGGCATGGACGCGCCGTCCAGGCCGTCAACGTCAAACGTCACGTAGACGGGCCGGCCGGCAAGCGGAGCGACGATCTCGTCCAGCGACCACGACGTCATGTCCTTCGCGAAGTGGATTGCGATGCGGTCGCGATGGCTGTGATAGAACGCGGCCTCCTCGGCACTCAGTGCGCGGATGCCAACGGAAATGATGTCAACGCCGGCATGATCGAGGACCCGTCGCATGGCCGAGGCATGCGAGTAGTGTTCGCCCAGGTAGCCATCTCGCAAGTCGGCATGTGCATCGAACTGGAGGACCGCGAGATCCGGATAACGTTGCAGGAACGGTCGAACAGTGCCGGCCGTGAGTGCATGTTCGCCGCCGAGCACGAGGGGAAATCGGTTCGCCGAAAGCACGTGCCCGACGAGGTCTCCGATCTGGGCGATGGCCGCGGCCTGGTCTTTGGCAATCACCGGCGGCTCGAGGGTGGCGATGCCGTAGTCCTGGTAGGGTTCGCGCCAGAATTCCTCGTCGAACAGCTCGAGCTGGTGACTGGCGGCCAGAATGGCTTCCGGCCCTTTCGCCGTACCGCCGCCGTAACTGACCGTTGCTTCAAGCCCAAAGGGAATCACAACGGCCTGTGCACTGTCGGGACGATCGACGTCGATACGATCAGGTTCCAGAAAACTCTGTTCCGGCCGGGCATAGGTGAGCATGGTCGCGCGGCCGGGCTATGCGTGCTGCGCGAGGTGGCCGGTCGCACTCTCAAACATCGAGAACATCGGTGGGTCGTCGAAGATCACTTCGTCGTAGTCGCCGTAGCCGTTGAACCGGCCGGCAATCGCGCGGACGTAGGCGCCCATGTTGCCGAACTCGATGTAGTCCCCTTCCTGAACGTTGCCGGGGAGATAGAACGGTCCGTCCATGCGGTCGACCGAGTCGCACGTCGGCCCCCAGAGAATGAAGGGTTCAAGCAGGGCGTCCTTTGGCGTGTCTTCGCGCAGCAGTCGCACCGGGAAGTTGAACCCGAAGTGGGCCGCGTCAAACAGGCCTCCGTAGGCGCCGTCATTGATAAACAGCTCATTCCCACGCCGAGCATCGACGCGCACGATCAGGCTCTCGGCCTCTGCGGTCAGCGCGCGGCCGGGCTCGCAAATGAGCGCGCAGTCGTGACTCACCGGCATATCCTCGAAATGGGTTTCGATGGTCTCGACAAATTCGCTCAGCGGGGCAGGGCCTTGGGCATCGTAGCGGGCCGGAAAGCCGCCGCCGACGTCGACGGCGTCGATCACGACACCGGCCTCGACAATGACCTTGCGCGCGGTCTGAAGCGCTGTGACGTACGAATCCGGTGTCGCGGTTTGTGAGCCGACGTGAAAGGTGACGCCGAGGTCGTCGCAGGCTTGGCGGCACGCCTGAAGCAATTCGACCGCGTCCGGGCCGGCAATGCCGAATTTGCGCTCCAGAGGAATGCTTGAGTTCTTGGCCGGCACGGCGAGCCTGACGAAGAGTTTCAGGTCCGTCGCGTGGCTTGTTTCGTCCTGGATCTTGCGCAACTCGTCCATGCTATCGAGCGCGAATCGTCGCACGCCGCACTCATGATACGCCCGGCGTATTGCGGTGCGGGACTTCACAGGGTGCATGAAATGCAGCGTTGCGCCCGGGATCGTGGCCGCGTCCTCCAGCTCCGGCAGTGATGCGACATCAAAATTCCGGATACCCGCACCATACAACGCACCGAGCAAAAACACCGAGTTATTGGCCTTATAGGCATAGGCCACCTCACCAGGGAACGAGTCCAGAAACCATCGAGCGGCGCGTGCGGCAGCGTGCGGCCGCAATCCGAGCACAGGTCGGTTGGGCTTGTTTGCGGCAAGAAAAGCTAATGCAGACGCATAGCGGTCCATCGCGGATATCCTCGACAGTCAAAGCGCGAGTGTCGCGCGGCACAGGTTTCCCAGAGGGCCATCGCGTCTAGTGGGTATCGTGCCAAATGTAAAGCACGCATTGCAGCAATGCGCCCTGTTTTGGGGCACTCATGCGCCTGCAGAGTTTCAATTCTAGCGCCTGTGGCGGTACTGTCTTGCGGGAGAGCAAATCGACATATCATCGGAGGATGAGGCTTTGGCACACGGTGGACGCAGTCTGGTGCAGCAACTTGAAGCGCAGGGCGTTTCGACAATCTTCACAGTGCCGGGCGAGAGTTTTTTGGCAGCGCTCGATGGTTTTCACGAGGCGGACGGAATTCAAACGATCATCTGCCGTCAGGAAGGCGGCGCGGCCATGATGGCGGAGGCCTGGGGCAAGTTCACCGGACGCCCAGGCATCTGTTTCGTGACGCGCGGCCCAGGCGCTGCGAATGCGATGAGTGGTTTGCACGTCGCGCAGCAGGACTCGACGCCAATGGTCCTGTTTCTCGGCATGCCGGCAAGCGATCACGAAGACCGAGAGGCGTTCCAGGAAGTCGATGTCGGCGGTCTGTTCGGCACGTTCGTGAAGTGGGCGGCCGTCATCCGGGACAGCAAGCGTATTCCGGAGTACGTCAGCCGCGCGTTCCATGTGGCCCAATCCGGACGGCCCGGCCCTGTCGTCCTCGGCCTGCCGGAGGACATGCTCGCGGGTGCCTCGGGCACGGATGTCGTCGCCCCTGCAGCCCGCCCTGCGGCGGCTGCACCCCAGCCCACCGCTATGCGTGAGTTGCAGACGCGCCTTTCGTCGGCTGAGCGGCCGTTGATTGTTGTTGGCGGCCCTGGCTGGTCGGTGGAGACCCGCGATCGCCTTCAGGACTTCGCGGCACGCACGCAGATTCCGGTTGCATCAGCGTTTCGCTGTCAGGACTACGTCGACAACCGGCACCAGAACTACGTGGGCTGCGTCGGTATCGGCGTGGAACCGGAACTCGCAGACGCCGTGCGGTCGGCCGACGTTCTTCTCACCATCGGGGCGCGCTTTGGTGAAATGACATCGAGCGGCTACACGCTCCTGGATATTCCTCAGCCAAAGCAGACGCTGGTTCATGTGCACCCTGATCCGTCTGAACTCGGTACGGTCTATCGGTCTGACATTCCCATTGCCGCATCGGCCGACGAGTTTGTATCGGCCCTGTCCGAGCTCGACGTCCAAGCGCGCACTGGTGCCGCAGAGCAGGTGCAACGCCTGCGGGACGTGTTTCTTGCAAGCCTGGAACCGCTGGGCGTACCGGGTGATGTGAAACTCGACCAGGTGATTGCCAAACTGTCAGATTTGCTTCCGGATGACGCCGTTATCTGCAACGGCGCGGGTAACTACGCAGCCTTCCTCCATCGCTATTATGCCTACAAGGGCTGGCGGACACAGCTGGCGCCGACGTCTGGATCAATGGGTTACGGTCTGCCGGCAGCCATTGCCGCAAAGATCGCGGCGCCAGATCGTCCCGTTATCGCACTCGCCGGCGATGGGTGTTTCATGATGACGTGCCAAGAACTGGCAACCGCGGCTCAATATGGCGCGAACGTTGTGACGATTGTCGTGAACAACGGCATCTACGGCACCATTCGGATGCATCAGGAGCGCGATTATCCGAAAAGGGTCATTGCAACCGAGTTGAAAAACCCCGACTTCGCCGCCTTTGCACAGTGTTTCGGCGCCCATGGCGAGACAGTGACGCGAACAGAGGACTTTGGCGCTGCCTTGGACCGGGCGCTGTCTGCAAATGCGCCTGCAATCATTGAACTCAAGACAGATCCGGAGGCGATTTCGCCGAAGCAAACAATCAGCGGCCTACGCAGCCGAGCTTGAGTCTATCGCGGCCGTACAACTTCGACGTCCGAGTTGTGCGGCCGTGCCTATCAGGTTTTCTCCATCAACGAATTAGCAAAAAATTGCCAATACCATTCAATGACGGATGACTAATAAACTCTTAAAATACACTTTTGAGCATTAAGCCTGCTATTCTAAACAGGTCGACAACCACAAATTCATTCGGTATACAGATCCATAAGTTTCATGGACGCCTACCGCAATGGATCTGGATCCGATTAAACCGAATAAGAGTATCGCAAAATTGTGCGCGTATGGGTGCTTTGCGATTGCTGGCGGTTTAATGCTTTGGTCTGCAATTACCACGTCCAGAGTATCCTGGTATAGCGTAAGTGGCACGAATGTTGAATGGGTCGAACGCGAACGTCAGTGACCGGACGCGCCTTGAGTTTTTGTCTTGATCTCTCCTTAACCTTCTCAGCCCTCCCACACGGGAGGGCTTTCTTTTTGTGAGTCGGTTGAGAGACGAGACTTGAGGATGACCGCCGCAAATTAGGCTGCGATCGATACATCCAACTTCAAACCATGATCCTGCGCCAGCATGACCACTGCCTTTTCGGCCTCTGCCGGGGGCAGTGCCTCGAACGGCGGACGCACCAGGGCCCAACCGGGATCTTGCCGGTAGTGTGCCACGATCGCTTTCAGAACCGGGATCATCGGAAAACCTTGTATCGCCTTCCGGAGTGCAGAGATTTTCGCCTGCTGTGCGTCTGCGTCTTCAACTGCAAAGTCGTCATAGAGCAGCCGCAGCTTGTCTGCCGTCACATTTGCAGACGCAGAAATGACCCCGGCAGCACCGTTGCGAAGGCCATCGAGCAGGAACAGCTCGGATCCCGGGAACATCTCCAACTCCGGCACCTCGGTGAGAAGTGCCTTCATGTTATCCCAGTCGCCGGACGAGTCCTTTAGACCGATAATCGTTTCAGGAAATTCGGACTTCAGCCGTTTGACCAGATCAATCGAGAAGCCGATGCCCGATACCTGCGGGATATGATAGAGATAGATCGATAGGTTTTCGTCCGCTGTTTCTTCAATGACCTCGGCGAAGTAGCGGAACAGGCCCTCGTCACTCGGGTTCTTGTAGTAAAACGGCGGCAGCATCAGCACACCGCCGCAACCGAGATCAAGCGCGTGCTGCGTCAGCATGACTGTGTCTGAAACGGCGCAAGTTCCCGTACCCGGCATCATCGCAGTCGGCTCCGCGCCGGCATCGACCAGGTCCTCGAGCAGTTCCATGCGCTCGTCGAGCCCGATCGAGTTTGCCTCGCTTGTCGTGCCAAACGGGGCCAGCGCGTTGCAGCCATTGTCCAACAGCCACATGGCATGTTCGACAAAACGTTCGGAGTCGGGCGCTCCGTCCTCGCCGAATGGCGTCAGGACCGGCGCAATGACCCCTTCAAAGTTCAATTCCCTGGACATTCCCGCCATCCTTTAGCGTGTTCCACGTCGCGACTATATTCACGCTTTGCCAAGCAAAGCTGAGCCTGTCATCGTCAAGACGGCATCGGGATGCCGGACTGCGGCACGGGTACGTCGTACCCTTTCTGCACCGCCTCTCGAGCTGCCATAACCTTATACCACCGCATCACGTTGGGAAACTCATTCAGATCGATCTGCTGCCATTCGAAACGGGAGATCCACGGCCAAGTCGCCATATCTGCGATCGAATAGTCTCCGGCTACAAACTCGTGATCGCTCAGGCGCTTATCGAGCACACCGTAAAGACGCCGCGCCTCCTTGCTGAAACGCTCCTCGGCGTAGGGCGCCTTGCCAGCATTAAACTTAACGAAGTGATGGACCTGGCCGAGCATCGGGCCAGCACCGCCCATCTGCCACATCAGCCACTCCATGGCGCGGGCTCTCGGCTCGCCAGCGGACGGCAGAAAACGGCCTGTCTTTTCAGCCAGATAGACCATGATGGCGCCAGACTCGAACAGCGCGATGTCCGCGTCACGATCGACAATCGCCGGTATCTTATTGTTCGGCGAGATTGCCAGGAAGTCGGGAGCAAATTGCTCGTCCTTCGTAATGTTGATTGCGTGGGTAGTATATGGGAGGCCCAACTCCTCCAAGAGGATCGAGACTTTGCGTCCGTTTGGAGTTGACCAAGTATAGAAGTCGATCATGATTACGATCCTCGATTGCGCGCGTAGGCGCGGAACCTAGTGGTGGAATGCGCCGACGGCAATCCGCTTCTTCGCTCGGTTCGGACGTTCATAAGACAGCGCACAATCTGAACTGCGGCTACCACAGTGTGCGGCGGGCGCGCTCCGGCCATTCCGCATCATAGGCCGCGGCATCGATTATCGCCTGCGACTGCGCTTCCAGGATATGGCCCGGCGTCGGAATCGCGTCCTCCGGCACGTGAGACTCCGGGTCCCAGATCCGTGATCGGACAATCGCGCGTGCGCACTGAAAGAAGACAGAACCGACCGTGACAACAATGACCGTTCGTGGCTCATGGCCGTCAACGGCAAACGATTGGAGAAGCGTTTCATCGCGCGAAATCCGCGCGGTGCCGTTCACGCGAAGCGTGGTTCCGGAGCCCGGAATGAGAAACAGTAGTCCAATGCGAGGATCGCGAACGATGTTGCGCAAACTGTCGATCCGATTGTTGCCGCGCCGATCCGGCAACAACAGGGTTGTGGGATCTTGAACGCGTACAACCGGCCCCTGCTCTCCGCGTGGCGAGCAGTCCAATGCGTCGGTGCCGGCTGTTGCCAGGATCAAAAACGGTGATGCCGCGATTAATTTTCCGTAAGTCTCCGTGATCGATGCCGCGACTTTGACCGTTGCCGCTTTGCCAGGGTTGCCATAAATCGCTTCAAGTTCATTCAGATCGCTGATCCAGCTCATCCGCGTGTTCCTTATGAAGCGGCCCACTTGCGGTCCACTTTTATCCGCCGTCCGTTGTTCCAGATGCTTGCGCAACCAGCAAGCCAAGCGGTAGGATCAGTTTGGCGGGGCCTGACGGTTCGCTATAGCTTGCAGGGGCCTTATTGTAGCTCCCTGTGAGGGAGCGGCGGACCTACCTGACGGCCCCGCCTCGCGCGGTTACCCCCAACGTTGTCCCAACGGTTCGTGCTCGATGGCAGTTCCCGTTTTCAGCTCAGCTTAAATTTCACGATAGCGCACGCGCTTCGATATCAAGCCCTCAGCTGCGGCAAGTATCGCGTTGGTGTCGATGCCGTAGTGCGCATAAAGCTCGGGCACAGAACCGGACTGTCCAAAGTGCTCGACGCCCAGGGCGCGAACCTTGTGGCCTTGGACAGCACCAATCCACGATAGCGTCTCAGGATGTGCGTCGCAGACCGAGATAATCTTGGCATCGCGTGGGAGCGCGCTCAGCAGATTTTCGACATGGCTGGCCGCATCGGCACGTCCGTGTTCGCGGGCGCGCTCGGCGCCGTGCCACCCCGCTGATAGGCGATCGGCTGATGTAACTGCGAGAATACCGACGCCGCGCTTGTCTTCCGCAAGCAGGCCAGCCGCGCGGATCGCTTCGGGTGCAACGGCGCCAGTATAGACGATGGCCAGGGTTGTGCCGGCGTCCGGCTGCCTCAGCCAATATCCGCCGGATACGATATCGTCGCGCAACGTCTCTGAGACCGTGCGCGGCAGCTGGTCAATCGGCCGGGTTGACAGACGCAGGTAGACCGATCCGCCTTTCTCGTCCCGATGCCAATGTTGTTCGGTATCTTCACGGCCATCGCGCTGGATGTAGGCCATTGCCCAGTGCAAGATGATCGCAAGTTCGTCGACGAAGGCGGGTTCAAAGGACGCAAGGCCGTCTTGCGTCAAGCCGATCAGCGGCGTGGCGATCGACTGATGCGCCCCGCCTTCCGGCGCCAGTGTGATGCCGGATGGCGTCGCGGCCAGGATAAAGCGTGCATCCTGATAACAGGCATAATTCAGGGCATCGAGGCCGCGGGAGATGAACGGGTCATAGAGCGTTCCCACAGGGATCAGGCGCTCGCCAAACAGGCTATGGGATAGGCCCGCTGCGCCAAGCAGAAGGAACAAGTTCATTTCCGCTATGCCGAGTTCGATGTGCTGACCATTGGGGCTCATTTCCCACTTCTGCGGGCTCATCAAACCGCGTTCCTTGAAGACGTCCTCTCGCGATCTGAGCGAGAACAGGCCTCTGCGGTTGACCCATGGTCCGAGATTGGTTGACACGGTCACGTCGGGTGACGTTGTGACAATCCGATCGGCCAGCGGTCCGCCGCCACGCGCGATACCATCGAGAAGTTTGCCGAAACCGGCCTGGGTCGACGTCCTTTGATCAGCGGGGGGCGCGAACTGCTCCGGTACGGGAACGGCCGGTGCATGAAGGTGGCGCTGGCCTTTGGCGCGAAACGGAACATCCTCAAGAAAGCGGTTGATGACGGCTGGCGCGATGGACAGCCCGGCAAAGCGATCCCACTCGTCGCCGACGGCGATGCCCTGTTCCGTTCGGAATCCGTCCATTTGTCCTTTTGTCATCAGGCCGGCATGGTTGTCCTTGTGTCCGGCAAACGGCAGGCCCAGGCCCTTAATGGTGTAGGCGATAAAGCAGACGGGTTTGTCGGTTGGTGCCGCGGCAAACGTCTCCAGCACGGTCTCGAGATCGTGCCCACCCAGATTGGTCATAAGACGCGCCAATTCCGCATCGTCATGGTTGGCGACAATTCCAAGCGCGTCGTCGTCGCCTGCAAGGTCTGCTGTCATTTGCTCGCGAAATGCGGCGCCACCCTGAAACACAAGCGCCGAGTAGAGATCGTTCGGACATTCATCAATCCACTGCCGGATGCGGTCGCCGCCCGGCTGCCGGAAGACCGCTTCAAGCAGCTTCCCGTACTTGATGAGGACAACCTTCCAGCCGAGGTTCTCAAACAGTCCGGCGACCTTCATGAACAGCTGGTCGGAGACAACACTGTCGAGACTCTGGCGGTTGTAGTCGACAATCCACCACGTATTGGTCAGGCCGTGCTTCCAATACTCGAGAAGCGCCTCGTGGATATTGCCTTCGTCGATTTCGGCGTCGCCCATCAACGAGATCATTCGGCCCTTCGGCCAATCCGTATGCCAGTCTTTTGCGTGGACGTAGTCCTGCACCAGGCTTGCGAACCCCGTCATCGCGACGCCGAGGCCGACGGATCCGGTCGAGAAGTCGACGTCGTCGGCGTCCTTCGTGCGCGAGGGATAACTCTGTGCGCCACCGAACCCCCGGAAGTTCTTGAGGTTCTCGACGGACTGCTGCCCCAGCATGTATTGAATGGCGTGAAAGACGGGGCTCGCGTGGGGTTTCACGGCAACCCTGTCCTCCGGCCGCAACTCATGGAAGTAGAGCGCCGTCATGATCGTCGCCAACGACGCTGACGACGCCTGGTGCCCGCCGACCTTGACCCCGTCATCACGCGCGATTTCGTGATTGGCATGATGGATCGTATAGGTGGAAAGCCAGAGCACCTTGCGCGCGAGCTCGCGCAGCATCGCAAGCGTATCGTCAGAGTACGATTTCGGATGAGACTGGTTGGTCGCGCTTCCGTCCATGATAGCGGCTCCCGAAGGATCAGGTTGTTGATGCGGCTGATGAAGGTGAGCCAAGCGCGAAATCAGCTAAGGCGCGCGCGTGGATCAGGGTCGTGTCGAATGTCGGCAAAGCTGCGTTGGCGTCTGAGAGCAACAGGCCGACCTCCGTGCAACCGAGGATGATGCAATCGGCATCCTGTGCGGCGGCGCGTTCGGTGATTTGTACGTAGGCATCGCGGGACGTGTCTCGAATGGCCCCTTGGCACAGTTCGTCGTAGATAATGCGGTGAATGGTCTCGCGGTCCGTTTCGCTGGGGATCTGAACGTCGAGCCCGCGGCTGCGGAGGACCCCGGTGTAGAAGTCCTGTTCCATTGTGAAGCGCGTTGCCATCAGGAACGGACGCCGGCGCCCGGCGGCGATCAGCGCGTTGCATGTCGCATCGGCAATGTGAATGAACGGAAGCGGCACCGCTTCTGAGATGCGCGGCGCCAGCTTATGCATGGTGTTTGTGGCAACCGCGATGCACTCGGCGCCAGCGCGCGCTAACCGCTTCGCGGACTCGACGAGGCAATCGCCCGCCATATCCCATTGCCCGGCTGCCTGCATCTCGGCAATCGGTGCAAAATCGACGGAATGGATCATCATATCTGCGGAGTGCAGCCCACCCTCGCGCCGGCGCACCTCTTCATTGATCGCGGCGTAGTAAAGGCGTGTGCTCTCCCAGCTCATGCCGCCGATCAAGCCAATCGTTCTCATGGGCGTTCCCCGCGATCGGACGTGTTGACTTTCAGATCAAACCCGGCCGCACGCAGCGCGCGCACCGTATCGTCCAGGTGGGTCCTGTCTCGGGTTTCGATCACGACTTCCAGGATGGTCGCTTTCGCCGGCAAGTCGGTGAACGTGCGCTGGTGTGCGACCTCGACAATGTTCGCACCGGCTTCACCGATCACGTCAGCGACGCGCGCCAGTTGGCCCGGTCTATCCTGTATATCGATGATCAATTCCGCTAGGCGGCCCACGCGTGCGAGTTCTCGGGTGAGCACGCTTGCCAGAAGGCGCGTGTCGATGTTTCCACCACACAAGACAAGCCCGACCCTCTGGCCGACAAACCGCGCCGGCTCGGATAATACCGCGGCCAGGCCGGCCGCGCCGGCGCCTTCCACGACCGTCTTTTCAATCTCGATCAGAGTGGCAACCGCCCGCTCGAGTGTTGGCTCATCGACCAGAACGATGTCGCTGACCAACTCGCGGATGATGGCAAGCGTTCGCGGCGCCGGTGCCTTAACCGCAATGCCCTCTGCCAGCGTATCCGCACGCATTGGGAGTGTGGTGCCTTTGATCCTGTTGTAGGCCGCGGGCACCAGCGCGGCCTGCACGCCAATGATCTGGATATCAGGGCGCTTGGCCTTGGCGGCGATCGCGATGCCAGAGATGAGGCCGCCACCGCCAATCGGCACCACCAGCACGTCGAGATCCGGAACGACGTCGAGTATCTCGAGTGCGATCGTGCCCTGCCCGGCAATGATGCGATCATCATCATAGGGGTGGACGAACAGCAGCTGGTCGCGCTTGGCCCGGTCATGGGCAGCCGCAGCGGCATCTTCCAGCGTCGTGCCGGTGACCACGACCTGGGCGCCAAGGCGTCGCGTGTTTTCGATTTTTACAAACGGCGTTCCCTCCGGCATCACGATGACGGCCGGAATGCCCAGGCGGGCGGCGTGATAGGCGACACCTTGGGCATGGTTGCCGGCGGACATTGCAATGACGCCTCGCACCCGCTCCTTATCGCTGAGGGCCAACATGCGGTTGAGCGCCCCCCGTTCCTTGAAACTGCTGGTAAACTGCAGGTTCTCAAACTTCAGCCAGATCTCGGCGCCGGTCATGGCCGACAGTGTGCGGCTGTAGTCGCAATCCGTCACCGCGACGGCGCCGGAAATGCGTTTTGCGGCCGCCTCCACGTCTGCGAGCGTCGGCGCAATTGGCTGGATGGCGCTGCCCATATGTGACTCCTGGTTCGCGCTGGAGCATACAACATGTCCCGCGCACGGGGTTTGCAAATTCGACTAGGAATTCAGTGAGGTTTGGCGGATATTGCCATTCTTGGAGCTATGAGTGGCGAAAATGGCCAGTTTTACGTTGGATAATGTCGACAGGCGCATTCTTGCAGCCCTGCAAGAGAACGGCCGCATCACGGTCTCCGAACTAGCAGAGTCGATTGGCTTGACGCCATCGCCATGCCTCCGCCGCCTCCGCCTGTTGGAGCAGTCCGGCATCATTCGCGGCTATACGGCACTGGTGGACCAGGTCTGGGTTGGCCTTCCGGTCAGCGTCTTTGTTTCGATCAAGCTTGAGCGCCAGGATGAAGCCTCGATGGAGCGGTTTGAGACCGCTGTGCGTCGATGCCCGGAAGTGCTGGAATGCTACCTGATGACGGGGCCGCGCGACTATCTCCTGCGCGTCGTTGCGCGAGACCTGGCCGACTACGAGCGCTTCGTGAAAGACACGCTGACGCGGTTGGATGGGATTGCCAACATCGAATCCAGCTTCGCGCTGGGCCAAGTGAAACACTCGAATGTGTTGCCACTCACCGCACCATAGTGCTTGTCGCGGCCAACGCGATTGGGCGATCGGCCGCTCCGGCCTTGTCCGCGAGCCGTTAAGCCGGCTAAGACGCCTTTACGACTTGAAGAGATTGGTAAGGGACGGAGACGCGCAATGGCGAAGGTCGCATTCATTGGTCTGGGCGTGATGGGATATCCGATGGCCGGCCACCTGTTGAAGAAAGGCGGCCACGACGTCACGGTCTACAATCGAACGTTGACCAAGGCGGACAAGTGGGTTGCTGAATACGGCGCAGGCCGCGCCGCACCAACGCCGCAAGAGGCGGCCGACGGCGCCGACTACGTGTTCTGCTGCGTGGGCAACGACGATGATCTGCGCTCCGTGACAATCGGCGAGAATGGCGCATTTCATGGCGTGAAGTCCGGCGCGGTGTTCATCGACAATACAACGGCGTCTGCCAACGTGGCCCGCGAACTCAACGCAGCAGCAGCCGAAAAAGGCTTCGGATTTCTCGACGCACCCGTATCGGGCGGGCAGGCCGGTGCAGAGAACGGTGTGCTTACGGTCATGGTTGGCGGCGAGCAATCCGTTTTCGACAGCGCCAAGCCGGTGATTGACGCCTATGCGCGCCAGGTCACGCTCATCGGGCCGACCGGATCCGGGCAGATCTGTAAGATGGTCAACCAGATCTGCATTGCAGGGTTGGTGCAAGGTCTCTCGGAAGGCATCCATATGGCACAGAAGGCCGGGCTGGATCTACCAGCTGTTATGGAGACCATATCGAAAGGCGCCGCGGGCTCCTGGCAGATGGAGAACCGGTGGCAGACAATGGGCGACGGCAAGTACGACTTCGGTTTTGCTGTCGACTGGATGCGGAAAGACCTCGACATCGCCCTTGCCGAAGCGCGCAGTAATGGCGCGTCGCTGCCGGCCGCGGCTCTGGTCGATCAGTTCTACTCAGAGGTCCAGAAAATGGGCGGCGGGCGCTGGGACACGTCGAGCCTTTTGGCGCGTCTGAACAACGCCGATAAATCCTGATCCGGACCTGGGTTGCCGTGTCCGACAGTCAACCTGTGCAAGCCGATGAACCGCAACGGCCATCCGCGCTCGAAATTGTGCATTGGATGGCCGACCGAAATCCGGCATTTCTCGAGCTTGGGATCGAAATTGTTACGGCTGAGCGTGGGCGTACGCGCTTGGCGATGGCCATCACACCGGAGTTCGCGAACACGTTCGACGTAATGCAAGGTGGGTTGGTGTTCACCCTGGCCGACCTGTGCTTCGGGTTCACGGCCAACGCGGCTCAGAACGTTCGTGGCGTTTCGGCGTCGGCCGAGATTCACTGGGTTGCTCCGGGCCTGATTGGCGACCGTCTTGTCGCCGAGGCTATCGAGGTTTGGCGCGAGGGCCGCAACGGTGTGTACGACGTCAGGCTTTGGAACGAGGCCAACGGCGATACCGTTGCCCTCGTTCGCGGCAAGACGCGTTTCATCGGCGGTGCAGTGATCGATGATTGAAAGCCGCAGACGTGTCCCGTCGGATCCAGCTTAGGCCGCCAAGCAGTAGAAGTAGCCCGTGGCCGTGCCGATCCAGATTGTGCCGTCGACAATGCAGGGTGAGGAGATAACGCGACCGTCGAGGCGCACTTTCCAGACCTCACGACCGTCACCGGCATCGATGCAGTACACGTGATGGTCGCGTGAGCCGACGATGACTTTGCCGTCAACCACGCATGGTGATGACCAAACCGGTGCACGGGTCTGGAACGTCCAAATCGGCTTTCCGGAGCGCGCGGCGACACAGTGAACGCGGCCATCCTCGGCGCCTGCGTAGACGCGGTCATCGACAATGGCGGGCGTTGAATAGTAGCCGCGGGCTGACCCGTCGTAGCGCCACACGCGACGTCCGGTTTCCCGCGCATAGCAATTGATGTACGGCGCACGCTCTTCAGCGGCCGCATAGACGAACTCATCGTAAACGACCGGCGAGGCGTCGGTGTCATCCCCGGTCAACGCTTTCCAGCGCACATCTCCGGTTCGTGCATCAACCGACCAGAGGATGCCGTCGTACGTTGCGGTATAGACTTCGTCATCCGCGACTGCGGGGGACGTTTCGGAGCCGTTTGAGCCCGGCAGTGTTCCAGGACCGATCCCGCCAACGAACCGCTTCCAAATCTGACGCCCGGTGCGCGGGTCAAGACAGCGCAGGTTGCCGTTCTCGCCGGCAATGTATAATCGCCCATCAATAACGCACGGCGATGAATCGAGATCCTTGCCCGTGTTGACCCGCCAGATAATGCGACCGGTCTCAGCATCAATACATCTCAAAAGGTTGTCGGTGTTTCCAATATAGAGGCGGTTTTCGAAGGCGCAGAGCGAGCCTTTGAACATGCCGCCGCCGCGCAGCCGCCACTTGAGCGTCCCCTGCTGCGCGTCAAGAGCGTAGACGTACCCGCCAACGGAACCGACGAAGACATAGTCACCGAGCTTGACTGCAGTGCCGGTCCACCCTGT